>NZ_BILV01000001.1 GCF_004000745.1 Paenibacillus barengoltzii NBRC 101215
GGGTAACAAAATTACGTGAGTGAACCATTATCCTTCGGTAACATTTTTATATGAGTTGACACGGAGGTGATACGTGAAATCAACGCATCGCTCAATTTACCGTTTACTCCTGTAGAAAACGGGACTTCCACAACTTGGTTTCGGTCATCCGCAGGCGCAGCCGCAGCGCCTCGGGGATCTCACCGCTGCCGACATGTCGAAGCAGGTCCAGCTCCTCAGCCGTAAATTCGGTCCGCCGAACATCCGCAGCCAGCAACAAATACTTGGTGCCAATCCAGCGGTCCTCCGCCATCAACCGCAGCAACAGTTGATCAATATTGTTCGTGCGTTCGAACGCAAACGAGATCATTTCCGCCATTCCCCGGTACACATCTGCAGTACGAACCGAGTCCCCCTCAACCTTCAGGTCAACGGACAAAATATCTCGGTTCAGCTCCACTTTCGCGATGGGCACCGGAAGCTGCAACGGGGCCAAAGCATCCACAAGGTTCTCCTCGGTGAGCTCCGCTGGGGACGTACCCGCAAACACCGCTGCTGCCTGCCGCTGACGGGCAGGATGCTCCCCTAACCAAGCTGTTCCTGCCATTCCCAGCGCACAGATGAATGTTAGCAGGATGGCCCGAACGAATAAGTTCCGTTTCATGGGGCATTCTCCCTTCTGGTACTCTTGGACAGCGCCAATTTTAGCCTTTGTCCATACGGTTCTTATACCCCATTCTACATAGAAAAAAAGCAGGCTATGCCTGCAGATTAGAAAATCATTCCTCCGTATCAATCAAGCCGTGCTTCGTATAGACGAGCGCTTTGCCGCGAACCTTGACAGCTGAGGTGTGATCGGTAAATTGAGCGATGAGCACCTCGCCCTTGTCCAACTTTTCGGTGTGGTGAAACCGCGTATCCTTCCCCCGGGTTAGTCCGATGACCGTAACGCCCTGTTCTTTGGCCTTAATCACGAAATAGTCTCCGCCCGCGGCAGATGGATCGTTACCGTGTTGCTGGTTATCCATGTGGCAGCGCCTCCCCTTCACATTTTAGACAGATTGGTTCTTCTTTAAGCCTCCGTGAAAAGAAAAAGCCGTGAACGAGAAGCCCACGGTCTTTTGCACGGAAGATATGTAGAAATCTTTATTTAATTCCGTCTTTGAGCGCTTTACCTGGTTTGAAAGCAGGAATTTTGCTCGCAGGGATTTCGATTTCCTCTCCGGTTTGCGGGTTACGGCCTTTACGGGCGGAACGCTCGCGGACTTCAAAGTTACCGAAGCCAACCAGTTGAACTTTATCTCCGTTCTGCAGCGCTGTGGAAATCGCATCAAAAACGGCATCAACCGCTTTCGTCGCGTCTTTCTTGGACAGCTCAGTACTTTCTGCAACTTGAGCAATCAAATCGGATTTGTTCATGTGTGTTTCACCTCCCACCAAGGAAAATAATACCACTTGCTATTTGTGTTTCCGTTTTACCGCAGAATATACGTGATTTATGCAATTCATTACGTACAAATTCCCGAAAAACGTGATGAAATCGCGCTTTCGGGGACGCGGAACAAATTTATAGTAATACAGCCCATACATAATTTCAAGCTATTTCAAGGCTTCCCGGCGATATTTCCTCAATTCGCCCTACAAAATGGACCTTTCCGCCCTCAAATAACAAAACAACCGCACGCAGCCATGGTTCAGCATACGCGCGGTCATTGAGGAGGAATTGCCTAAGGTTAGGAAATCAATGAGATTGAAAAGTCAGCTTATTCAGCACCGTGAAGGTTGGATGTAGTTATGATCAAAAGCCGAATATTTCGTTACCTATAGGATGATGGCGATGAGGCCGCCGGAACCTTCGTTAATAATCCGCCCCAGCGTTTCCTGCAGCTTGTAACGAGCGTTATCCGGCATCATGGCGATTTTGCCTTGAATGCCTTCGCGTACGATCGAGTGCAAGGATCTGCCGAAGATGTCGGACTCCCAGATCTTGATCGGATCGTTCTCGAAATCCTGCATCAGATAACGGACAAGCTCTTCGCTTTGTTTCTCGGTCCCGATGATCGGCGCAAATTCCGACTCGACGTCGACGCGGATCATATGGATCGATGGTGCTGTCGCCTTCAGCCTTACTCCGAAGCGGGATCCCTGACGGATCAGCTCTGGCTCATCCAGCGCCATTTCCGCAAGCGTCGGCGCAGCGATGCCATAACCGGTCGTTTTGACCATTTCCAGCGCCTCGGCGAACCGGTCGTATTCCCGTTTCGCGTGCGTAAATTCCTGCATCAGCTGCAGTAAATGGTCTTTGCCTCGAATCTCAACGCCCACCACTTCCATCAGGATGCGGTCATACAGATCATCCGGCGCATACAGATCGATCTCGGCTACACCTTGACCCATATTTAATCCGCTGAGACCAGCCCGGTCGATAAAATCGTATTCCATGAAGTTGCCGACAACCCGATCGACATCGCGCAGACGGCGAATATCCTTAACCGTGTCGCGGACAGAGTTCTCAAAATTGGTGCGCAGCCAGTGGTTCTCGTTCAGTACCATCACCCAGCTAGGCAAATTGACGTTCACCTCATGTACTGGGAACTCATACAGAACTTCCCGGAGGACCCCGGTTACGTCTTCTTCTGTCATTGTCGCTGCACTGAGCGCAAGGACCGGAATGTCATATTTTGCGGCTAACTCACCGCGGAGCTGTTGGGTTTCTTCACTGTTTGGACGTGTCGAGTTGATCACCATCACAAATGGCTTGCCGACCTCCTTCAGTTCGGCAACAACCCGCTCCTCAGATTCCACGTAAGAATAACGCGGAATATCGGCAATCGTTCCATCCGTCGTCACGACAACCCCTAACGTGGAATGTTCTTGGATGACTTTGCGTGTACCGATTTCCGCCGCTTCTTGAAACGGAATCGGTTCTTCAAACCATGGGGTGGAGATCATCCGCGGCCCGTTTTCGTCCTCGTAACCTTTTGCGCCTTCCACGGCGTATCCGACGCAATCGACGAGTCTTACGTTGACCTCGAGTCCTTCAGCCACCTTGATTTGCACCGCATTGTTCGGAACAAACTTCGGTTCGGTCGTCATAATGGTTTTGCCGGCGGCGCTTTGCGGAAGTTCATCTACCGCGCGGACTCGATCTGCTTCATTTGCGATGTTCGGGAGTACGACAGTTTCCATGAATCGCTTAATAAAGGTCGACTTCCCGGTACGGACGGCACCGACGACCCCTAGATAGATGTCGCCTCCAGTTCGTTCGGCAATGTCCTTAAAAATGTCCACTTTCTCCAATACCAATGATATCCCCTCCTCAAATTTCGCCGAAGGAAAAATGCCCCGAGAGCATCCGCTTCGTGATTCATCATGCTTTTGGGCCTCGCTGCTGCGGCAGGAGCGGCAGCCCCTCTTGCCCGTGTCCGCCGCCGCAAACCTGTGGAAGGAACCTGAACGAAGCGGCGTAAACTCGTACATGCATTTGGACTAGTAACATCTTATGTACCAGATGCGAGAATATGACGGTTAAAACCGTCCAAGCCCGTTTTTTTTGCGGGGCCGCTCATTCAACCCGAACAAGGCGGGCACTTAACCGCCATACTCCCATTTGTATGACTCTATCGGAAAAAGTATGACGCAGGAAAAAGGAGAAGAGAGAAAAGAAAAACCTCCCGAAATCATTCGAGAGGCTTCTTCCTAATTGAGATAGGGTACGGGTTCGCTTCCGTTCCAACGGTAAGGCAGCGACTTCACCGGAACGAATGCGGAGCGATCCGTCAACCAGGTGCGCAAATCTTCGTCACCTTGCGGCGTTTTCCCAGACTGATCGATCACCTGCATAATATCAAAAGCGTAGTTCACATACACATTGCCTTGCTTGTCCATCAGGTAGGACAGAGTTTCTCCAGAGTAGACACTGGTCAATGCCAAGCTGTCGGCCTTAAGCAATGAGAGATTCACCGTATACAGACCTGGATAGACCTCACCCTCAGCCTCGCCCGGGAGTGCATTACTGTGACTTGTACGGTAGCTCAGCACTTTGTGCTGGACGTCGTTCACCTTCTGAACCGTATTTAAATCCATTACTTTGACCGTAGGATCCGTTTCTTCATCGATGACGAGAAAATAGACGCTTCCGCCCTGCTCAAAGGCCGCTGCCGGTAGCTCATCCAAATAACCTTCCCGCTTCAATTGGTTCAAATCGATCTTGTATTTCTCGTATCGGGGAGTATCCTCCCCAGCCGTAATGATCGGCAGAATCGCCTTATCTTCCTGAAAACGGTCAATCGCCCGTTGGACCCGGTCCACGCTCTCAATATAGGAAATCGGACCGCCCTGCTGCCTCTCGCCGCGGTATAAACAGCCTGATAGCAGAGAGGTCGTTAACACCAATATGACAATCAGCGCCGTCGATCTCCAGCAGGTTTGCTTCAAAAAAAGGTACTTCGTCATGTTGAAAATCTCACCTTATCCCCTTCCGTACTTGCCATCACCATAGTTCCTCCTCTTCCCGTTGCCGTTCCAGTTGCTTGCGAATCGCCGCTTTAAGGGGATCCTCCGGCAGCTGAACGACCGCATTCCCCCGGATCTTCGCTTGACAGGCCAGTCGCGTCCCCTGCTCTAGCAGCGGGCCAAGCTTGCGGCGCTCCGCATCGCTCGGAGGAGTTAACGCGTCAGCATGTTCCGCATCGACCTGAACTTTGCACATGAGGCAGCCGGCATTCCCCCCGCATCGCGTCGCTAGATGAATTCTGGCGCTGCGGGCAGCCCTTAGAACCGAGGTGCCAGGCCGGACTTGAACGGTTTTCCCCGAAGGCAGAAACGTAATACGTCCTTCCACGATCTGCTCCTTAAGCCTCCCCGCCGCGATATTCGCGCCATGGCCGGGAAAGCAGCGGGCGATCCAACAACTCCGCCATCCGTCCAACCCACTCCGCCGACCATTCGTTCCGTTTCAGCAGCTCGTCCAATAGCGGTAGATGTCGATCCGGTTCATTACGCATCATCCCCGCAATCGGCAAATAGCGATCCGGGCGCCCGCGCAAGAGGTTGAACACCAATTCATGGGCTAACGGCATGACCCATAAAGCGCTATCACGAAGCTTCACACGCTGCGCAACCGGCGCCAACACGGCTTCGATCTCCGTCCGATAGAACGCCCCGTTAGTATGGACTTCAAATCCGCCAACGAGCTCAATCGTCGACTCCCCGATACGATAATGGCTTAACCTGGAGGTATAAATTCCGCTTTGGTCATGACGCGGCCGGTCCGTCGCAAACGACTTGAGCCGCTCGTGCAGCCGGTCAGCCGTCAGCAGATCTGCATAGACGTCGATATCCCGCGGAACTGTCGCAAGCTCAACGCCCTGGAGCCACAATCCGCAGCTGCCTCCTAGCAGCCAGTTGCCCTCCATTCCGCAGCTTTCAGCCAACTTGCATAGATCTTCGGTTAAATCGGCATAGGCTTTGCTATCTTGTTGTTGCATAGATCTCCTCTTCTCTTGGTTCAGTGGTGTAGAGGTGCTGTCAAGTAATCGACACAAGCCCGGTCAAAAAGCCCACCAGCATAATAAAAAAGGCGAGGAGTGATAAGATGCCCTTAATCCACCCTTTGGTTTTCGTCCGTGCAAATGTGATCAAAAAGACCGAAACCCCCATGATCAAAACGGCGGCAATCGATAGCCACATCTTCGTCATTGCATCCATCTGTTGAATTCACCTACTATTTTTTGCTTTAATATGATCCATATTATAGCATTATGCGGTCTTTCCGGCTACGCGCTTGCCTAAACTAAACAAAGCCCCACGGCAGAGGGCCGCAGAGCTTAAGCGCAATAAGGATCACCTTTTTTATTTTTTTAGCATTAACTTCATTAAGGCTTCCATATTGGACGGATTCATCCCGCTTTTTTTCACGGCGTTCACGATCTCTTGAATCGTGCTTTCCGACACGGGAACTTTCGCCATCGCCGAAACTTGCTTAATCAGCTTCCGTAGTTCGGCTTCATTTTGCATTGTGGATGGCTTTACGGTGCTGGCCAGCTTCTTGACCGAACTTTCCGAAATCGCTTTACCCGTCTTCTTGTTGATGGCATTCAAGGCCTCTTTGGATATCTTGCTCACGCTTTCGCCTCCTCCGTTGTCCTCTTCAACCAATGTATGAGAGGGCGGAAGCAAAGGTGATATTCCCCCAACAAAACGGGCTATAGCGGTGTGATCAAAAGCCGTGTCTAGTAACCCCAATTTCAATCAAGGTTCAAAAATCGGCTTTTCAGCACCGAGAAGGTTGGATGAAGCCGGGACTGAGTAGCGGAGCGTAGGCAGACCTACGTGAGCAACGGAAGGCCCGGGTGAATTCAAGATTCGATGTCGCATCGGCTACTGTGAGCACGCTTCGTGATCAAAAGTCGAGTTTTTGAATTACCTCTCAGGTGTGCCATTGTTCCCAGGTTTCTAGGGACATGACTTCCATCTCTGTTTTCCGGTCGCGTCCCATGAGTGCTTCGACCGCAGTGCGCGGGTCCAACCCTTCAAACAGCACGTGATAAAGCTGAGCCGCAATCGGCATTTGCACCTGATACTTCTCCGAGATGGCATGCGCCGCTTTCGTTGTACGAATGCCTTCCACAACCATGCCCATCTGGGATAGAACTTCCTCCAACGGTTTGCCTTCCCCTAGCATAAACCCGGCTCGCCAGTTCCGGCTGTGTCGGCTGGTTGCGGTCACGACCAGGTCGCCGATCCCGGCCAGACCGGCAAAGGTAAGCGGGTTCGCTCCCATTTCAACGCCGACCCTCGTAATTTCCGCAAGACCACGGGTCAGTAACGCCGCTTTGGCATTATCTCCGTAACCTAGTCCATCGGACATTCCAGCTCCTAATGCGATGATGTTTTTCAATGCCCCGGCAAGCTCTACGCCTACCATATCCCGGTTCGTGTAGACGCGGAAATACGGGTTCATGAGCAAGTCCTGAGCCTTTTCCGCTTGAGCCTCAACCTGTGAAGCCACGACCACGGTCGTAGGGCAGCGTTTCACCACTTCCTCCGCATGGCTGGGGCCGGACAAGACTACAATCCGACCTTCCTCACAGCCGAGCTCCTCCGCAATCACCGTCGACATCCGCTTCATGCTCTCAATCTCAAAGCCCTTGGTCGCGTGCACAAGCAGCATATCCTCATGCCAGAAGGGCTTCAGCGATCGAGCAACCTCACGGACTGCTGAGGACGGCGCAACCATTACGATTGCTTTCGCGCCGGTCACTGCAGCTTCCAAATCCGTGGTTGCCGTAAGGCGAGGTGACAAGTCCACACCAGGCAAAAAACGTTCATTCCGATGTTTCGTATTGATTTCATCCTGTTGGGCTTCGTTACGTGTCCACAAGGCAACTTCCATGTCTTTGTCGGCGAGCACACTGGCGAGTGCCGTTCCCCAACTGCCCGCCACCAGCACGGCGGCTTTATTAGACAACGCGATCTCCTCCTTTGGATCCCAGCTTATTTTCCTTGCCGTGCACGATCTTCACAATATTCGTGCGATGTCTCCAGAAGGCAAACACACAGATGACCAGACTCGCCCAGAAATAAGGGCCGAATTCGCCGGAGACTGCCAGAAAAATCGGCGTCAAGAAGACGAAGATCAGCGAACCAAGCGAGACGTACCGGGTAATAATAATCGATAATATCGCAATGATCCCCGCGTACAACGCAGGGAAGAAAAACAAGGTCGCCATCACGCCAATCGTGGTGGCAATCCCTTTTCCGCCACGAAAGCGGAAATACAGCGGCCAGTTATGGCCGACGATGGCTGCGATGCCGCACAGCGAGGCGATCCAATCAACGCCGCCGCCCAGCCAGCGGCCGATCCAAACGGCGGCAATCCCCTTAAGCACATCCAGAGCCAGAACGAGAATTGCCGGGCCTTTCCCTAGTACGCGCAGTGTATTCGTGGCCCCCGCATTACCGCTGCCGTGCTGGCGAATATCGATGCCTTTCAAAGCTTTCGCCAGCACGACGCTGAAGCTAACCGAGCCAAGCAAATAACAAACAATTACAGCTATAACGGGTAAAATCACCTTATTCTCCCCTAACTTTCATCAGACTTGCGCCGCGTAAACAGCCGGATTGGCGTTCCCTCAAAATCAAACGCTGCCCGGATTTTGTTCTCCAGATACCGTTCATAAGAGAAATGCATCAGCTCTGGATCATTAACAAACACCACGATGGTCGGCGGTTTCACCGCAACCTGCGTGACGTAATTAATTCGCAGGCGCCGCCCTTTGTCTGTAGGCGGAGGATTGATGGCGATCGCATCCGACACAACATCGTTGAGCAGATGGGTCTGCACGCGCTTCGCATGCTGATCCGCGACGTGCTGAACCACCGGCAACAGTTTATGTAAACGCTGCTTCGTTTTAGCCGACAGGAAAACAATCGGGGCATACGTCATAAACAAGAAGTGGTCGCGGATTTTTTGCTCAAATTGGTGCATGGTTTTATCGTCCTTCTCAACCACATCCCATTTATTCACAACGAAAATAGAAGCTTTACCAGCTTCGTAAGCGTATCCCGCGATATGCTTATCCTGCTCGATGATTCCTTCTTCTCCGTTAATCAGAACCAGTACCACATCCGCCCGCTCGATCGCTTTCATGGCGCGCATCACGCTGTACTTCTCCGTCGTTTCATAGACCTTCCCGCGTTTGCGCATCCCTGCGGTATCGATCAGGACGTACCGTTGACCGTCTTTCTCAAACGGCGTATCAATTGCATCACGGGTGGTTCCGGCGATATCGCTGACGATGACTCGCTCTTCCCCGAGAATGGCGTTCACCAACGAGGATTTCCCAACGTTTGGACGACCAATCAAAGCAACCCGGATCACGTCATCATCGTATTCGTCATCCGCGAGCTCAGGCAGATTATCTGCGATCGCATCCAGCAAATCACCGATCCCTGTGCCATGGCTGCCCGATACCCCAATCGGCTCACCAAAGCCGAGGTTATAGAACTCATAAATATTGTCGATCCGGCCGATGTTATCCACCTTATTCACCGCGACAATAACCGGTTTGCCTGACCGGTACAACAAGTTGGCGACCTCCTCGTCCGAAGAAGTCACGCCAGCCTTGGCGTCACACATAAATACAATGACATCGGCTTCCTCGATTGCGAGTTCGGCCTGCATCCGGATCGATTTGAGGATGGGTTCCTGGTCGTCGAGCTCAATCCCCCCCGTATCGATGATGCTGAACGGTTTTCCGTTCCATTCCGACGCGCCATATATCCGGTCGCGCGTAATCCCGGGCTTATCTTCCACGATGGCCAGGCGGTCTCCAATTATCCGGTTAAATATTGTGGATTTCCCCACATTCGGCCGCCCAACGATAGCCACAACGGGTCTTGCCATTGACATCCCTCCTAATACTTATTTTCGGATTTTCAAAATTGAATCGATACGCTATATAGGATAGGCTTCACACGTTTATTTACAGATACACGTAAATCATCATAGCAAAAAAAAGAAAGCTTGGCTAACGGTCAACAACAAAAACGGCGAACCCGCTTGTTCAGGGTCCGCCGATGTTCGAGCCACTAAAACCTGATTATTTCAGTTTGCTGAGTTTGTCGCCAAAGCGTTCGCCCAGCGTGATGCTCAAGCCTTGATTGCTCAGCGATACGTTAGGGTTGTCGCCCAGGTCTTCTTTTCTCACGCTGCTGCCTTTGGAAGGTCTTTCACTCTTCGGTGCAGGAGCCGGAGCTTCTTCCGTTTCTTTAATGCTGAGGCTTACCCGTTTCTCGCTAGGGTTCACGTCCAGCACTTTCACCTGTACCGTTTGTCCTTCTTTCAGCACTTCATGCGGAGTTCCGATATGCTTATGCGAAATTTGAGAGATATGAACGAGTCCTTCTACCCCCGGTGCGATTTCAACGAAGGCACCAAAGTTCACCAATCGTTTAACTTCGCCCGTTACAATGTCACCGGTGTGGAATTTCTCAGCCGCTGTATCCCAAGGACCTGGTTGTGCTGCCTTGATCGAAAGGCTGATTTTGCCTTTTTCCGGATCAACTTTGAGCACTTTCACCTTCACTTTGTCGCCTTCGGACAGGACGTCAGCAGGTTTGTCAACATGGTTCCATGCGATTTCGGATACGTGTACCAATCCGTCAACGCCGCCTACGTCAACAAATGCACCAAACTGAGTCAAGCGTTGAACCGTGCCTTCCAGCACTTGCCCTTCTTTCAATTCAGCCATCACTTTTTGCTTGTTCGCTTCGAACTCTTCATCAAGTACATCCTTTTGAGAGAGGATCACTTTGTTGTTCTCGCGATCAAGTTCTTTCACTTTGACGCGCAGCGTGCGGCCTTTGTAGTCGCTGAAGTCTTCAACGAAGTGACGTTCTACCATCGATGCCGGAATGAAGCCGCGCACGCCTACGTCAGCGACAATTCCGCCTTTGACGACGTCGGCAACCGTAACTTCGAACACTTCGCCGTTCTGGAACTTCTTCTCCAGCTCTTCCCAAGCGTTCTCGCTGTCGATCGCACGTTTGGAGAGCACCAGGCGTTCCTTCTCGTCGTCGATGCTGACCACTTTCGTTTCTACTTCTTGGCCTACTTGCACAGCATCCGCCGCATTGTCGAGATGTACGGAGGACAGCTCGCGAATAGGAATTACACCGTCATATTTATATCCAATGCTTACATAAGCTTGGTTATCTTCGATTTTGACGATCGTTCCTTTGACGGTGTCCCCTTTTTTCAAAGAGACGATTTGCTCCATTTCATCTTGGCTAGCGACTTCCGCTGCCTCTTGAACATTTTTTGTTTCTTCCGACATGTCAATAACCTCCTCAATTCAAAAACCCATTTATTTAAACCCGCTCTAAAGGTTGTTCAAAAAGCCAGCTTTCGATCGCTAAGTAAAAAATTGACTTTTTGAGCTTCCACTTGTAGCGAAGTTCAAAACAATCCATTAAGGTATAGCTTCCCAAATGTGATAAGCCTTCATGCATCTCATCTGGTAAAGGCATGAAAAATTAACGTTTCTTCAGTTCGGCAATGCTGGCCATGATCTTCTCCGTGGCTCGCTCGGCTGCGTCCGGTCCGCCATTCTCCTTGAACTCCGTCAGATCCACCGGCGGTCCGTAGACGACACGCATCTTCCGAAACAATTTATAAGTGCCAATAATCGCCACCGGAATCACTGCTGCGTCACTACGAAGCGCGAACGTTGCCGCACCTTTCTTGCCAATCACATTGGCCTCGGCGTCTTTCACCCGACGGCCTTCCGGGAAGATCCCAATAACGTGGCCGTTACGGAGCAAGTTCAGCGCAGTTTTGATCGATTCTTTGCTTACGCCTCCCCGCTTCACAGGAAAAGCGCCTAGCTGTCGAATCAGCCAACTGAAGCCGAAAATGTTGAACAATTCCTGCTTGGCCATAAAATGCACCTTGCGTTCCACCATAATGCCGATGGTCGGCGGATCAAGCAAAGTTATATGGTTGGAGCACAAGAGCACTCCGCCCTCTTTGGGAATATGCTCTAAGCCGCTTACCTCTAAGCGATACAACAGCTTGTAGAGGACGCGAAGCACACTGCGACAAAAACGATAGATCATCCAGGCTCAACTCTCACTTCCATAAGTACTGCACATGGCGATGATGTGATCGGCCACTTCATCCAAGGACATCTGCGTCGTATCCAGCAGTCGAGCATCTTCTGCCTGCCGCAGCGGAGAAACCTCCCGCTCCCGGTCCAGCCGATCTCGCTCTTCAATCGATCGCACAAGTTCATCGAAGGAGATCTTGTCCTGCTCCTTCATTTCCTTGTAACGCCGACGTGCCCGTTCCTCAACGCTCGCGGTCATGAACACTTTCACTTCCGCATCAGGTAATACGCAAGTGCCGATATCACGTCCGTCCATGACGACGCCTTTGCGCAAAGCCATTTGCCGCTGCAATGAGACAAGCCGATCGCGCAGCCCCTCGATTTGCGCATATCGAGACACTTGGGCATTGACGGCTAACGAGCGAATCTCTTCCGTGACGTCACGACCGTTCACCCGGACCTGTTGCCCCTGTTCTCCAGGCAGCAATTCGATATTCAAATCAGGTAAATGCTGCAGCACTTTGTCCACTTCATCTGGTCCGATCCCTAGCTGCAGAAAATACCAAGTTGCCGCCCGGTACATCGCCCCGGTATCAACGTAGACATAATGTAGTCTACCAGCAACCATACGAGCAATCGTACTTTTCCCTGCCCCCGCAGGACCGTCGATGGCGATGTTGATTTTGTCGTGGGTTGTTGACGTCTCGCTTGCCAAAGGGGCATTCCTCCTCAAAAACAAATCCTCAAGAAAAAAGCAGGCATTGCCTGCGACGTGAAAATTATACCACAGATAACAAAGGGATGCAAAAGAAACGCGCTTGCTTTTCCCGATCAATTCCTTTGTTCTCTGTGGATGGGCACCCCTTCATATTTGTCTGCTGAGGCTAGTACATATCGCAATTCTGGAATCCGCAGCAAGAGTTGAAATAAACATAATGCTGCCAATAAAACCAGTAAACTCCGTTTGATCCATCTTTCTGCCTTGTCCGAGAATGACAAAAACAGCTCGGTGTAAATTTCGTCGTCTTTCGCTTTTTTCATTTCGATTTCCTCCCTGGCAGCACACAAACATAGATCGATTTCAAAGCGTTCATGTATAGCTTATCCATATTGGGAAATCAGAAATACGTTTATACAAGGAGAAACTCAGCGATTTTTAAAATCAAACTGCCGCTCGAAGCAATATCGTATCAGCTTTTGCCGTTCAAGGTCCGAAATGCTTACGAATTTCAGCATGACAATCGTGCGCCCGGTCTCCAGCTTCTTCATTCGAACAATTTCCGCTTCAAAAGGCACATGGTCGATCGTACCGTTCTTGAACGGGATGAGCAGCCAGCAGAAGAGATGATCCCCCTGAGCCAGCTTAAATTCGTTGCTGCAGCTGAAAGAGACTCCTCCTCCGCCAACATCCTCCGTATATGTAACAAAGCGCACGCCGTCCTTCATAAGCACAGCGATTTCTAATTGTGCGACCACTCTCAAAAAATTGCGCCGTTGGATTTTCGTAATCGTTTCTGGGTCAGGCTTGCGAATTCGCACTAATTGAACAACGTCGTCGGCAAACCCGAGCACGTATGTACTAAAGTAATTTTTCACTCCGTTTTCCGTCAGGAAATACACGGATAATTCGTCCCCGATGTACAGCTTTTTGATGCGTCCGCTCCCGGTCTCGATCGGTACTTCGATCAAAAACGATTCTTCTTCCACGTCCGCGATCCGTGATTTACATTCCTTCTCATCGTTTGGCTTCTCCGCCGAAGCGACTTGAATGTATACGAGATCGTTCACTTTAGGAAACAAGGTTGCCACCGTCCTATGTCATGGTTGTACTACTATGCTAATGATTATAGCACGGCGCGAGGCGGCTGGACTTAATTAATTCGTTAAAAAAAGCAAAAAGGAATCTTCCGGACAACCGGAACATTCCTTTGAAGCTGCTGCACAGAGCATCAAGAAGACTTCGTTTCTCCTTGATTGTTGCGGGTGCGAATCTCTTCGATGATCTCTTCATTGCCGTTCTCGGCATTGATGAAAATTTTGTACTGCGATCCGTTAATTGAACCGCCAAATTCGTAAGTTAGCACCTTCTCTGACTGCTCGTTCTCGATGAGCGCAAGACGATGATATTTCTCCTTATACTCCGGATTCAAAAATTTACGCGCTTGCTGCAAGGTCAGTTTCGGTTTTCCGACCTTTTCCCGGCTTTCACGTTCATACACGTAGTCACTGGCCTGCATCCCGGTCACTTGCCCGTTATCCAGGGCAACACGGATCGTAATTTTCTCCGGATAAATCAGCACATCGTCTTGCTTGCTGACGAACGTGAAGTTTCCTTCATTATCGAACTCATCATAAGAAACGGCCGCTAGCCCTGGATACCCTTTGTTTTCCAAAAATTCTTTAGCTCGCTGTTTTGCGGTACTTACGTCCACGGCTTTCGGTCCAATTGGGCGATGGTATACATAGGAGATTAGATGACCGCCATTACGGGTAAAATCAAGCGACCAAGACTCGTCACCTTTTTTATTCTTCAGGTTAGCCGTATAGGAAGCCCACTCCGTTCCTTTCCCGTTCTCTACGACTTGGATGTTCTCTTGGCTTTGTACGCCCGTAAACTTCGCAGCTTTACGTTTAATTTCCTCAACGGTGATCGGACGTCCGCCCAGCTTCTTCACCGAACGTTTATTGTACATGCTGGAGATGGACGGTCCCCAATCCAGCTCAGGGTATTCGCCAACCTTTTTATCTACGGTTTTGAAGCCATCGATGATCGTATTGTCCCTCGGTTCTTTCTCACTCGCCAGCGCCGTCTCGACGTCCATCCAGCGCAGGCGATTCGCGATAACCTTGTTCTGTACGCCTTGCAAGTCTTGGGCGATTTGCGCCGAACTTTTGTACAGTTCTTTTAGATTTTTCATCTCATTTTCGGTTAGAGGTTGTTTCGTCAAATCGCGAATCGCAGTCTGATACGAGAACTTCGCGATCCGAGATAGAAACTCTTCCGTCTTATTAAACGGGAGCAAGGTTAACGGAAGCTGGTTAATTTCGTTCTGCGCCTCGCTCGTGATGCGCCATACATTCACCAGCCCTTTACGTTGGGCACCGGTGGAGGCCGAGTTTACCGCCAAGGTGTTGCCCAATTCCGTATGCAGCTTGTCCACGTGATACGACAAATCATGGAACGCCCGCTGATATTGGTTTTCCGCCTTGATCAGAATCGAGTTTTTCTCCTGGTTCTCCTGATACCCCCACACCAGGGCGCCGATCAACAGCACAGCGGTCACCGGGAATAGAATCGCACTCAGTCGTTTGTACATTGGGCTTAGCTCTCTCCCTTCTTCAACTAGGTTGGGATTAGTGTGACAAGAAGGAAAGAACTTTATGCATTAGAATAAGGTAGTTCAAAAAGCTGTCTTCCGATCACGAAGCCTATGCTTTGGAGCCTATTCGACGTCGGATCTTGGATTCACCCGGGCTCTCCGCTGCTCACGTAGCCTCCGGCTACGCTCCGCTGCTCAAACCCACTAATTGAACCTCTATTTAGAACGGTAGTTCAAAAAGATATCTCCCATTCACGCCTAGTCGATGTCTGATTTTGAGTACAGCCGGTTCCTTACTGTATCGCTTCTTCTTCGATCTCAAAGTCATGCTGATTATTACATAGGCATTGCTTAAAGCCGGTTTCAATATGGTCGCGCTCTTTTTTGCCGCGTAACACAAACCGCTCGCCGCACGCTTTACAAGTAATTCGCACCTTGACGCGCACGAAAAAGGCACCCCTTTCTAACGATCCTGCAGCCTACCTTGGCGTAGACATGCGAATGTTAGAATCAGGATGCCCTAATCTAAAGCAAATTAATCTTGCCCCTTCGCCCCCGGCGTTAAACGGAACGGGGAACGGTTGTTGGCCCGATACATCTTCCCGAGCCCTCCATACCAGAGGAAAGCCATGAGGGGGACGATAAACCAAATCCAATACTGCGTCGTATTGTTAAGAATCCAATCGTATACCCCATGCCAGAACAGCGGGAAAGCTAACGAAAAAATCAGGAACTTTCGAGATTGCCCGCCGCTCGAGAATTTAGCCCGCCCCAGATAGTACCCCATCATCACGCCGAACATCGCATGGCCCGATACGGGGAGCAGAGCTCGAACGAGCATGGTGCCAATCGAAGCGTGACTCGCAAAAGCGTACAATACATTCTCAACCGTTGCGAATCCCAATGAAATGGCCGCCGCATATAATATTCCATCATACGGCTCATCAAATTCGGTATGGTTGTAAATCATATGAAACAATACGAACCACTTCAGCACTTCCTCCACACCGGCCGAAATGCCAAAAGCTGTAACCAGCGGTCCTTCACCCAGCCACATCGTTAACCCTCGCTGGATGATCAGGACCGGCAATACGATCAAGAAACCAAGCAAAAACACCTTGATGACCATATGCAGCGGTTCCGCATCATACTTGTCCTTGAGATAAAAATACGTAAGCAGTGCAATCCCGGGAGCAACCGCTGCGCTTAAAATCGAGAAAAAGAGCAACGGTTATCCCCCCTTATTGGCTGCTTCCGTTCTTTGTCTCTCTCTCTTCTGATTTGACATGGGTCTGCCTTCATACGAGACGTCATCAATCCTGGCGTTTGAAGTGGTTGCAAATCGTATCCACCGCATGATCAGCCATGATTAATTGCCCGTACTCCTCCAGCATCGCCGTCGTTACGGATGTCGCTTCGCCGAATTCAGCTAATACTGCGATCAGAGCAGGATGTTTGCCATCCTCAATTTCCTCCGGCTCCAGCTGAAGAACCCATTTCCCATTATATTTATACAGTCTGCCGGCTTCGTGAAGCATCGACTTCAGCACGTGTGCCGCTTCGATTACATTCTCGAAATCGTCAAAGGAATACAGAATCGTATCGCTTTGCTCCAGCGTAACTTCCATCTCATAAACTTCTTCCGGCAGTTCATCCTCATAAGGCGAGCCGATCCCATGATGATGGTGATCGTATTTGCCGCGCGTAACGATGACGACCATTCCTTGTGCAGGAAGGGCGAACACTTCCACAGCCAATGGCCCAGTGGCGTCAAAGCCCACTTCATTATAAGCCTGATCCATCATTTCAGTGAACAGGTCATGGACTTTGGGAATCTCCTGCCACATGTCCTCTTTCTGTATACCGCGTTCGCTTAAATCGTCAAACGTGAGGAAAATCCGTATCTTATCCTGGCCTAGTCTTTCTATCTTCATACAGGATCCTCCTCTCTCTATACGTTGTTATAAAACAGATTATGAAACCTGCTGTCAAGTGTGCTGAAAATGGTTCTTTGTATGTATGTTATCACTTATTTCATCTAAATGCACGCTTTAAAATAGAACAAAAAAGAATCATTTTCTGCTGCCCTGTCAAGGGGGCAGAAAATGACTCTTGGAATGGGGGTTTGAGCCGAATTACAACCCTGGAACCGGGGTTTTCGCCTCTTTGAGAATGTTCTCAACTTCACGGCGCACATCCGGATCGCCTTTAATGAAGTCGGTCAGCTGCTTCAGACTGTATTCCTTCGAATGATTCGAACCGGACGTTGATACCGTGCCGGAACTGGGATACACCTGGGCGTTGTCTGCCCCTTTAGCCTTTGTGACAGATGCAGACCCTGTATCCTCTGTTTTCAGCGCTCCTGAAATATCTTCGGTAGGGCTGTCGTTACGCTTCGAGGTCATCCCTGCAAACTTCAGGGCCGAGCCTGCACCGCTCATCACGGACATCAGGCTTTGCTTCCGTCGCGAAGCCCACATCGCGGCGAAGACACCAACCAATAAACCGCCTAAAAATGAGGAAGATTTCACGTAAAAAACCTCCTTGGTTATGTTAAAATCATCTGTAGTGTTCGCGGATTTCCTTGAACTCATGCGGCATAAATACAGGAAAGTGAGTTGACTTCTTTGCTCCACAAGAAACTCCTGCTCATCGCCGCCGCTTGTCTTATTCTTAGCTCATGCGGCCAAACTGATGCAACCATGACACCAACCACATCTAACCAAAACACCAACGCTTCTTCCGAAGTAACCGCACCGGATGACACCAACGATGGCACCAATGAATTCGGTCAGGTAGACCTACAGCCTGAGGACTCTTCACCTTCAGATGATGAGCCAACCTCAACCGAAACGGCTGCCCCTCCCCTGCAGTACCACATTAATAAGGCATATAACGTAGTGCCAAATGACGACACCGTGAACAAGAAGGTGGTTCTCCTGACGTTTGACGACGGACCGAAGGAGAAGGAAATGATTGATGGACTGATCGATACGTTGGATAAACACCAGGCCAAAGCGATCTTTTTCGTTAACGGATATCGGGTTAAAGCCCATCCCGAGCTGCTGCAGCTGATCCATGAGCGCGGGCAGATCATCGGCAACCACAGCTGGGATCACATCGATTTAAAGAAAGAGTCCGCTGCGAATATGCGTAAGCAAATTGAAGATGTGCAAAGTATCGTAAAGGAAACGATTGGCGAAGCCCCGCGTTTCTTCCGTCCTCCCTTCGGTTCAGGGAACGATACAACGCATCAAATCGCAGACGACAATGAGCTCATCTACATGACTTGGTCCAACGGATCTCTTGACTGGGACAGCAAAAACAAAAACAAGCCCGAGGCGGTCATCGCCAATGTGCTCGAACAGCTTCACGCTGGAAGCAATATCTTGATGCACGAGCTTCCTTGGACTGTTGAGGCACTGGATGAATTGCTCACCCAACTGGAACAGAAAGGGTACGGCTTCGTTGACCCTCGAACTATCGGACCGGCTCCTGAACCTGCGGATGCCGAATCATCAAAATAATTTTGAATCCAAAAAAAACCGTCAGGAGATTTCCTGACGGTTTTAATGTTGCAACCTGTTTTTATAATCCATGGCTTTTTCCCCACGGCGAATCGCTTAAGCCCCACCATAACAGATAAATCAAAATAATAACAAAAGCATAAAGAAGCGAATTATAAAACCACCGGGTCATTTTAACACGTTGTGACGGATATAACTCCTTGCGCGTAGGCAGCTTAGCCAAATCGGGTTCTTCTTCCAGCATGGTTGATTCCCCAAAATGGTCGAGTTCACTCCGAGGTGGAGAACCCTTCGTTGAATGGGATGGTCGCTGAACTGGCTCTTTAAGTTTCGCCAATGCTGCAACCGCCGCAGACTCAAACTTATTATCATCCGCCGCAACCGTCTTGGGAGATGTCGGCTCCGTTGCCGCTGGCAGCGTCTTCGTCCCTTGCCGAACCGGCTCCTCCGATTTACGCGGAATCAGCAGCCGAACCATCGTCTCATCGCCAATGACCGGCTTCTTCTTAACAGGTGTTGCGTAACGCTCCTCATCCGCGATCAGGGGAAACGGCTCCACCTTTAAGCTGCTCGGGGATCGGACAGCGGCATACGTCGGTTCGGCATTCACCGCCGCAGGTTCCTGCTTGAGTTCAGCCGCCGCCATCCCGGAGGCCAGATTCCGCGATTGTATGGAAGCACTTTGCTTCGTTCGATTTTGCTGACCATATCGGTCCAATCGGCTTAAATGCTCGTTCATGACTCCCTCCGAAATTTAATCACCAGGCCTGATACGAGATCGATCAAAAAGTGACATAAGATCGGCGCCCAAAGCGTTCCCGTTTGAACATAAATAAATCCGAGGCCGTAGCTGCTTGCAAACACCCATGCCGTCGGAATCCAATGCCGAAGATACCGGACATGGATCGCTGCAAACAGGATGCTCGTCCAATACGGACCCAGCCCATACTGGATTGCCCCACGGAACAATAGCTCCTCGCAGACGGCAACAACCACCGATATCACGACGATATGCCAAATCGGTCGATGACGGAAGAGCAGGGAATTAATGCCCCCATCATCCATACTTTCTTCCGAGATGAACCGGGACAAGAGCATATCCGCCCCGAACATCACCGCAGCAAATCCTGCTCCCCAGTACACAAATTCGACACTATTCGGAAATTGGAACAGGTGAAATGGGTTTCTTTTCTGAAATAACAAGATCACAAGACCGATAAGTAATGTAAGCCCTTGCGTGAGATATAAATTAATGAGCAACAATCGATCGTTTAACTGACCGGGGTCGACTTTTTGTATTTTTACATCGCGCAATTTGAACTTTTTCATAGTTTTTGTCAAACCCTGTCCTTTATAATATTTTAACGCATTCAAACCAATATAGTAAGGAGCATAAGTATGATTCGGAAAAATAACACCAAATTTGAGATGCTGTTCTCGCTCGGATTTCTCGCCTTGCTGATTACTGCGTTTGGGACGTTCTTTCTTGGACTTAATCTTGGCATCGACAAGACGGAAGCCAAATACGCGAATCTCAAAGCGATCACGATTCGAGAGGAAAACGAAACCTCCTACCAGCAACAGGATTTGGTCACATTCTACTATGTGGTTTTTCAGCCGTATCAGCAATTTAAAGAAAATTACCTCACTCTGATCGAAGACATCACCCACAGTTCCAAGCCGGTATCATCGGATAAGCTGAAAGATATCCGAGATAAAGCTAAGGCCAGCTATGAGCAAATTGCTGTACATTCTATTGCCGACTCCTCCCCGTTGCTCAAGGAGGCCCAAACGGACTATTTAAAGAGCCTAAAGCTGTTTGAGGAAAGCATGGACCAGATCAAATCTAAGGCAGGAAACAAGAAAGGCATGGAGCTTGCCAAAATCGTCAATCAAGATGAGTTCACGGTGAACGCCAAAAAGTACGGGCTGCAGGCGCAAAAGAAATATTATGCCTCGATGCTGAAATGGACCGCTAAAACCAAAAACGGCGTTTCTGCTGACTATACATACAAAGAGAACATCGGAACTAAAGAATGGTCCGGTTATACGCTTGCGGTAAAAAACAAAGCCGTCACCGATATGATGGTGAACGAGCAGCTTTATGTATCCTATTTGCCGCAGGACTTCACGGCCAAGATTGATCAGTTAATCAGCAGCGGAAAAGCTGAGGCGCTTCAATTGAACTCCATCGGCTCTATTGTTAAGGTTTTAATTGAAACGGATGCCGTGAAGAGCAAAGAATTTGTAAAATGGAAGTCAACGTACTACGCCTCCGAATCGTTGCCGGAGTTGCCGTTCTTTGCGGAGTACTAGGCCCTTTCGCTGTCCGCCGTTAAGAGACGCTTTTCGACATTAGTAAAATCATAACCAAAATTTTAGACGGATTCAAGTTTGGGCAAAATCCGAACGACAAACACCTAACTTTGTAAAAATGTTCAGGTTAGTGTTGACACTTTGCCAAGGCCCGTGTTACATTATGAAAAATTACATCTCATGAAACACTTTGAAGGAAAGAAGCCTTCGGAAAGCTTCCAGAGAGTCGGTGGTGCTGCAAACCGGCAGCGGAACGAATGGCTTTAGCGCTCCTGAGTCGCTGCGTCGAAATGAAAGTAGGCGTAGCCGGTGAACCCGTTATCGTTCTTGTCAGCAATGACAACTGAGGCTGCTTTCTGCGAAGGGGCAGCGAATTAGGGTGGTACCACGAATAACTCTCGTCCCTTACTACGGAAGTAGTGTGCGGATTGAGAGTTTTTGATTTATTTAGCGACGCCAACTGCCTCCCAGGCGTCCTTGGTACCTTAGTTCTTTGGTGCGGTAATCGGACACAGCGTCAATGAAGAAACTCAACTTAACCACATCAGCTTATGCTTCCGAAGATAGCCACACTTGCTGTCTTTCAAGGAGGCCTTGCTATATAAAACTTTTAGGAGGGTCAAATCAACATGTTTAAAGTTTTAGTATCGGATCCGATCAGCGACTTGGGGATTCAGCAGCTGATGGATGCAGCCGACGTTGAGGTCGATAAGAAGCCAGGTCTCAGCGAAGATGAATTGGTGCAGATTATTCCGCAATATGACGGTCTCCTGGTCCGCAGCCAAACGAAAGTCACCGAGAAAATCATGGAAGCCGGAACCCGCTTGAAAGTTATCGGCCGTGCTGGGGTTGGGGTCGACAACATCGATCTGGAAGCGGCGACGAAACGCGGAATTATTGTCATTAATGCTCCGGACGGCAATACGATTACGACTTGTGAACATGCCTTTGCCATGATGATGGCGCTGGCCCGTCATATTCCGCAAGCCTATGCGAAGACGATCAAAGGCGAATGGGATCGCAAATTCCTTGGCGTCGAGCTGCGCAACAAAACGCTGGGCGTGTTGGGCATGGGCCGGATCGGCAGCGAGGTTGCGAAGCGCGCCAAAGCATTTGGCATGGACATTCTCGGCTATGACCCTTTCCTTACTGAAGATCGGGCGGAGAAGCTGGGCGTGAAGCTAGCGACGGTAGACGAAATCATCCGGAATGCGGATTTCATTACTGTGCATACACCGCTCACACCAGAGACGAAGCATATGATTGCCCGTCCGCAATTTGAAGTGATGAAGAAAGGTATGCGCATCATCAACTGCGCCCGCGGCGGTATCATTGATGAATTGGCGCTGGTGGAAGCCATTGATCAAGGCATCGTAGCTGGGGCTGCCTTCGACGTATTTGAGAAAGAGCCGCCGGAAGCGGATCATCCGTTCCTTCATCATCCGAAGATCATCGTGACGCCGCACCTTGGCGCTTCTACCGTAGAAGCTCAAGAGAACGTGGCCATCGACGTGTCCGAGCAAGTGCTTCATATCCTGCGCAACGAACCGTTTAAAAATGCGGTGAATATGCCGCCGGTTGCAGCCAGCGTCATGAACAAGCTGCAGCCTTACTTCGGGCTCGGTGAGAAAATTGGGGTCTTCCTGTCCCAGCTGAACAATCAGGCTGTCAAAGAAATCCATGTGGATTATGCTGGTGACCTGGCGGAAGTGGATACGCAGCCGCTGACTCGCTACATTATCAAAGGCGTGCTGTCCCGTCATTTCGGCAACGACGTGAATATCGTTAACTCGATGCACCTCGCGAAGGTCCGTGACATTAACGTCGTGGTTTCGCAAGCCTCGGCTACCAAGGGCTTCACCAATCTGATTTCCGTGACCCTCAAGGCTCAGGACGGAACGGAGCGCCGGGTCGCTGGTACACTGCTGAACGGTTACGGTGCACGGATTGTCCAAATCGACAAGTTCCCGGTTGACGTCGCGCCAGAAGGCCACCTCATCTTCATCTCGCACAACGACAAACCAGGGATCATCGGGCATGTGGGTACCTTGCTTGGGAAGAACGAGGTGAACATCGCCTCCATGCAGGTTGGACGTAAACTGGTTGGCGGTGAAGCGATCATGGTACTGACTGTGGATAAAACCGTGACGAAGGAAGTTCTGGACGATTTGACGAAGCTTCCGGAAATCAATAAAGCCCAGCATATCATTTTCGCGTAACGCCTCGAAACACGAGATCACGAATATTCATTCCGCCGTCAAATCAATCATTGTTCCACGATGAACAAGATTTATCTGCGGCATTCAACAAAAAAACATCCTTCTTCGCGAAGGATGTTTTTTTGTGATTACGTAGATTGTCCCGATTCGACAGGAAGCAAGAAGTGAAATACGGTGCCCTTGCCAATTTCACTATCGGCCCAAATGGAACCTTGATGAGCTGCGATGATATTTTTGACGATCGAAAGACCTAATCCCGTCCCGCCATTCTCACCGCGAACCCGTGCTTTGTCGGCTTTGTAGAAGCGGTCGAAGATATACCGTAAATCTTCGCTCGGAATGCCTACACCGGTATCCGATACGGCGACGTGAAGCTGCTTGCCCATTTCGCCGGTTTCCATGGAAGCCTTGACCGTCACCTTCCCTCCTTCCGGCGTATGCCGGAAAGCATTGTCCAGCAAATTGGTCAGCACCTGTTCTAAACGGTCTTCATCGGCTTGCAGCTGCAGCTCCCCGTCTTCCAGCTCCAACACAAGCTCAACCCCGTTATCCTTGGCTCGGACCTGAAATTTGCGGTCCACCCTCTCTGCCAACTCACGAAAGTCGACCCTGCGCATAACCATATCCGTATGACCTGCCTCCATCCGAGCCAGGTCTAACAAATCACGAACGAGCCGTCCCATCCGCAGGGACTCGTCATAAATAACTTGGGCGAGCTCCGCGCTCTCTTCCGGCGAAGAAGCCATGCCGTCAAGCAGCGCTTCACTGTACCCTTGCATCATCGAGAGCGGGGTCCGAATTTCATGAGACACGTTCGCCACGAAATCGCGGCGCATCTTCTCCAAGTTCACTTCTTCGGTTACATCCCGAAGTACGGCAACGGCTCCGCGAACCTCACCGTCTGAGGACAGCGGCGCCATATGTACGGACCATACCCCTTTCATAACGTGGACGTTCATCTTCTGGTCGCTCTCTTGATCAAGCAAACGACGGAATAACGGAAAGAGCGGCTTCGGTACCATCTGTTTTTCGTTAGCAGAGGCAGGTATATCTTCCTCGCTCTCCTCTGTCAGATCTCCCCAAAGCTGTAATAACCGATCACCCGGCGGGTTGGTCAAAATGACAGCACCCTCGCGGTCCAATGTAATTACCGCATCATTCATGCTTCTAAGCACGCTGGAAAGATGTTCCTTCTCGTGCTTTAAGCTGCGGATCGTATTTTCCAGTTCTTCCGCCATATGGTTAAACGTGATGGCAAGCTCACCGATTTCATCACTCGTGCGCAGAGACAGACGCGTGTCGTATTTGCCTTTGCGCACCGAATCCGCAGCCCGAATCAGCTGCTGCATCGGCTGTGTAATCTTCGTGAACAGAAACAAAGCAAAAAACGTTGTGAGCGAAAATCCGATCATTGCGACGATCACAAATAACCGTTTGACCGCTCCGGAGTTTGTAAAGTTCGTATCGATGTATGGCAGCAGGAACAGTCCCATTAACATCAGGACGCAAGCTACCAAGCAAATAATCGTAATCCACAGCTTACCAACGAGCGTTCTCCAGAAGTTCACTTACTTTGGAACCTCCAGCTTGTATCCGACGCCCCATACGGTCGTGATCATCGCAGCGGACTCCGGCGACACCTTGTTCAACTTCTCCCGAAGCCGTTTCACATGGGTATCCACCGTACGCAAATCACCGAAAAACTCGTAGTTCCATACATCCTTCAGTAACTCTTCCCGGGAAAACACCTTATCCGGCGAAACAGCCAGATAATGCAGCAGTTCATACTCCTTGGGAGTCAAACTGACCTCCTGCCCGTTAGCAGTTACCCGATGGGCATCATGTTCAATCACGAGATGAGGGAACACAATATTGTTGCTAGTTCCGCTTTCCTTCGTCAAATAAGCCGTAGCGGAAGCACGGCGCATGATCGCTTTGACCCGATAGATGACCTCGCGTGGGCTGAACGGCTTCACGACGTAATCGTCCGCTCCAACTTCAAAGCCCTGTACACGGTTAATTTCCTCTCCCTTGGCCGTCAGCATCAGTACCGGTGTTGCTTTAACTTGTCTCAATCGATTACAGACCTCGACGCCGTCAATCCCCGGAAGCATGACGTCGAGCAAGATCAAACCATAGTCGTTGGAAGTCGCCAACTTCAGGGCAGTCTCCCCATCCTCGGCTTCATCGATTTCGTAGCCTTCTTTTTCCAAGTACATCTTTAGCAGCCGGCGAATCCGCTCCTCGTCATCGACTACCAGAATGCGGTTTGCTTGATCTGACATTTTAACAACAACCCCTTCATCATCTTACCCAATCAGTTGAGCAGTCCATATGGTATTATTGCCTGAGTTAATCGGTACCCGCGTAAGAGTGCAGCCCCGCTATGATCAGATTTACCCCAACCAGCGTAAACATCACCACAAGAAATCCAAGTACAGCCAGCCACGAAGACTTGCGTCCCTGGAAGCCGCGCGATAAGCGCAAGTGGAGGTAAGCACTGTAAAATAGCCAGGTAATCAGCGCCCATACTTCCTTCGGATCCCAACCCCAGAATCTGCCCCAAGCCTGCTGCGCCCAGATCATGGCAAATATGAGCGCCCCCAGCGTAAAGATGGGAAATCCGATCGCAATTGCCCGGTAACTGATCTCATCCAAATCATCTGGGTCGATGCCCCGTACTGCAGGAGATAACGCGGTGCCAAGCGGCTTACGCAAGATTAACCGGAGCAGCAAATAAAGCACGATACCTGTTAGTATTGCCCAAATTATTGTATTCAGTTTACGGCCGGCCGTTTCCCCTCTCATCCAGGAAGGTGCATCAAACAAAGGCTTCTTCATCCCGAGGAACGGCTGAATGTGCTCCGGCTCACTTTGATGCGGACCAACGATCGGTGGCAGATTATAAACTTCTTTATCTTCTATTGTACTATTCTGCTCCACTTGGGTGTCAATCGTTGTCTGATTTTGTACGAACACAGCTTCATATCCGGCTGCCCGGAAGGCAAAGACGGAAACAATGAAGCCCAATACTATAATAATAGAAAAAAGCGTAAATTCAACCCACCATTTTTGACGGCGGCCTGCCTTGTCCGTCGCCTTAAAATCAACGGCCCGCAGCAGGTACATCAACCCGGCCACAAAACCAACGGCGAAGAACGCCTCGCCGGTAGCCGCCAGCGTCACGTGGATATAAAGCCAAATGGAACGCAGCGATGGAATCAACGGCTGAACGTCCCGCGGGAATACCGCAGCGTACGCCATAATAATAATCGCCAGCGGGAGGGCGAACATTCCCAGTAATATTTTGCGATAAATGATAAAAACGATGGTGAAAGCCACCATAATCATCATAGACAAGAACGTCATAAATTCGTACATGTTGCTGACGGGTACATGTCCGCTGTACGCCCAGCGGGTTCCGCAATAGACAAAATGCGAGAGCAACCCAAGCGAGGAAACGGCAAATGAAATGCGTCCCCATTTTTTCTCATGGCGCTTCGGGTCGCGATTGCGCCACGTCTTGCCGGTTACAGCCACCACATAAAAAATAAAAGCCGCACAATAAAGCAAAAAGGCCGTCATAAATGCGACTCTGCTGATTTCCAAAAAGTTCATGGATGTTTCCCCCTATTTTCCAATGACTTCTCATCCGCTTCAACCCCCATCGATTGGAGGAATGCGGAAACTTCGCGGCGCATGCCAAACCAATTCTTGGTCGTATGTCCGCCCAGCGTCAGCTGGCGGCCATCAACACGCAGCCAGATGCGGCGATGCTGCCAGTAAAATCCAATGACCAGTCCAAGCATCACGATCCCAAGGCCCACCCAAACGAACGGCATCGCCCGGTCGACCCGGATGTTCAAATAACTGGACGCTTCGATAAAGTCGACGTCTTCCATCCCAAGGACGTCCAGCCGCAGCTTCGATTGCACGCCTCCAAGCTGCTCGTTAATCGCATCTTGCTGGAACCGCTCCTTGTCAATCTGTTTAGGGAAATAAATGTACTGTGCGCCATCCTCCGGAAGATCCGGTCCTTTGATCAAAAATAAAAAGGCAGGCGCGTTCGGCTCGCCGGAAATGGATACCGGCTTTCCCTCGTCGTTCAGGGAAAAATCCATATACTTATTTTGCAGCGTTAACCGGTAAGGGCCTACTTTATACTCACGCTCTGGATTTCTCATGTCCAATTTGAACTTGCCGTAGGATTCTCCGGTCTTGACATCTACTAAAGCGGGCTGCACCGATCTAAGCTTCGGGGTGAGATCAAAATCAAATTGATACGCTTGTAGTCCTTTGTAACTGAGCGGATCGTTCACCCGAATAGCATGTCGCTTGACTTCGCGAAGCTGCGGCTCTTTGGAAGGATCGTCGCAATCCGCTGTACATTCATACAGCACGGCTTGGGTTTCAAACAGCTTAGGTACGACCTTCCCTCTCGCTTTAAAATCCTCGGACATTTCGTCCTCGCTGTAATATTCAACCGAAAACTTCTCGTTTTTCAAATAAAGGTTCGTATCGGGAATATGCGTAATTTCGCCTTCAGGGAACCAGTAATGTTTGTCCAGATGCAGCCCCGGCAATCCGCGGAACAGTACCGCCAAGAGAAAAACGATCAGCCCGATATGAATAATGTAAGGGCCCCAGCGGCTAAACCGCTGTTTCTCTGCCAGCAAGGCGCTGCCATCTGTATAAACCCGGTAATACTTCTTCCGCAGCGGTTGAACGGCACGTTGCACCCATTCCTCGCCATCTTCATTGATTTCCCCTTGATACACGATTTTCTGACGGGTGAGGAAAGCCAGATGCTTGCGCACTTTCTGTTTTGAAAGCGCTTTGTAAAGCGGAAGCACCCGATCCAGACTGCAGATGACAAGCGAAGCACCGATCATCACCAGCAGCAGAATAAACCACCAGGACTCATACGTATGGGACAAACCCAGTCGGTAATAGATCTCGCCGATCGTTCCATACTTGTTCTTGTAATAGGTTGAAGGGTCAAAATTAATGAAGTTGCTCTCCTGCTCGAAGATCGTCCCTAACATCGCACCAATCAAGGTGATGATGATCAAATAAATCGCGACCTTGACGGAGGAGAAGAAGTTCCAGACCCGATCAATAAAATTGGGATTGGCCCGCTGCGAGCGCCGAGCAACCCCGTCATAACGCATCTCCAAAAGCCCGCCTTGCTGCTGATCCTCCTCAAGCAGCGGTTTGCCGCAGGCTTCGCACAATACGGTCCCCACCCGGTTCTGGTGGCCGCATTCACATTTTGTGTTTTCAATCACCGATTATGTCCTCCTCTCGACGTCAAAGCCCCACCAGCTGCCTGATTTGGTCATCCAACGTATCCAAATTCAGCTCGCCTTGATGAATGGAGGTAATTTTGCCGTTCTTGCCGATAAAGAACGTCGTTGGCATCGGCACGATGCCGTAATCGCGCGTTGTCGTATTGTTGGAATCATATAAAATGGGAAAATCCACACCTGTCTGCTTGACGAAATTTTGTACGGTCATCTCGTCTTCGCCCGTGTTGATGCCTAGAACGACGACGCCTTGATCGCGCCATTTTTCCCATTGGGCTTGTAATGCAGGCATTTCTTTGACGCAATAGGTGCACCAGGTAGCCCAAAAGTTTAAGACCACCGATTTGCCCTTATAGTCGTCTAACGTATGTACCTGTCCATCCAAACCGAGCAGTTTAAACGCCGGAGGATTCCCGCCTTGCTTAGGTTTATCGGCCTCACCGCCGGACACTGCAGTCCCGATCGCATATCCGCCCAGGATGACGATCAACAGCAAGATGACGATTTGGATCGGCCGTCTCGCCTTCCCCATAGTTAACTTCCTTTCTATGAAAATTGTCATGAAGTGTTGAACAATTCGTGAACACTCTATGAACATTATAACGAAAATTGCCGCAGTTTCAGCCCGGGGAAATATGAATATTATGTGACGCGCAAGAAATGAGGGGGATATCTTCGGATGGATAATCTCAAATTGAACTAAGGAGCTCATGGGTTGGGGCGACGTGTGAAATGTTCTTACGATCGCTGCTGCTCGCGGATTTCATTGATATCCTAAACTCATACTAAGGGTGAAATCCGCTCACAAAGGCGACCACTGCCGTTTCTCCAGAATCATTTCACACTATGCCATTTTCCACTCTTATGAAGGTCAACGGATACTGATCGTTCCTTAAAATCTACAGTTGCTTCATCTTCAAATTCACCGCTTCTTTACCACGATTCACCACATTTCTAGCGCTTAGGAGTGTGGGGAGTAGTAGTGCGAGCGAGTTTGTAGAGGCTGTCGACTTCTTCTTTGGTTAAATGGCGGTACAGACCGCGTTTGAGGTTGCCCAGAACCAAATCACCAAAAGAAATTCGCTTGAGCCGTGTCACCGGGTGCGAAATTGCATCAAACATGCGGCGCACTTGACGGTTTCGGCCCTCATGAATCGTGATCGAGATGGTTGCGTACTTCTCCTCCGGGTCAATGTCATAGTACTCGACCTCGGCTGGTGCCGTCATCCCATCCTCCAGCATCACACCTTGCTTCAGCTTGTCCAGCGCTGTACCATGCGGTACCCCTTTGACCGTTGCCAGATACGTCTTCGGTACATGATGCTTTGGATGCGTCAGCAAATGCGCAAATTCTCCGTCATTGGTCAGCAGCAGTAGACCTTCCGTATCGTAGTCGAGCCGGCCTACTGGATAAACCCGCTCCTTGATTCCTTTTAAGTAATCGGTGACGATTTTCCGGCCTTGGGGATCGGAAGCGCTCGTGATGACGCCTTTCGGTTTATTGAACATCAGGTACAGCTTCTTCTCCGCGCCGATTGGCTTGCCCTCAACGGTAATCACGTCCACGGACGGATCAGCTTTCGTGCCCAGCGTCGTAACGGTCTCACCATTGACTTGAACCTTGCCGCTTAGAATTAATTCCTCGCATTTACGGCGCGATGCCACACCGGCAGCGGCCAAAATTTTCTGTAATCTTTCCATATTTGCATTAGTCACCTCATACACATGATACCCACCTCATGGAAAAATCACAATAGCAGCCCCCATAAACCGCAAAAACCGCCCCATCAGCGAAGTGCTGCAGGCGGTTCAACGATCATAAAAGGTATGTAGTTATTTAACCGAATAAGAGCAAGCAAACGACGATCGCAGCGATAAAGCCAACGACATCCGAAAATAATCCAACCTTTAAGGCATAACGGCCGTTCCGGATCCCCACGGCCCCGAAATACACCGTCAAAACGTAGAGCGTTGTATCGGTACTTCCTTGAATAGTGGAAGCGATCCGGCCGATCATCGAATCTGGACCATAGGTTTTGATCAGGTCAGTTGTAAAGGCCAATGAGCCCGTTCCGGTCAAAGGCCGAAGAAACCCAAGCGGCAGCACTTCCGGCGGAACATGAAGCCAGGATAGAAAGGGCGTCATCCAACCAACAAAGAAATCGAGCGCTCCGGAAGCGCGGAACACGCTGATCGCCACCATCATACCAACCAGATGCGGGATGATCCCTATGGCGGTTGAGAACCCATCCTTCGCTCCGTCGACAAACGACTCATAGACCGGTACTTTTTTGAAATAAGCATAAAGCGGAATAAAGGCAATCATCACCGGTACGGCCCAAGCCGAAATAAGATTCACCCAATCGAGCAAAATGCCTCACCCTTTCAGCGAAATATCGGGTGGCGCCGAGATCTGCGGTGGTGTACGATACGTGTTCCGTCTGCGATACCAGCGATCAGCGACGATAGCCGCCCCTGTGGCGATGGCTGTCGCAAGTAGCGTCGACCCCACGATTTCTGCCGGATTCGCAGAATGGAAGTTGATGCGGATCGCAATCAACGTGGTGGGAATCAACGTAATGCTGGCAGTGTTCAGGGCCAGCAAGGTACACATGGCCGGGGAGGCCGTTTGTTTGTCTGGGTTCAGCTCCTGCAACGCCTGCATGGCGCGGATTCCCATCGGCGTAGCTGCGTTCCCAAGGCCAAGTAAATTCGCGCTCATGTTCGATAAAATATACCCCATCGCCGGATGGTTCTTCGGCACGTCGGGGAACAAATAAGCAACAATCGGTCCAAGCAGCTTGGAGATCGTCTTCACCAGGCCAGAATCCTCCGCCAGTCGCATGATCCCAAGCCAAAACACCAACACGCTGATTAATCCAAAGCATACGGTTACGCCGGTCGCAGCCCCGTCAAACGCCGCTTGCGTCACCGTACCGATATCCCCCTTAATGGCTGCAAAGAGAAACCCAATCAAAATTAGTGCAAGCCAAATTTTGTTGACCATTCGTTCTTCCCCTCCTTTGCCCAGTCCTGCCTATCTCCCTTAACTCCACGTCAAATGTCAAACAGTAAGGTTTGCAGCACCTTCTTTAACGCCGCAGACCAATCAGAAGGCCATTGAATCACCTGATGTTCCGAGGCGGATCCATAGACTCCGCCGACATTCGGCTCATTCCCGTTGCCCATGATGGCGGGATTGTAGCTGGCCTTATCGTACACCGGCACCGTGCCGATTTCTTCTCCATTTAATCGAACGCTGATTCGTCCGCGATAACCAAACGAGCCTGTTCGCACCTCTGCTAACTTCAGCCTTCTCTCAACTTGACCGACTTCCTCCGGGGCCAGCGCATATTTGAAATCCGCCCCGGTCACCAGACCGTTTTCAATCGCTTGCCCTTTGCCGATCAACGTCGTCAGAGGAAAGTTCGCAAAACCGTAATCCAGCAGCTTGCGGTGATCATTCCAATCATCTCCGTCGTTTAATGTGACGACGGCGATTTGCTGTCCATTGCGGGTCGCGGAGCTCACCAGACAACGTCTAGCCGTCTTCGTATAGCCGGTTTTCACGCCGTCTGCCCCGTCGTAGAAACGCAGCATCTTGTTCTTGTTTAACCACTTATAATCCCACGGATCATTGGGGTTTGGCGCGGTTTTGCTGGGTGTTCGAACGATCTCCTTAAAGTGCGGATTTTTCAATGCATAGCTTGTCAGCTTGGCCAAATCGTTGGCTGAAGAATAATGCCCTTCGGCATCTAAACCATGCGGATTTTGAAAATGGGTATGCGTTAATCCGAGAAGCTTGGCCTTCTCATTCATCAAATAAACAAAGCCTTCTTCCGAGCCGCCCACATGCTCCGCAATCGCGGTCGCGGCATCATTGCCTGAACGGAGCATCAGCCCGTATAGCATATTTTCCAGACTCATCTCTTCCCCTAAATGGAGATAGAGGGATGAGCCCTCCTTCCCGTATGCGTTCTTTCCAACCTTAACCATATCCGACAGATTGCCGTGCTCGATCGCGACGATGGCGGTCATGATCTTGGTCAAACTGGCGATGGGCAGCTCGTCATCTCCGTGCAAGCTGTACAGCAGGCGACCCGAGGTCACGTCAATGACCGCAGCGGCCTGAGCATGGATCGAGGGCGCATCGGGAGCAGCTTGTACAGCCTGCGGATTCAACCAGGCGAACAGCAAAACCGCGGCCAATAAGCAGCAAAAGGTGCGTAATCTGCGGTCATGTGAATCTTTCTTCATAAGTTGATTCCTCCGGTAACAGGTACTATAGCAGGTACTTGTTTACTTATATGCAATTTTGCAAGAGAGTATGTCCCACCTGAAATCAAGAAAAAGACCCCTCCCGGCAGCCCGGAAAGGATCAACGGTCAAAAGGCAGTTATGCAAAAGGATTGATGCCGGTTCGGACGGCCGATTCCTGCATCTGGGCAGCTTGTGCTGTTGCCATCGCTGCATTCGCAGTTGCATTCTGGTTCGGGAACATGGACTGGATTCGGTCGATAATACCAGGTACGGTATCGATGATTTTTTCGACAAGATGTGTTTGGTTATCCAGCGGCACAATGTGTACGCCCGGCTTCCCTACGACGAGGAACGCGATCGGATTAATCGACACCCCGCCGCCGCTACCGCCGCCAAACGGGCGGACAGTGCCGTTCTCAGAAGAGCCTGTAGTCGATTTATTGTGTTCATCATCAACAATAAAATCGCTCCCCCCGGCAGCAAAACCGAAGCCCACGCGGCTGATTGGCAAAATCACGCTGCCGTCCGGCGTTTCGACCGGCTCACCCACGATCGTGTTGACATCAACCATTTCCTTGATGTTTTCCATAGCGGTTTGCATTAGCCCTTTAATAGGATGGTCAGCCATTTCTTAACTCCTCCCTTCACTTTTAGCACGCGAACTATAAGTACCAGTCCAGCATAGATAGCATAACCGCAGCGAATTTGCGCTATGCAGCGCAATTCCGTGGAAAATAACGGCTTGCTGCCGAATACAGGAACGACAAACAATTTAGGTCTCTGCTTCAAAGAAATATAACGAGTAAGCCAGCCAACAATCGTCGCTTTAACTCCCCATAGTGCCCCCGTTAACGTCGCGGTATGGGCCGCATCCTCTAACGCGATGTTCGTTGACCATTCCAGCTTGCGGAAGGAGACGCGGCGAAGTGTGGATTGAAGCCAGACCCGTAGCCCGCTGGTCGCTTGAAGCAAACGTTCGAACTGATCCATCCATTGCTCGACCTTGTCTTTGTTCACCTCGTGGTCGACGCTGGTGGATTCCTTTTGCAGCACGTTCTCTGGCTGATTTTTCTCGATCTGCACACCGTCACGCCAATTTTTAATCCGGATCGTAGGTACCTGGTAACGTAAGCGAACAAAGCCATAGAGCATCGTAACTTCCAGCAACACCATGTCATCCCGATTTTTCTTGCGCAGGGTCAAATTGAACGTAATGGTAGACAGCAAAATCAAGGCAGCTATTAGCAGCAGCAGGATCAGGATGCCTCCGAGCCAAATCCACACGGGAAAGCCCTCCATACCTATCAGATAAAATACTCCATCGTAGTATGGCTATTCCAAAAGGAAATCATTCGATACGTTTCACGTTTTAAGCAAAGTGCTCGACAACGAACTGTTTGGCCGGTTATCGGCAATTGCGATGACTTAATTGAGCGAAAAAATTACCCGAGCACACTTGGCCGGGTGATGGGGGTTATGTAAGCGGCAATGCGGTGGGAGGCTTTTTAGAGAGATTGGTGATGAGCAGGTGGGGTCATGGATTGCCATATGGTTTGTAAAATGGACGGACACTGCAACACTGGTGATTACATCGCGAAGTCAGGCGAGGCTGGCGCCTCGCTCAACCGCCTACCAGGCAAATGTCCTCATAAATTCCCTGGTTCCATATCATCGGGATTTTCCCCCGGTGACTCCTCCTCCTTTGCAACAAAATCCTGATTTACATCATCAAACGTCAGCTGTTGTTCCTCTAAGCGCTGGAACAGGAGCTGCGTCTCCTCCTCCAGCTCCTCGGCACTTTCGAAATCGGCCAAGTCCGGCAAATCCTTTAGGCTGGCCAGTCCAAAATAGTCCAGAAACGCTTTGGTGGTCCCGTACAAAATCGGACGCCCGATCGCTTCAGCGCGGCCCACTTCTTCAATTAAATCCTTGTTGACCAGGGAATGAATCGCCCGCTCGGATTTCACCCCCCGGATTTCCTCAATCTCCACCCGAGTAATCGGTTGACGATAAGCGATAATCGATAACGTTTCAAGCGCAGCCTGGGATAAGGTCGAACGCGAAGGCGAATAAGCCAGCCGTTCGAAATAAGGGGCATGCTCCGGAAGCGTCGCCAACTGGTAGTTGCCGGCGATTTGCACGATTTGCAGTCCTCTGCCGGCTCGCTCGAAGGACGATTTCATATCCAGCAAGGCATCGGACACCACCTCTTGCCGCTGCTCCGTCACTTCAGCCAGCTGTTTGAGGCTTAAGCCTTCCTCACCTGCCAAGAAGAGCAACCCCTCAATAATCGATTTCAATTCCTGAAAATTCATCGATACTTCCTTCCCCTCTCCACTCCATAACAATATCGTCGAAAAGCCGGTTCTGATAGCAGACGATTTGCTTCATCTTCATCAGTTCCAACACGGCCAAAAACGTGACGACGATTTCGTGCCGACTCATCTCCGTATGCAGCAGCTTGGAAAAGAGCAACCTGCCGCCTTTCCCCACATGCTCGAACGCGGACACGACTTCCTTCAGCCGGTCCTTAACGGAAATTTCGTCGCGGTGAATCCGCGCCACCGTGTTGCGCTTGGCTGCCCGACGCATCGCCTTCTGGAAGACGGCAATCAAATCAGCAGCATGCAGCCCTTTCACAGGGTTCTCCTGCACCTCCGGCATAAACGGCGTCAGATCCTCCGGTTCTTTCGAGAAAATCAAGCTGCGCTCCCATTCGCGTTCATGCAAATGCGCAGCGATCCCTTTATATTTACGGTATTCGATCAGCTTGCGGATGAGCTCGTCCCGAGGATCCTCTTCCTCCTCAAACAAGTAATCGAAATCATCGTCCATTTCGATGACGGGTGGTTTCGGCAGCAGCTGCTTACTCTTGATCGACAGCAGCGTCGCAGCCATGACCAGAAACTCGCTGGTGACCTCCAGCTCAAGCTCCTGCATGTCTTGCAAATATTCGAGGTACTGATCGGTAATCTCACTGATGGAGATTTGATGGATATCAATCTCGGCTTTATCGATCAGGTGCAATAGCAAATCCAGCGGCCCCTCGAAGGTTTCCAGCTTATACGTTACTGTCGTCAATGAACATCCTCCACCCGTAAGCAAACATGTATGTACATAAGTTTACCTTAAAAATCGGTTGTTGCAAAAGAAAAATGTAGTACCCCTTCGGCTCAGGGGTACTACATTAAGATAAGCATTATTGCAGCTGTTTCGTCAAGTTCGCCATTTCGATAGCTGCCAGTGCGGCATCCCAGCCTTTATTTCCGGCTTTCGTTCCGGCACGTTCGATCGCCTGCTCGATATTTTCGGTCGTTACGACGCCAAAGATCGTAGGCACGCCGGTTTTAAGGCCAACGGCAGCAACGCCTTTGGAAACCTCGTTGCAGACATAATCATAATGAGTGGTGGAACCGCGGATGACCGTACCCAGCGTAATGACTGCATCGTATTTGCCGCTCTCCGCCAGCTTCTGTGCCGCAAACGGGATTTCAAATGCCCCCGGTACCCAGGCGACATAAATTTCTTCCTCTTTGGCTCCATGCCGTTTCAATGCATCCAAGGCGCCGGAAAGCAGCTTGCTTGTAATAAATTCATTAAAGCGGCTGACCACGATCGCATATTTTAACCCGTCCGATACTAAATGCCCTTCAAATACGTTTGCCATGATTCATCAAACCTTTCTATTAGTAGAGTTAGATCATTGCTAAGAGGGAGTTTGCTTCGCCTTTAAACGCGAGTGGAGGATTCATCCTGCTCCACATCGTCAAATTTGAGCAAATGCCCTAATTTCGCTTGTTTGGTATGCAAGTACTTGGTGTTATCCTCGTTCTCTTTCATTTGGATAGGTACCCGTTCGACAACCTCCAGGCCATAGCCCTCCAAGCCTTTGATTTTACGTGGATTGTTGGTCATCAAGCGAATTTTGCGGACACCCAGATCCTTGAGAATCTGCGCCCCAATTCCGTAATCGCGCAGGTCTGCCGGAAATCCAAGCTTCAGGTTGGCGTCCACCGTATCAAAGCCTTGTTCCTGCAGTTTGTAGGCTTTCAGCTTGTTAATCAAGCCGATGCCGCGCCCCTCCTGTCGCATATATAGCAGCACGCCTCTGCCAGCTTCCTCAATCTGGCGCAAAGCGGCTTCAAACTGCGGACCGCAATCGCAGCGGTGAGAGTGGAACACGTCCCCTGTCAAGCACTCAGAGTGCACCCGCACCAGCACCGGCTCATCGCCGTTGATTTCTCCTTTGACAAGCGCAACGTGTTCTTTATTATCCACATCATTTGTATAAGCGACAGCGCGGAACTCGCCGTAATCCGTTGGCATGCGAACTTCCACTTCGCGATTCACCAATTTCTCTTTCTCATTGCGGTAATGGATCAGGTCTTTGACGCTGATCAGCTTGAGATCATAAGTTTTGGCGATCTCCACCAAATCCGGCAGCCGGGCCATCGTCCCGTCTTCCTTAATAACCTCGCAAATGACGCCAGCAGGATAGGCCCCGCACATCCGGGCCAGATCAACCGCGGCTTCCGTATGTCCAGCGCGGCGCAGCACGCCGCCTTTCTTGGCGATTAGCGGGAACATATGTCCTGGACGGCGGAAGTCCGACGGCTTGGCATTGGGATCCATGATCGCCTTTACCGTTAACGACCGCTCATATGCCGAGATCCCCGTCGTTGTATCTTTATGGTCAATGGAGACGGTGAACGCCGTCCCGTGATTATCCGTATTTTGCGCCACCATCGGCTGCAAATCCAACTCTTCTGCCCGTTCCGCTGTAATCGGCAGGCAGACCAGTCCGCGGCCTTGCGTGATCATGAAGTTAATCACTTCGGGCGTCGCCTTTTCCGCAAGTGCCACGAAATCTCCTTCATTCTCCCGGTCTTCGTCGTCGACGACAATAACGACCTTCCCGCGCATTAGTTCGTAAATTGCTTCCTCGACCCGGTCTAATACAATGTCACTCATCACATTCCCCTCCTTAAAATAAATGTTGATCGTCCGATGTAACGGAACTTAGAGACGTTATTTCGTAGGTTCACACGAATCCGTTCGCAGCCAGAAACGGGAGATTAATTCCCGACTCGCCGCCGCTCGCTTCATCCGTATCTTGGCCGCCTCTGCCGTACTTGAGGAGATGATCCACGTATTTTCCCAGCACATCGCATTCGAGATTCACTGTATCTCCTGCCCGCTTAAAGGCGAGCACCGTCTCGGCTAACGTATGCGGGATGATAGATACCGTAAACGTCCCGCCTTCCGCTTCGACCACCGTTAAGCTGATGCCATCCACGGCGATGGAGCCTTTAGGAATAATGTATTTGAATAAGGAAGGCTTGCTTGGTCGAATTTCAAACACAACCGCATTCTGATCCTGACTCGTACCAACAATCGTGCCGACGCCGTCGACATGACCCTGTACGATATGTCCACCGAAGCGTCCATTCGCCGCCATGGCCCGCTCCAAATTCACACGGCTGCCGGGTTTCAAGTCCTTCAGATTGGTGTTGCGGAACGTCTGCGGCATCACGTCAACCGAGAAGGAGGAAGCATCAAACGACGTGGCGGTCAAGCAGACGCCGTTCACTGAGATGCTGTCACCCAGCTTAATGCCTTCGGTAACTACCTTTGCCGCAATGTTCAGAATCATGGCTTCCCCTTTGCGGCTGATCGATTTCATAGTGCCGATTTCTTCCACAAGTCCTGTAAACATTAGTGATCTCCCTCCTTCACCTGCACCCAGACCGGTACTCCTCTGATGCACACATTATCCCCGATTTGTTCGACTTCCATGTCGCGCAAGGTCACCGCATCCCGCATGAGATCATATCCGGCGAAGTTAAAACTTGCAGGGGCATCCACGCCTCCAATCAGCTTAGGGGCTAGGAAAAGTACGATCTCATCCACCAGTTGTTGTTCCAGCAGCGAACCGTTAAGTCGTCCGCCACCTTCAACGAGGATAGAAGATATCCCGCGTTGACCGATTTGAACAAGCGCATTCCGCAGATCAACCTGCGGGCCGCTGCCGCAGCGGAGAACTTCCGCCCCAAGGCGAGTGAGGCGTTCAACCTTGTCCGGATCGGCCTGTTCCGTCGTCACAATCCAAGTGGGAGATTGCCCGTCCCGCAGGACTTGGGCCGTCTCAGGAATGCGGAGCGTTGAATCCGCAATGATGCGAATGGGCGACAGCCCCGGAACGGATAATCGGGTAGTCAACTGCGGATCATCCGCCAGGATCGTCGAAACGCCCACCATTATGGCTTGGTGTTGATGGCGCATCGAGTGGACGATTTCTCTCGCTTTCTCATTGGAAATCCACTTGCTGTCCCCTGTCCGGCTTGCAAGCTTCCCATCCAGCGTGCTGGCGGATTTGATCGTCACATAAGGCATGCCTCTCGTGATGAACTTAATAAAGCGGCGATTCAGCTTCAAAGCTCGTTCACGCAACACACCCACTTCAACTTCAATTCCGGCAGCACGCAGCATTTCAATGCCTTTGCCGGCAACCAGCGGATTCGGATCTTCACAGGCAACTACGACGCGCCGCACCTTCTCCTGAATCAATCGCTTGGCACAAGGCGGGGTCAGTCCGTGATGGCTGCAAGGCTCTAAGGTGACATATACGGTGCTCCCTTCTGCTTGGGAATCGGCCATGTTCAAGGCATGTACCTCGGCATGCGGAGTCCCCCGCTTCAAGTGCGTGCCCAGCCCAACCAAGGCCCCATCCTTCACGACAACGGCACCAACGACTGGATTGGTCCCGGTTTGTCCTTGTGCGCGCTCCGCCATATCTAACGCCAGCGCCATGTAATATTCGTCGTCAATCACCTTCATCCGCGGTCCTCCTTACGCCAATCCGTGAAGCGAAGAATACAAAAACAACCCTGCCGCAATCCGGCAGGGCTGAACATGAGAGTAGTTTTACGCCTATCAAAAAGAGCACTTTCGTCTACCCACTGTCGCCAAAACACGCCCCTAAAATCGTACAAAACGACAAATAGACCAAAACGAAAGCTTGGCAACGTCAAGACTCTTCACCACCCAAGGTATGTGAAAAATATAACTTGATCGTTTGAAGCTCTTTAGGTACGAACACCTTCGCAAATAAAATAACGTATGTGCTCTCGCGTTTCCTTCTCCCATCCAGACTATACTGTCGGTCCCGGAATCTCACCGGCTCAGCCGCATGCTTACGTAAGCACTGCGGGTCACGGACTTGTGCTTCATCGAACGGACCGTCCAATGAGCCATCACCGTCGGTAGGGAATTTCACCCTGCCCCGAAGGATTGCTAATTATTAGATTTTGCATGACTGCAAGACGAATGTTAGCACTAATTTTGTAAAAAATCAAGCACACCTGTCACAGCACCAATCCCCTTCTTCCTCGCGGTTCTTGCAGAGTGCATAAAAACTGGCCCAAAGAGCCAACCTTAAGAACGATATCGATAACCAATTCTATTTCTCAGGAGGAATGAACGTGGCAAAACCGGATAATCGCTCCGACAATGTGAGAAAGATTCAACGCAACATCCAAAACACGATTAAGAACTTCCGTGAAGGACAAGATTATCTCAGCGAGCATGCTGATGAAATCTCCCCTCAGGAGAAGCAGCAAATCGAGGAGAAGAACGAGAAACGACTGCGCGCCATCGAGGGCTTCCGTGAAGAAGTGAAAGACGAAGCCGCCCACCAAAGAAATTCCTAAACCAACGAAAAAGGGGCCCCGCTCATGCCAACTTGGCATAGCGAGGGCCCTTTTAAGTTTGCGAATTAAATTAAGCTTCGTCCCAGACGGTAACTTCTTTCATTTTATCCCCGGGACGAATTTGATCCACGTACTCCATCCCCGATGTCACTTTACCGAAAACGGTATGCACGCCGTCCAAATGCGGCTGCGGTTCATAGACGATAAAGAACTGGCTGCCGCCGGTGTCTTTGCCGGCATGGGCCATCGATAAGACCCCGCGCTCATGCTTCGTCACATTGGTATCCGTTTCGCATTTGATCGTATACCCTGGGCCGCCTGTGCCGTTGCCGATCGGGCAGCCGCCTTGTGCAACAAACCCTGGGATCACGCGATGGAACGTAAGTCCGTTATAAAATCCGGAGTTGGCCAGCTTCTCAAAGTTTGCGACCGTTCCAGGAGCTTCTTCAGGCAGGAACTGAATTTCGACTTCTCCGCCTTTTTCCAAAACGATTTTACCTTTTTTCATATCGTATACACACCCTTCTTCATCAACGTCTAGGACAAACCTCTTACAGTTTACTAGAAAATCCGCATACAAGCAAAACAAAGCCTGATAGGAAACGACAATTCGCTCCCTCTCAGGCCTTGCTGTTACATAAGTTCCTGCTTATTTCAGCGATGGCTGCTTCGCAATCCGTTCTGGAATCACGTCACAAGCGAGCAGATCCTGCAACGACTCGCGCTTCACGACGAGATCGCTGCGTCCGTCTTGCACGAATACGACGGCCGGACGGCGAATCCGGTTGTAGTTGCTGGCCATCGCGTAGTTGTACGCACCGGTGCAAGATACGGCGAGCAGATCGCCGCTGTTCACCTTCGGCAGCTCTACGTCCCAGATCAGCATATCGCCGCTTTCGCAGCATTTACCGGCGATCGACACGGTCTCCTCATTGGCATCGTTGGCGCGGTTGGCCAACATTGCCTCATATTTCGAACCGTACAGCGCCGGACGTGGGTTGTCCGTCATCCCACCATCAACGGCCACATATTTACGCACGCCAGGGATATCCTTGCTTGTACCTACCGTATACAGCGTTGTGCCGGCATCACCAACGATGCTCCGACCCGGTTCAACCCAAATTTCCGGAAGCTGCGGATAATTCGCGAACTCCCGTTTCACTGCATCCGTAATCGCTCCTACGTAATCAGACACCTTCAACGGCGTGTCGCCTTCCGTATAACGAATGCCAAAGCCGCCACCCAGGTTAACCACCTTGAAGGTCACACCAAGCTGATCCTTCACCTGCATTGCAAAAGCCGCAACACGCTCAACGGCCAACTGGAACCCTTCCACCTCAAAAATTTGCGAGCCGATATGCGAATGCACGCCAAGCAATTGCAAATTCAAGCTGCGGTTAGCCAAATCAACGGCTTCCAATGCCGAACCGTTGCCGATATCAAACCCGAACTTCGAGTCCGTCTGACCCGTTGAAATATATTCATGCGTATGGGCTTCCACCCCTGGTGTTACGCGCAGCAGGACATTCACCGTAACGCCTTTCTCAGCGGCAAGCGCCTGCAGCATATGCAACTCCGTAAAATTGTCCGCTACGAAACAGCCAATCCCGGCGGAAATTGCCATCTCCAATTCATCTGGCGTCTTGTTGTTGCCATGAAAATGGATTCGCTGCGCAGGAAATCCCGCTTGAAGGGCCGTATACAATTCACCCTCGGAGACAACATCCAGGGACAAGCCCTCCTCCTCGGCCAGCCGGCACATCGCCATGACGCAGAATGCTTTGCTGGCATAAGCGACCTGGAAAGACAGGCCCGATGCACGGAAAGCATCCATATATTCACGGCATCTTTGCCGCACAAGAGCTTCATCTACGACATACAGCGGCGTTCCATAGGTTTGCTTCAACTCGACCGTATCACAGCCGCCGATTTCGAGATGGCCTTTTGCATTAATTTTGCTGGTACCGTGTAAATACATCTATGCAGTCCTCCACTTTCACAATTTTACACCAGTATAGCAAACAACCGGGAAACTGAAAAATGGATTTTTCGGATTATCATTTGTGTTATTTGTTAAACAAGCCCAGGCCTCACTTTTTGCCCGGCATTCGCGTGTTGTCCCGCGGTTTGTTGGAGGACGGTCTTTGCTTGGAGGTCAAGACTGGAACGCGGAAAATTACCCCGGCCATCGCCTTTGCATTAAAAGGTATAAACGGCCACAAGTAGGACGAATTATTCGAGCGGCGCAGGGTCAGCCATACGATAAACGCCGTAACCCCTACTACAAACCCAGGTGCGCCGAATATCGCCACGGCCACAAGCAATGCGAGCCGCACGATCCGATTGGCCAGCCCCAGCTCATAGCTTGGCGTTGCAAACATCCCGATAGCCGCTACCGCCATGTAAAGAACAACCTCGTTGACGAATAACCCCGTCTGTACGGCGATATCGCCGATCAAGATCGCAGCGATCAAGCCCATCGCGGAGGCCAGCGGCGTTGGCGTGTGCACAGCCGCCATCCGCATCAAATCAACACCAAACTCGACTAATAGGAATTGGGCAATAAGAGGGATTTTACCTTGTTCCTGAGGTCCGATAAAGGCAAGCCCCGCCGGTTTGAACTCGGGATGAACAACGATCAGCAGCCAAATGGGCAGCAGAAAGAGCGAGGCGAATATCCCAAAGAAGCGAACCCAACGTAAGTAAGTCCCCATGAATGGGGTTTGCCGGTTCTCTTCCGCATGCTGGCAAAGATCAAAAAAGGTCGTCGGCAAAATCATCACGCTGGGCGATGTATCCACGAACACGACAACCCGGCCTTCAAGCAAATGCGAAGCAACGACATCCGGCCGTTCCGAGTAGCGTACCAGCGGATATGGATTCCAGCCTCGGTGAATGATCGCTTCCTCCAACTGCTTGTCCGCGAGAGGTATCCCGTCGATGTTCACGGCTTTAATTTTTTCTCGGATTGAATCGACTTGCGTCTTATCGACGATATCATCGATGTAGGCGATGCAGACGTCGGTGCGGGTCCGGCGGCCGACGCTGACCATTTCCAACTTCAGTCCCGGGTCACGTAGCCGACGGCGAACCAAGGTAATGTTGGTCACCAAGGTCTCCGTGAATCCGTCCCGCGAGCCGCGGACGACGCGCTCCAGCGAAGGTTCCTCCGGACTACGAGTTGGGTACTGCCGGGTATCCATAATCAGCGCGGTTTGCTCGCCTTCAATAAACAGCACGCTCATGCCGGCTAACGTTTTATTGATGGCATCGCTGAGCTTCTCTGTTTTTTCTACCTGAACATGAGGTATATAGAGTTCGAAGAAGGAGCGGAGCGCTCCGGTTGTTAAATTCTCCGGCGTCAAATACGTCAACCGCTTAATGATCTCCTGCATGGCTTCGGTGCTTGCAAATCCATTAATGAAGACCAAGCAGGTGCGTTTGCCGCCATAAGTCATTTCACGGAATACAACGTCGAAGCTCTCCCCCGCCCCGATGACTTCCTTCAGCGTATGCTTGGTTGTCGTCAGACTGCGGCTGATCGCATCGCTTTGCTGCCAATAGATCACCGACTCCTCAACGTTGTCGGACCGCTCCGATTCGCGTTTTCGTCGAATCGCTTCCTCTTCCGGATAATTCTCCTGCAGAAAATTTTCTTCTTCCTCAGGTACGAAATCCGGGATCGCCTGCGGCTGATCCATTCCGTCCTGCATCATATCCTGCGTATCTTGCTCCATCCAGATCTACCTCCGTTTCTTCAAATCACGGTCTGTAAATAAACCACTCAAACAGGGAGCCTGCCATTTTGCCAAACACCATCGCGAGCAAGAAGCCAAACAGGTATCGCTGCATATGCAGTCTCTTGGCAAGTATGGGAAGCACGTTCAGCACCTCGGTCAAAGCCGCCGCCAACATCCCGACAAAAACGCCGTTAAACAAACCAACGATGCCGGTAATCAGCCATGGCCCAGCCACCTTCCAGTCCCAGAAGTCCGCTACCGTACCAATCACCGCTCCGGCGATCATCGCCCCTTCGTACCAATGCACCTTGTCATAGGAATTTGTCACCTGGGCTAGGCGCGGAATCATGTCCAGCACGATAAATAAAGCGATCACGCCGCTGCCAATGGCCACACCGCCGGCCAGGCCTAGGAAGATCGCCAACCCCGCAGCTAGTGGTGACATCAGTTTCGCTTCGCCGACGAGTCGGCACGGTGCATTTTCTTTAACTCTTCGGCAACGACGTATTGGTTCAGGTTCTCCTGGTAGAGGAACATTTCGACTTCAAGCGGGGTGGGTTCCTCGTTCCATTTTTTCTTAAATAAATGATTAAAGAAGACGATCATCCCAAAACCGATGCCTACGGAATAGGCCCCTTGAAACAGGTAAGGATGCTCGTCCTTCTCCCCCGTGATCATCTCCACGATTCGGACCTGAACCTCGGGCATGCTGACGTCGGCGTGAAAGTTCATGATGGTCAAGGCCGCTCCGAAGAAGAGCAGCAGCCAAACTAAGGCAAACAGCAGCAAAGACGGTTTCTTCTCGGCTTTGATCATTTCCACGAGTACATGGGGCTCGCCAAGCAACTCAATCCGCAGCCCGGGAAACTTCGATTGAATCGCCGAAATGACCCGCAGCGTATCAATCACGATCAGATTCCCATCCCGTTGCTCCGGCCGGTCCAACTCCAGCTCCAGCAGCTTGCCCTCCAGCTCCGGCTCTGCCAGCACACGGGCTACGTCCCGCAGCCGAATCGGCGCCCCAGCGGGAAGCCCGACTTGCTTGCGCAGACGCAAATAGACGATGGACGCAGACTCATTCTCCATGCTGACCACCCTTCCACTAGCGTATTGCCCATAGTATGCCAAGGGAGGAGAGGCTTTACTCTTACTCTTTGCACGCAAAAAAAGCATGGGACGTATGCTCACGCATCCGTTCCCATGCTTAATTCGATGGTTCTGGGATTACAGCGATGCTGCCGTATCCAGAGCCACTTCCATCATTTGCTTAAACGTCGTTTGCCGTTCCTCCGCCGTCGTCTCCTCGCCCGTCAGCAGATGGTCGCTGACGGTTAGAATCGTCAACGCCTTCACGCCGTATTTGGCAGCCAAGGTGTAGAGGGCCGTGGTTTCCATTTCAACGCCTAACACGCCGTATTTCATCAGCAGCTGAGTTACGCTTGTATCGTCGCGATAGAACATATCCGAGCTGAAAATGTTACCGACATGCAGCTTCAACCCTTTCTCCACACCGCGCTCATATGCTGCCTTCAGCAGCTCGAAGTTCGCAATCGGCGCAAAGTCGTAACCGCTAAAGACATGACGGTTCATGCTTGAATCGGTACAAGAAGCTTGAGCCAAAATCACGTCACGCACATGTACATGCGGCTGCATGCCGCCGCATGTTCCCACGCGGATCAGATTTTTGACACCGTATTCCTTCAACAGCTCATTCACATAGATTGAGATCGATGGGATGCCCATGCCGGTCCCTTGAACGGAAATTCGTTTTCCTTGATACGTTCCGGTAAAGCCAAGCATGCCGCGCACTTCGTTATAACAGATGACGTCGCTCAAATACGTCTCGGCGATAAATTTAGCCCGGAGCGGATCTCCAGGCAGCAGAATCGTTTCGGCAATTTCTCCCGGTTTTGCTGCGATATGTACACTCATGTTCTGGTATCTCCCTTGCTTCCAATTTTGGTATTGTTATCAACGCTCTTTATTATATAGGATGCAACAAACCACGTACATGGATGCAATCACCGCAGAACCGTATTGATGTATTAATGCACATTTTTCACCGCGTTCCTCCCCTTGCCTCTATAATAGGATTGATTGGTTATTCTAGGATTGGACGAAGTCGGGTAACTTAAGTACAAAGGAGGGAACCGCTTGAAACCTCATCTGAAAGATTATATGGACCTAGGTGTATCCATGGTTAGAACCGGCGTGTTAGGTTACGGTGGCGGGCCTTCCGTCATCCCCTTGATCCGGCACGATGCCGTCAAGCGTTATCAGTGGCTGGGTGATGAAGAGTTTGGCGAAATTCTCGCCATTGCTAACGCTTTGCCCGGCCCTATTGCAACGAAGATGGCTGCCTACCTGGGCTATAAACGCAGGGGGATCCTGGGCGCGTCCTATGCAGTGATCATGCACATCTTACCTAGTGTCCTGGCGATGCTTCTGCTGCTCTCAGCTGTAAATCTTCTAGCGGGGTCTCGCGTCGTAAAAGGCATGATCGCCGCTGTCTCGCCCGTAATCGCCGTCATGCTCGGAGTGATGGCTTATGAGTTTGCGAAAAAAGGAATCAAAGGCCTCGGCATCATCGCCGGCATTCTGTTTATGCTTCTGGCTCTATTGCTGCTGGAGATCTTAGAAGTTCATCCAGCGCTCGTGATCGTGCTGTTCCTTGGCTATGGGGCTGTACATTTCCGAGCGATCGCACGTTTCCGCAACAAGCGGAAACGGCCGGACCGGGAAGGAGATCATCTATGATTGATTGGCTGAACTTGTTGATTGGCTTCCTGATCGCCAATCTGTTGGGCTATGGTGGAGGCCCCTCCTCCATCCCGTTAATGTACCAGGAGATCGTGCCCCACTACCATTGGTTGTCGGATGCGGAATTTTCCAATATGCTTGCCCTCGGTAACGCCTTACCAGGCCCCATCGCTACCAAAATCGCCGCCTACGTAGGCTTTGAGGTCGGCGGTTGGGTTGGCCTTGGACTCGCGTTGATAGGCACCGTGCTGCCCTCAGCAATTGGCCTCATTCTGCTGCTGCGCCTTCTTGCCAAATACCGCCAATCCAGCATCGTCAAAGGGATGACCTTGCTCGTGCAGCCGGTGATTGCGGTTATGATGATCACCCTCACGTGGCAGATGGCCAAGGAGCCCATGGGCACGATCGGCATCTGGCAGACGCTGGTGATCGCAGCCATCGCGTTCTGGGCAATGGAGCGCCGTAAAATCCATCCAGCCATTGTCATCGTAGCGGCGTTCATTTACGGTGGAGTAGTGCTCCAGCATTATGTTTAAGCGCGGTCTGTATCAATACACAAGCCCCTCGGTTCAGCGCGCCGTTGAAGGCTGACGCTGTCCGAAGGGCTTGCCCATTTCATTGCGCGATCTGGTCGCGAATGCTTTGCAATATTTTTTTCTCGAGCCTGGACACCTGAACCTGGGATATCCCAAGCCGGGTCGCCACCTCTGATTGGGTCTGGTCGCGATAGTACCTAAGGTACACGATAAGACGTTCCCGGTCGGTTAAGCCGTCGATCGCTTCATGTAGCGCCAGCTTGTCGAACCAGCGCTCCTGGGTCTCGTCAGCAATTTGATCCATCAGTGTGATCGGATCGCCATCATTTTCAAATACGGTTTCGTGAATGGATGCCGGCGGTTTGTTCGCCTCTTGGGCAAACACGACATCCTCGGGTGTAACACCCAGCTCATCGGCAACTTCCTTGACGGTTGGAAGCCGGCCCAGCTGTTTGGACAGTTCATCCTTCTTCTTGCGAACCTTGTTCGCCATCTCCTTCAATGAACGGCTGACCTTCAGCGTCCCGTCATCGCGCAGGAACCGCTGAATTTCCCCGATGATCATCGGCACCGCATACGTAGAAAACTTCACATCATAGCTGAGATCAAACTTGTCCACCGACTTCAGCAGGCCGATACAGCCGATTTGAAACAAATCCTCGGGTTCGTATCCCCGATTCATAAACCGCTGCACGACGGACCAGACAAGTCGAATGTTGCAGTTCACCAGCCGGTCTCTAGCAGCGTTGTCCCCGGATTGACTCAGGGCGATCAACCGTTTCACTTCCGTGTCGTCCAAAAACTCTCTCGAGATTTGCTTCACTTCGGCATCCATAGCTCCAACCCCTAATTGTATAAAGCTTTCTTGGATACAATCCTCTTCTTCATCCGAATGCGCGTGCCCCCGCCAATCTCGCTGGTCACATCGAATTCATCCATAAAATTTTCCATAATCGTAAAGCCCATCCCCGAGCGCTCCAGTTCCGGCTTCGACGTATAAAGCGGCTGCTTCGCCAATTCCACATCCTCAATACCTCGGCCTTGATCCTCGATGATCAAGGTCACCGTATCGCCCTCAATGGAAGCAGAGATGGTGACAATCCCTTCCGGGTTCCCGTCATATCCGTGGATGATGGAATTGGTGACCGCTTCCGAAACCACCGTCTTCAAGTCGGTGATTTCATCCATCGTAGGATCCAGCTGAGAAACGAAGGCAGCGACGGTCACCCGGGCAAACGATTCATTTTCGGACTTCGCGGCAAATTGAAGTTTCATGAAATTCCCGGCTTGATTCGCGTTGGTACTCACAGGGCCACCTCCAGTTCCGTCAGCGCCAGATCCTCGTTTTCGAAGATGGACATAATTTTAAACAATCCCGACATTTCCAGCAGTCGATATACCGGCGGGTTGACGTCACATACGACCATCTTCCCGCCCTTTTGCTTGATCAGCTTATATCTTCCGAGGATGACGCCGATGCCGGAGCTATCCATAAACTGCAGCTCTTTGAGGCTTAACACCAGATTGCGGCAGTTCCCGCGGGCGATTTCTTCATCCATCCGCATGCGGACGTTGTCCGCCGTATGATGATCCAATTCCCCGCTCAAGCGTACAATTAATGTCTCGCGGTGTCTTACCATTTCCACATGCAAATTCACGCCTGTTCACTCTCCTCCCTAGACATGAACACAACAATTCTACGACCTCAGGCCGGATTCCTGCCGCCTGACAAAACTAGAAGAAAAGCCCTATGAATCTACAAAAAACAAGTGTGCCGCGGTTCGCTTGAACAATGTCCACCAGCCCGCTTTATCAATGTCCGCAGGGGCGGTCAGCTCGAACTCTGTCAACGTGCGGCCATCCTGATAGACGACCAGCTTGCCGATCGTTTGACCGGCTTTAATCGGTGCTGCAAGCTTTTCTGGTGCGATCAACTTATGCGTGATGCTGTCTTGCTTCACACCCTTTTTGACCAGTACATTCAGCGGTTTGGCGGCGGTCAGCTCCAACTGGGCGCTCATCCCCTTCTGCACCTTCACCTTGCCAATCGTTTCCCCGGCTTGATAAATCGGCAGCAACGCGTATTGCGAGAAGGCGTAATCGAACATCGCCGAGACTTCGCTGTTCCGCGTTTTAGTATTCGGCTCGCCCAGCACTACAGCGATCAGGCGAAGTCCGTCACGTTTTGCGGTAGCGGCCAGGCAGAACTTCGCTTCCGAGGTATAGCCGGTTTTCAGGCCGTCTGCCCCGCTGTAGAAGCGCACGAGTTTGTTCGTATTCACGAGCCAGAACGGCTTCTCGGTGCCTTGGCGCAAATAATCCTGATACGCCCCGGTATACTTCGTAATCTCCTCATGCTTCAGCAGCTCCCGGCTCATAATGGCGATATCGTAAGCTGAGCTATAATGGTCCGCCACCGGCAAGCCGTTGCAGTTCGCAAAATGCGTATCCTTGAGTCCCAGCTGCTGCGCTCGCTCGTTCATCATTTTGACGAAGGCTTTTTCCGAGCCGGCGATCTTCTCGGCAAGCGCCACGGACGCATCGTTCCCAGACGCCATAGCCACGCCCTTCAACAGCTCATCCACAGTCATCGTTTCGCCCGGCTCCAGAAAGATCTGCGAGCCGCCCATCGATGCCGCATATTCGCTTGTCGTCACCTTATCGGTCAGCTTCAGCGTGCCGTTATCGATCGCCTCCATGGTCAGCAACATCGTCATGATTTTGGTGATGCTGGCAGGTGGCAGCTTCTCATGACTCTTCTTCTCGTAAATTACTGTGCCGGTATCGGCATCGATTAAGACGGCGGACAACGCATTTTCCGCCAATGCGATTTCATCATCCCCGTCATGCGGACCGCCATGATTAGCACTGGTGTAGGTCGGCCACACCGATACGGCCAATACGAACGCGGCAAACCAGGTCAACATCCGTCTTTTCAAGGTTTATCCTCCTTCTAGACATAAGTCTGGATTCTGCTAACCTAGTATCGGCATGAAAGAGGAATAATATTCCTGTGCAAAAAGAAAAAACGCCTTTTAGGCGTTTGATTTCTTTGGGTTAAATGCCCCAATCCTCTAAAATAAGAGAAGTTGATGGCCTTATTTTGATCATTTGAGGCGTATGTCCACACCCCGTCGTTTAGCCAAAATAAGGCCATATGATTCCGTTATCTTATGAATATGACTACGTCGTCTGCGTCCCTCGCTCAGAATCGCTTAATCCCGTCTGGCGTTACCAGTGCGAACACCAGCGGGCGACGCGGCACCTTCGTACTGGAAATGCCATACGCGTTAAGAATGCGCCGCTGTGCCTCCGCGAGGCCCGTCTCATGGCTGCGGTTCAGATGCAGCACCGCCAGCGTTTCGCCTGCCTCAACCGGATCGCCGATTTTCTTGCGCAGCTCTACGCCGGCAGCCAGATCAATGACGGATTCCTTCGTCTCCCGGCCCGCTCCGAGCATCATGGCGGCGAGGCCAATCTCCTCGGCCTGAATCGATTCAACATATCCGCCCGCAGTTGCCTTCACATCCACCTTCAGCTCTGCTTCCGGCAGCAGCTCTGGGCGGCCGATTTGCTCCGTGTTACCGCCCTGCGCCGCAACCATTTGCTTCAGCTTTTCCAGCGCTTGACCGCTCTTAATCTGCTCGGCTAGCATCGCCTTCGCCTCTTCCTCGCTTGATGCCTTGCCGCCGAGAATCAGCATATGGGACGCCAGAATCAGGCAGACCTCCTCGAGATCGGCCGGTCCATCCCCGCGCAGCGTTGCCACGGCTTCCTTGATCTCCAGCGCGTTGCCGATTGCATGGCCCAGCGGCTGGTCCATGTCACTAATCACGGCAACCGTGCGGCGTCCGACCTGCGTGCCGATATCCACCATGGCCTTGGCTAGACGGATCGAGTCCTCCAGCGTCTTCATGAACGCGCCGCTGCCGGTCTTAACGTCCAGCACGATGGCGTCCGCACCAGCAGCGATCTTCTTGCTCATGACGCTGCTGGCGATCAGCGGGATGGAATCGACCGTCGCGGTGACATCCCGCAGCGCATACAGCTTCTTGTCGGCTGGTGTCATATTCCCGCTTTGGCCGACGACCGCAAGGCCGATTTCGTTCACCTGGCGGAAAAATTGCTCCTTCGTAAGCTCCACAGAGAATCCGGAGATCGCTTCCAGCTTGTCGATCGTCCCGCCGGTATGCCCGAGCCCCCGGCCGGACATCTTCGCAACCGGTACGCCGGCGGCCGCCACAAGCGGGCCTAAGACGACGGTGGTTTTATCGCCAACTCCGCCCGTTGAATGCTTATCGACCTTAATGCCACGGATGGAGCTAAGGTCAATCGTATCTCCGGAACCGGCCATTGCCATCGTCAGGTCGGCCGTCTCCCGGGCGCTCATCCCTTGATAATAAACGGCCATCGCCCATGCGGACATTTGGTAATCGGGGATTTGCCCCTCGCTGTACCCTTTGACCAAGAAGGCGATTTCTTCGCTCGTCAGCTCCTGGCCGTCCCTTTTTTTACGGATCAGATCTACCGCTCTCATCGCTCCTTGCCTCCGTTCTTCTTAAGCTTCGCCAATCTCCGGGATAATGGACAACACAAGGCTTAGAAACTTCTCACGCACGCGCTCGGTCGTCTCCATAACCTCCTGATGGGACAACGGTTGGTCCAAAATACCTGCCGCCATGTTGCTGATGCAGGAAATCCCTAGCACCTCGATGCCAGCATGGCGGGCAACGATCGTTTCCGAAACCGTGGACATCCCGACGGCATCGGCACCCAGCGTCCGCAGCATGCGGATTTCCGCTGGCGTCTCATAGGTTGGGCCCAACAAGCCGGCATAGACGCCTTCTTGCAGAGGCACTCCCTTGTCGGCAGCGACTTTCCGTGCAATCTCGCGCAGACGACGGCTGTACGCTTGGGACATGTCCGGGAAGCGCGGCCCCAGCTCCTCGTCGTTTGGCCCTACCAACGGATTACGGCCTGTGAGATTCAAATGGTCGGAGATCAGCATCAGATCTCCCGGCTCATAGGATGTGTTTACCCCGCCAGCTGCATTCGTGACCAGCAGCGTTTTGACGCCCAGCTCCTTCATGACCCGTACCGGGAAAGCCGTCATCTCCGGCCCGTACCCTTCGTACATGTGGAAGCGGCCTTTCATAAGCACAACCGGCGTACCCTGTACCGTCCCGATCAACAGCTCGCCTGCATGTCCCTCAACCGTCGACTGCGGGAAAAACGGGATATCGCTGTAGTTGATGCTGACGGGCTCTTCAATATGATCGGCCAGTACGCCTAATCCAGAGCCCAGGATTAATCCTACCTTTGGCGTAAGGCCCGACCGGGAACGGATATAATCTGCTGCTTCCCGGATCATTCCAATGTTTAATGTCGTCGTCATATCGTAATCCTCCTGGTTCACAAGCTATAAATGACAGTTGAGCTTCTGCGCTTATACGAGTTCGTGTAAGAAGCTCTTTCCGTGCTCGGTGGCATGGACCCCGAAATTGTCGGCGATCGTTGCGGCCAAGTCGGCATACGTCGCACGGATGCCCAGGCTGCCCGGCTTCTTCAAGCTTGGCCCATAAACAAGCAATGGCACATATTCGCGAGTATGGTCCGTTCCGGCATGAATCGGGTCGTTCCCGTGGTCAGCCGTAATGATCAGCAAGTCGTTCTCCCCTACATTTTTCAGCAAATCTGGTACTGCCGCATCAAACTCCTCCAGCGCACGAGCGTAGCCCTGCGGGTCACGGCGATGGCCGTACAAGGAGTCGAAATCCACCAGGTTTGTAAACAGCATGCCGGTGAAGTCCTGGCCGATCCGCTGCAGCGTTTCTTCAATTCCGTGCTGGTTGCTCTTCGTTGGATACGAAGCAGTAATTCCTTCCCCGGAGAAAATATCGCCGATCTTCCCGATGGCCACCACTTCCTTGCCGGCATTTTTCAACGCGTTGAGTACGGTTGGTTCCGGCGGTTTCACCGCATAATCGTGGCGGTTTGGCGTACGTTGGAAGTTTCCTGGTTGACCAACAAACGGACGGGCGATAACGCGCCCAACGGAATGCTCCGGCTCCAGCGTCAGCCGACGAGCGATTTCGCAAGCCCGGTACAGCTCTGGCAGCGGAATGATCTCTTCATGGGCTGCAATTTGAAATACGCTGTCCGCCGAAGTGTAGACGATCCAGCTTCCGGTTTTCATATGCTCTTCGCCGAGCTCCACCAAAATTTCCGTACCGGAGGCTGGCTTGTTGCCAATAATTTTACGTCCCGTTTCCTGCTCGAAGCGAGCGATCAAATCGCGCGGGAAGCCATTCGGATACGTTTGGAACGGCGTTTCAATCTTCAGGCCCATCAATTCCCAGTGGCCGGTCATTGTATCTTTGCCCGCAGAGATCTCTGCCATTTTCCCGAAGTAAGCGAGCGGCTCGTCCACCGGATCCAGATTCGGCAGCGCTGCGATATTGCCAAGTCCTAATTTTTGCAAGTTCGGCAGCTTCGTACCGGGTACGGTTTGCAAAATATGCCCCAAGGTATGTGCACCTTCGTCACCAAATTTTTTGGCGTCCGGCAGTTCACCGATCCCCACGCTGTCGAGGACGATGACGGTCATTTTTCTAAAACGATTTCCGTTTTCCATCTTCTATCACTCCTTTAATCTATGCAGCTTTAGTTATCCCTTCCCAGAAGGGAAACCATTCTAATGATCCTTCGGTTCCCCTTCATGAACGGCTTCCGGCGCTTTCGCCTCCCGCATGGCCCGCGGATGAAAGGCGTCGTAAACCGTCTTCAGATTGGACCTTGAACGACTTACATACATTTGAATTGTGGAGGCATCGGAATGCCCGAGCAGCTCCTGGACCGACCTCACGTCCGCTCCCCGCTCCAATAGATGGACGGCGAAGGAATGACGCAAGGTATGCGGCGTAATATCGGCCGTGATCCCGGCTTCCTGGCCATATTTCTTCATTATCTTCCAGAAACCTTGCCGGCTAATCCGCCCGCCCCGACGATTCGGAAAAAGAGCCGGGTTCTCCTTATCCTCCAAAATCAGACGGCTGCGTCCTTCCCTTAAATACATATCAAGCCATTCCGCGGTGACTTCTCCAAACGGAAGAATGCGTTCCTTCCCTCGATCCCCGGTGCACCTAAGAAAGTGAAGCTCCAGGTTCACATCGTTCTGGTTGAGCGCGATCAGCTCGGAAACGCGGATGCCGGTTGCATAGAGCAGCTCAAGCATCGCCTTGTCCCTTAAGCCTAATGGTGTGTCGGGCTTTGGGGCCTCCAGCAGCCGTTCGGTTTCCTCTACGGTGAGGGTTTGCGGCGGTTTTTTTTCGACTTTGGGCACCTCCAACATGATGAAGGGATCCTGGTCAATCCGCCGTTCCTGCAGTAAATACCGAAAGAAAGCGCGAAGGGTGACAGATACGCGTTGAATCGTTGCCGGCGCCTTGCCGAGATCTTTCAAGTAAGCGAAATAGAGCAAGATGCCCGCACGAGTCACTTGGCGGTAATCGCTGACCTGCTTCGATTGCAAATAGCTTATGTACTGCTTGAGATCCCGCGCATAGGACTCCCGCGTTGCTTCACTTAATGCCCGTTGCCCGGCCAAAAACGAAATAAAAGAGGCCGCATCCCTTTCCATGCGCTGCGCCTCCTTTCCTGGTTATCAAATGCAATATCCTCAGCCATCCGCCTTGATTACTATTTCCACACTCTTGCGAAATTTCCCTGCTGTCCAGCTAATGAACTACTCTCCATACCAGAAAAATAACTTCAGCCGCTCCGTCATGTTCTCCATCATGTTATTTCCGGGTACGCCTTCATAAAATACTTTCACCGCAGAGCCTTCGGGTACGCGGTACTTGTCCTCACGAAAGAGAACATCGTCCAGCAGTCCTAACGCCTTATAAAAAGTATACGCAAGAGCAACAAACAGGATCAAATATTTCCCTGTTCTGAGCCATTTTCGAAGCGAGATGACCATGAACCCCATCCTCTCTATCATTTGTGGGGCGCCTGCTTGTCTGCTAGGACACCCTATGTATTAAGTATATAGAGAGAGACTAGGGAGTATGCGGAAATGACTTCATAGATGATGCGGCTTACGCGGCGTTCCCTCGTGCAAGGCAACGTAAAAAGCTCCCTACGGCAGGGCCGTAAAGAGCTCGGCTTAACGAAGTTATTTCTTATTGTCTGTTCCAGGCGAATCGTTGTTCTTGTCCTTGCATCGGTAACAAATGCCTTGAAAATCCAACCGGTGATCGAGCACCGTAAAATTGAATTCCTTCTCCAAGCGTTCCTCGAGCGGTCCAAGCCAATCCTCGCGAATTTCATCCATTGCCCCACACTGAACACAGATCAAATGGTGGTGATGATGTTTAGTCGTATCGGTACGCAAGTCGTACCGGGCTACACCGTCGCCGAAGTTGATCTTCTCCACAACGTGAAGCTCGCTGAGCAATTCCAATGTTCGATAGACCGTGGCCAGGCCGATCTCCGGTGCCTTGTCTTTGACGAGCATGAAAACATCTTCCGCACTCAGATGATCATCTTCATTTTCGAGCAAAACGCGTACCGTGGCTTCCCGCTGGGGCGTCAATTTGTAACCGTGGGATTGTAACTGCTGTTTGATTTTTTCGATCTTTGCTTCCATGTTATCCCTCCCCCAGCCTTGCCGCACATCCAATAAGTTCATGACCACTTCTTTCATTATAGGGGGAGATATTCAACAAAGTCAAACATTTTGGTAGATTGCAAAATCTGAGGGAATCCTTATCACCAGGATGTTTTAAAATTAGTAGAACGTGCTAGAAAAAACGAATATCCCCCGTCCAGGCCAGCAGCCAGGTGCGGGGGATGTATTTTTCTACACAGGCACAAACTCATGCAATCAACGGCGTCACCCAACTCATCATCACCGGCGTCACCCATGTCTCGAACGAGGAGATGGCAAGCAGCGCCACTGCCATGGCCAACGTCAGCCCTGTATACGACAGGAAAGGCCGGGTAGCCTGGCCGGGACGGCTCATCAACACACGCGAGCGAATGATGTTGAGCGAGAAGCTCACCGCTGCGACGCTGGCGATCAGCAGGGCTGGAATCACAATCAGATTATGCGGCGCTACGGAAACGAGGGCAAACAGCAGCCCCTTCCATGTATATTGGCCAACCAAATAGCCGACGGTGAAGCCAATTAATACCCCTTTTAGAAAATCGAGAATCAAGATCCCCGGAAGCCCAATTACGGATAATCCCAACAGCCAGATCAGACCTAGCCATTTTAGATGTAACCCGGCTACTTGCCAGAACGTCATCGGTTGAAATTCGGACCCGCCTTCGTTGATCGATAGAAAGAAATCACCTAAAAATCGGGAGATATCCTGTTGTTGTTCCAATGTTAATGCGTTGACCATGAGCGCACCGAATACGACGCCCATTAAAAACAGCACGGAAACAAAAACATATAGCGGCGTTTGATCTTTAAACGCATGGCGAATTGGGTGCAGCATCGAATTTTGCCTCCTAGCTTGTTCGATAAGGTCTTATCTTATCCCTATGAACTAGCCTGCCTGCTTATGCCTTCCGCATGTCGAGACCGCCGCCGCTAGATTAAGATTTTTTCACTTTGCCGTATATTCCCCCGCCGCCTGCACTAAGTTCGAGCCTGCCGCTGCGGGCCATGCCAATAAGCTGGGCCAGATCCGTTCCCACCGCCTCAGCCAGTTCCTCCTCTGGCACGTGATGCAAAATGTTCATCTCCGTGCCGAACCTGTCCAGCAGCAGCTCTAATTTTGCCGGTCCCAGGCCCGGGATAAACTCCAGGGGAACTTGGTAATGATACGTCGGACGATACCGCGGTACACTGGGTTCCGCGCGATCGGCGATCGAGCGAATGCGGTCCAGCACGCCTCGCACCAGTTTCGGGCTGCCGCAATAGGGACATCGTTCTACATTAGCTTCGGCCTCATCGATGATATAGTTACAGTTGCTGCAGTATGTTCGATGATATTTGCCAAGACGCGGATTTAGTCCGTAGTTGCCGGCCACCAACCGCCCCTCTTCACGCCGAAGAGCCTTCACGAATTCATGATAACTCGCTTCCTTCAAGCGCAGTTCATTATACTCCCGACCGATTTTGCCCAGCGAATGTGCGTCGGAATTGGTTAAAATCGGAAAAGGATCAAGCTCACTGATCAATCCGGCCATCTCCGTATCCGCGCTGAGCCCCAGCTCCACCGCGCTGATCAGGGAGAGATCCAGCACATCTGACATTCGAGGAGCGCAGCTTCCGTAAATGCTGCGATGCGGCGTGAAAATATGGGCCGGAATGATCATACCGCCGCGGGCATACACCTCTTCCTGCAGCGTAACCGCCGGAGCGTACACGCGCTGCGAGCTTAACCCCACATTTTTCATTCTTGCTTTCAGCCATTCAGTAAAGCCGCGAATCGTCTCCAGGTGTGGGAAAAAAGCAAGCAAATGCGCCGGCCCCATCCCCGGTTCTCGGATTTCCAGTTCACATCCCAGCAGAATCGTCGTCCCTTGATAGGCGATGCCGCCCTCCTTCAGCTCCTGCATTTCCCCCTGCTCCAGGCACCGGTCGATATCCTCTTGCACCCCTGGGGCATGACAGTCAATGATTCCAACCAGTCCGATCCCTTTGCGCTTTGCAGCCTCCTTGGCGATCCCGGCAAAGGTCAGATCACGGCTGCCGCTGATCTTCACCGGCTCCCCCCGCCCGGTTCGTCCGATGTGAATATGCAAATCGGCGAATACGGTCGTAAGCTCGGCCGAGGTGGTCGTGGAACTTGAGATCATAATCTTGCCCCTGCCTGTTCGCGCACAACCTTCAGCTGCCAGATATACACTGCCAGAATCGTTTTGGCATCCGCAATCCGCCCCTCCGAAATGAGGTCAAGCGCCTCCTCCAGCGTCACTTCCTGAACTTCAAGGAATTCGTCCGCATCCAGCGACATCTCTCCCGCACTCAACTGCTCGGCCAAGTAGAGATGAATGATTTCATCTGCGAACCCCGGCGAAGTGTAGAAGGAGTGCAAATGAATCAATTTATCGCAGCGATACCCGGTCTCCTCCTGCAGCTCACGGACCGCTGCCTCCGCAGGATCTTCGCCTGGCTCCAATTTACCCGCCGGAATCTCTAATTCACATCGGCCCATCGCTTGGCGATATTGGTCCACCAGCAACAAGCGTCCCTCATGCACCGCCAGCACAGCAACCGCACCCGGATGCTTCACAATTTCACGGGTTGCCGTCGTGCCGTCCGGCAGTTTGACAGTATCCAATTGCAAGGAGATCACTCTCCCCTGGAAGATCGACTCTGTGGAAACCGTGGTTTCCTTTAATTTATCGTTAGCCGCCATTTCTTGTTCCTCCCTTAATCGTGTCATCAACCGTTCCAATCATACATAACTTGTCCACACGAGACATATGGTGTTATTATACCAAACCGTTCGGAAAGGAGCCCCCTTATGAAAAGCTATTTTACGGAAGACCGTGTACGCGCTCAGGGTAAAGCTTGGCAGATTCGCCTTCTGCTGTCCCAATGGAGAAAAGAATCAGGACGTGACGTAAAAATCACGGATTTGATTCATTCCTATCAAAATAGTTATTCAGTTAAGGGAAAATCGGTTAATAAAAGGAGGGGGTGAAAATGCGCAGTCCTACCGGACAGCCTAAAAATATGGGAAAACTCGTAGAAATGATCCAGAATGCCGTATCCACAGGTCGGATTGACGTTGCTGAACAGCTAGCGGGGCAGATGGACAACTATTTGCTTAGCGAGCTGATCCAGTCTTTATATAAAGAAGGTTATGTCGCACTAGCCAAAGAACGGCTGCTGCAGATCGAACCTCGGTTGCTTCGCGAGCCCACTCCCCCCTTCTTGGAGCTAAGTCTGATTTGGGCAGAGATTTGTTATGATGAGAGAAATTACGAAGAAGCCGCTCCCATCTTTGAAGCACTTGCTGAGCAGAATCCCGATTTCGCAGCAGCTCGTTTCGGTGCAGCCTCCTGTTACTTGCAACTGGCGATCACCAATCTCGAGCGACGAATCCAACTGTATCACCCGCCAAAATCAGAGCAGGAGAAAATATGCAAATATTTAGACGACTTCCACCAAGCTCTGAACTTGATTCAAGCTTCAGGCTGGCATACCAAGTGGAGTACTACGCAGGTTCGTCACTTCCCGGCCAAATCGTCTACTCGGCTGCATTAATGTGAATTAATGGTAGAGAATATACAAAATAAAACCCGGTGCGCATTGGTCGCACCGGGCATTCTGACATTCTTTAAGGGATCAAGAGGAGGATACCGATTGGCGTACGATCTCCAGCGCAAACTGCGCTGTTTTTACGAGATCGTCCTTCTTGATTCTTTCGCTGGTCGTATGGATGTCCTCATAGCCGATCGCCAAATTCACCGTTGGAATCCCCAGGCTATTAAAGACATTCGCGTCGCTGCCGCCGCCGGTCGTAAACGTCGTTCCCGCAAGCCCGAGCGCAGCCGCCGCTTGCTTGGCGATCCGCAGCACAGGGGCTTCCTCCGGGATCCGGAATGCCCGATACAGCACCTCGCTGCGGAATTCTCCCTTGGCTCCAAAGTCGCGGCATGCGGATTCCATCGCTTCCTTCATGTCCTGAAGCTGCTTGTCGACCTTCTCTTGGGACATGCTGCGTGCTTCGCCATATAAGATGACGTGATCCGGTACGATGTTCGTCGCACCGCCGCCTTCAAACTTGCCGATGTTAGCGGTTGTCTCTGCGTCAATACGCCCGAGCTTCATACGTGCCAACGCCTTGCCCGCGACCTGAATTGCGCTGATGCCGTCTTCCGGATTGACACCGGCATGAGCCGCTTTGCCGTAAATCTCGATTTCTACTCGCGCCTGTGTGGGAGCGCCGATGCAAATCGTGCCTACTTCACCGCCGGTGTCGATCGCGAACCCGAACTTCGCATTAACATACTGTGCCTCCAGCGCCCGTGCCCCGCGCAGGCTCGATTCCTCGCCAGCCGAGATGACAAACTGGATTTGTCCGTGTGGAATTTGCTTCTCCTGAAGAACTTGAATCAGCTCCAGCAGCACCGCTACACCCGCTTTGTCGTCCGCTCCAAGGATCGTCGTGCCGTCGCTGCGAATCCATCCGTCCTCCCCAACAATCGGTTTAATCCCTTTGCCCGGAGTAACGGTATCCATGTGGCAGGTGAACAGGAAGGGTTCCACGGACACGCCTTCACTAGCTTTCAGCGTAGCGATCAGGTTCCCGGCGCCATGTCCCGTCTCTGCCGCCGAACTGTCCTCTACAACGTCCAGTCCCAATTCACTGAATTTCTGTTTTAACACATCGGCTATTTGGCGCTCGTGTTTCGTTTCGCTGTCCACCTGCACCAGCTCCAGAAATTGTCCGATGAGGCGTTCCTCGTTAATCATTGGACTTTCCTCGCTTTCTTCGATACGATAATAAGAGTGAGAATAATATACGTTTAAGTCAAAGGAGTTACCATGATGCGCAAAAATACAATGAGAATCGTCGTATATTTGATGTTGTTTGCCATGCTGGCTTCAACGCTGATCGCTTTCCTAGAACCCTTCTTCATTCGCTAACCAACCCGCTTTGGGGGCTGCTTAAGCCTCGACCCAAGCCCCCGAACGCCCAAATATCGCGTTAAACTTCGGAACGATCTCCCTTGCGACTTGCTCAACCGTAAATGAGCGGCCAGTCACGTCTTCGAGCGAGGTCACCCCGTATTCTTGAATCCCGCAAGGTATTATTCCGCGAAAGCCTTCCTCTTGAATACCAGACTTCACATTAAAAGCAAAGCCGTGGCTCGTAATAAAACCTCGATGATGCCTGCATTTGTTGAACTTGACGCCAATTGCACAAATTTTCACGTCACCAACCCACACTCCGGTATATTCCGGTTTACGTGAGCCTTCGATGCCAAACTCGGCCAAATAATCGATAATCACCTGCTCCAGCTGGCGCAAATACCCGTGCAAATCCAGCCCGCGCCCGGCCTCTAACCGAAGCAGCGGATAGCCAACTAGCTGCCCGGGACCATGGTATGTAATATCTCCCCCGCGATCGATTTCAAACACAGCAATGCCCCGCTCCTGCAGTTGCTCAGGGCTTAGGAGCAAATGTTCAGGATGGTTTTGGGAGCCTATCGTATAGGTCGGCGGATGCTGCAACAGCAGCAGGTGTTCTCCCTGCTGCTGTGCATCCATCTCTTTAATGAGCCGTTTCTGCAAATCCCAGGCTTCCCCATATTCCATCATCGGATAATAGCGTACTGTCAAGCCTTCGTTCATCGCATTGTCGCCTCGATTCTTATGTTACGTTCAATATACCTGCGTGTCCAAATTGTAGCTTTCCATATTTTCCTTCACCCGCTGCATAAAGCGGCCGCAAATTACGCCGTCCAAAATCCGGTGGTCCAAGGACAGGCACAGATTAGCCATCGAACGGACGGCAATCATATCGTTGATCACAACCGGCCGCTTCACGATCGACTCAAACGTCAGAATCGCGGCTTGCGGGTAATTGATAATCGGTTGCGTCAAAATGGAACCAAAGGAACCGGTATTGTTCACCGTAAACGTGCCGCCCTGCATGTCTTCCAGCTTCAACTTGCCGGAGCGGACCTTCGTTGCCAGCTCCTCGATTTCCCGTGCCAGACCTGCGATATTTTTCTGATCGGCCTTCTTGATGACCGGCGTCAGTACCGAATCCTCGGTCCCAACGGCAAGGGAGATATTGATATCGCGTTTGACGATGATCTTGTCCACAGCCCATACCGAGTTCATGATCGGATAATCCTTGATGGCTCCTACAACCGCCTTCAGCAGGAAAGCCAGGTACGTCAGATTGACGCCTTCCTTCTGCATAAACTCCTGCTTGATCTTGTTACGCAGCTGGACCAGGTTGGTCACGTCGACCTCGATCATCATCCAGCCGTGTGGAATTTCCGACACACTTTGGCGCATCCGGGTTGCGATCGTGTTGCGGATCGGGGTTACGTCGATAAAATACTCGGAACGGTCGCCCCCTTCCACCTCGATGGTTGGGATCGGCGGGTTCTCCGTCAAGTGCAAGCCGGAATGACGCACTGGACCCGGAGCATCGTTGATCACGGCCGGGATCACGCGCTGCGACACCGGTGTAGCTGAAGACGCTGTTGGCGCTGACTGCAGCGGCACGGACGGTGCAGCAGCCGTCGTTGCTGCCGGTGCTGGTGGCGCAGCAACACTGCCGCGGCCGCCTTGCTCGATGTAAGCCAGCACATCCTTCCGCGTAATCCGTCCGCCAAGCCCCGTGCCCGTAATTTGCCGCAGATCAATCCCGTGTTGGGCAGCTAACGTCTGCACGGCCGGCGAATACCGGTGGCGCTGCGACTGATCGGGCTGTTCCCCCGCACTTGCCGCGCCGGCAGCAGAACGGGCGGCTTCATTCACCGCTGAGTCGCCGGCTGGCGCATCAGCAGCCGCGTTCGCCGTCTCGATCCGACAGATCACGGCACCAACCTGAACCTCTTGCCCTTCTTCTGCTAGCAGCTCGCCCATTACACCGTCGACCGTCGAAGGGATTTCCGCATTTACTTTGTCCGTAATAACCTCAAGGATCGGCTCGTATTGTTCAACGGGATCCCCCGGCTTCTTCAGCCATTTCCCGATCGTCGCCGAGACAAGCGATTCGGCGAGCTGGGGTAATTGCACGTCTATCAATGTTTTATTGGATGACATTCGTATCCTCACTCCCAATCAATAAAGCGCCAATTGAAGCATCGCTTCTTTGACCTTATCTTTGCTAAGCATAAAGAACTTCTCCATCGGAGGGCTAATCGGCATCGCCGGAACGTCCGGTCCGCACAGTCTTGCAATCGGAGCATCCAACTCGAACAAGCACTCTTCAGAAATAATCGCCGATACTTCTGCACCAATACCGCCGGTTTTATTATCCTCATGGATAATTAGGACCTTGCCTGTCTTGCGGGCAGCCTCAATAATAGCTTCGCGGTCCAGAGGCTGCAGCGTGCGCAAATCAAGAATGTGGGAGCGGATCCCTTGCTCTGCCGCCAGCTCTTCCGCAGCCTGCATCGCAAAATGCAGCGGCAAGCTGTAGCTTATAACCGTAATGTCATCGCCTTCCCGCAGCACCTTCGCTTTGCCGATCGGAACGATATAATCGTCCTCCGGCACCTCTTCCTTGATGAGCTTATAACATTTCTTATTCTCAAAGAACAACACCGGATCGGGGTCGCGGATCGCTGCCTTCAGCAAGCCTTTGGCATCATAAGCGGAATAAGGGGCAACGATCTTCAGCCCCGGGGTACCGAAGAAAATCGATTCCGGACATTGGGAATGGTACAACCCGCCAAAAATCCCGCCGCCGATTGGAGCGCGGACCACAACCGGGCAATTCCAGTCGTTGTTGGAACGATAGCGAATTTTCGCCGCTTCGTTAATAATCTGGTTCGTCGCCGGCAGCATAAAGTCCGAATATTGCATTTCTGCGATCGGCTTCAGACCATACATCGCTGCACCAATCGCAACACCGGCAATGGCCGATTCCGCCAGCGGCGTATCGATGACGCGCATTTCACCGAACTGCTCCTGCAGCCCTTTCGTTGTGGTGAACACGCCGCCCTTAACGCCGACGTCTTCCCCCAGAACAAACACGCTTTCGTCCCGCTCCATTTCTTCCTTCATGGCCAGACGAATCGCGTCGATATATTCCATCACCGGCATGATTACTGCTCCTCCCCTTCGCTGGCATAGACATGCAGCAGCGTGTCTTCCGGCCGTGGGAACGGCGCATTGTCAGCCGCTTCCACCGCTTCCTTCAGCTGTTGTTGGATATCCCGCAACAGCGCTTCGTCCTGCTCCTCGCTCCAAATGCCGGTTTCGATCAGGTACGACTTCATTTTAGGGATACCGTCTTTTTTCCAGTTCTCTTCTACTTCTTCCTTCGTCCGATACGCCAGATCATTATCCGATGTCGAGTGCGGAGACAGGCGGTACATCATCGCTTCAATCAGTGTAGGCCCTTCGCCGCGAATCGCGCGTTCCCGCGCTTCCTTCACAACTCGGTACACCTCCAGCGCATCATTGCCATCGACACGAACCCCAGGGAAGCCATACCCTTGAGCCCGATCCACCACGCGACCGCCCAACTGCTTCTTCACCGGCACAGAAATGGCATATTGGTTATTCTCACACAAGAAGATGACCGGCAGCTTCTGAACACCGGCAAAGTTTAACCCTTCGTGAAAATCCCCCTGATTGCTGGAGCCTTCCCCAAACGTGACATAAGAAACAATGTCTTTCTTCTGCATTTTGGCCGCCAAGGCAACGCCTACGGCATGGGGCACCTGCGTGGTTACCGGACTGGAGCCGGTCACGATACGCAGCCGTTTGCTGCCGAAATGTCCTGGCATCTGACGGCCGCCGCTGTTCGGATCATCCGCTTTGGCAAAGGCTGAGAGCATTAATTCCGTAAGCGACATGCCCACGGCCAGTACAAAGCCGTAGTCCCGGTAGTAAGGCAGGAAATAGTCGCGCTCACGATCAAGCGCAAACGCCGCAGCAACCTGCGTGGTTTCTTGACCGATCCCGGAAACGTGGAAATTAATTTTCCCGGCCCGCTGCAGCAATAGGTTACGCTCATCGAATTTGCGTGCGGTCACCATATATCTGTACATCTCAATGACTTCTGCATCTGTTAGTCCGAGTTGCTTATGTTTTGGCTCGGTTTGAACTACACTTTTGGCATTCATGGGAGTTACCTCCTTTGATTGGGGCGTTACATACCTTAATCTTAACACCAGGTACTAAGACTTGGAATAAGTTTATTATAATCGTTTTGCAGCGAAAAGGAAAATATTCATCATTTTGCCCGTTACCTCAAGCGTTTAAGGAGTTCCCGTCCACGGCCAGCGCTGCTTCCCCGATAATTTCTGCCAGCGTCGGATGGGCAAAGGTGACTTGTCCAACTTCCCAAGGCGTCGCATCCAGCACCTGGGCCAGTGCCGCTTGGCTGATCAGCTCCGTCACATGCGGCCCGATCATCTGTACGCCGAGAATATCATTGGTGCGGGCATCGGCCACCATTTTCACAAATCCTTCCGTTTCGCCATGCACCAGCGCCTTACCAATCGCCGAGAACGGAACTTTGCCAACTTTAACCTCCAGCCCTTTAGCCTTCGCTTCCTTGGCGGTGATTCCAACCGATGCGACTTCAGGACGGGTGTACACGCAGCGCGGAACTTGGCTTTCTTGATAACCATGCGAGGCTTCCCCGGCCAAATGATGGACGGCAGTTAACCCTTCATGGCTGGCGGCATGTGCGAGCTGAAGCCCGCCGATGCAATCGCCGATGGCGTAAATATGCGGTTCCGTGGTTTGCATATATTCATTTACCCGAATGAAGCCGCGTTCTAACCCGATGTCGGTATTTTCGAGCCCAATATTCTCCACGTTGGCCTGGCGTCCGATGGATACCAGCAGCTTGTCCGCTTCGAGCCGGATCGATTCGTCCCCTCGTTTTGCGGAGATTTGCACCCGGTTATGACCAACTTCTAAAGAACTCGGATCAACCGTAACCCCTGTGATGACTTGAACGCCGCGCCGTTGCAACTGCTTCTGTAATTCACGGGCGATATCCTCATCTTCTGCCGGCAGCAGCTGATTCGCGGCTTCTACCACGGTCACCTGCACGCCAAAATCATTTAGCAGGGAGGCCCATTCAACCCCGATGACGCCGCCTCCCACAATCAGCATCGAGCCGGGAAGTTCGGATAGCTGCAGCGCTTCATCGCTGCTAAGAATATAATTCCCGTCCGGCTCAAGCCCTGGCAGCATTCGCGGCCGTGAGCCTGTGGCGATGATCAAGTTCGTAGGCACGACCGTCTCCATTTCACCATCCGGAAGCTCCACGGCAACGGCTCCGCTTTTGGGAGAGAAAATCGACGGCCCGATCACTCGCCCATTTCCTTCAATCACGCGGATTTTATGTTTACGCATCAAATATTGGACCCCTTTATGCAGTTGATCCACGATGCTTTGCTTTCGTTCCTGCACTTTCGGGAATACGAGCGTCACACCGCTTGTCTCGATGCCGTAACTTGCACTGTCCTTCATTTGCGCGTAGAGCTCCGCACTGCGTAGCAGCGCTTTGCTTGGGATACATCCGCGATGCAGACAGGTTCCCCCCAGCTTGTCCCGCTCAATAATGACAACGTCTTTCCCCAACTGTGCCGCGCGAATGGCTGCGATATATCCGCCAGTCCCTCCGCCAAGCACCGCTACATCACAAGTAATTGCCATAATTCATCTCCACCCATTCTATCAATTCAGTCACTTTCCCCTATTTTACCTTGTTTTTCCGTTATTACAAATCAAAGCCGTAAATAGACATCCCCTCAGGAAAAAGGTATGATATTTTTAACAATACATAGCCATTTCGAGAGGGAAAGGAAGATCTAGCGCATGAGGCTCAAGTTCTCCCGGTTTATTGCGATTATTTTGCTGGTGATTCCCGGCATTGCAGCGATGATCGGATTTATAAAAATCAAAGACACCTTATTTGATTATATGTCAGCACACGGCGACGATTCGTTAACCCGAGTCACATTTGACTGGATAAACTTCGGGCTAGGCGTTGTTCTGTTTGCAGCCGGCGCCGGATTTTTGGGCGGGTGGATCTTCTTCCGGGATCGCAAGCGGAATTACCTAGGTCCCAGATTTCGCAAAAAAGACGAAGCCGCCCAAGCCGCTGCAAAAGAACCAGAACCCGCTGTGGTACAGAACGACTAAACTCCTCGGATCATATGAAAAAACCTCTTTCGCTTTGTCTTCAGCGTAAAGAGGTTTTTTAGCTTATTCATATAACGCTTCCTTCAGTTTGGTCGACATCCGCGAACCTTGATGGGCATTTGCACGAAGCAATGCCTTGCGTAACCTAGCGTTCTCTGCAAGAAGCTGTTCGTAACGTTGGATTAGTTCCAGAAGGGCCTGCCGTTGATTTTCTTCCAAATTCGTGCCCTCCAGCAATTCCCGGTAAGCTGCCGGCTCAAGATCGTTCGTCATATTAATGCTCATCCTTTCTCCTGATGGCATTATACCATAAGCTCCCGATGCTGGATGTGCGAGGTTTCCACCTGAATGGTGGTATGACCGATGTGGAACGTCTTCTCCAAGGCAGTAATTGCTTCCTGTAACACGGCTTGGCTTTGACTGCCATCCTCTATTGTTAAGTGACAGCTTAACGCATCCATCCCCGAAGTGATGGTCCAAATATGCAAATCATGGACTTCCACAACCCCAGGAATCCCTTCCAGACACTGCTTCACCTGACTTTGATCGATCGATGCGGGCGAGCCTTCCATCAATATGTGCACCGATTGGCTGATGACGCTCCAGGCACTGCGAAGAATTAACAAAGCGACCAGAACACTGATAATCGGGTCAAAAATATACCAGCCAAACAACGACATCACGATTCCCGCGAGAATAGCGCCAACCGAACCCAAAGCATCTCCAAGTACATGCAGATAAGCGCTTTTCAGGTTTAAGTTGCCTTTGACGTCGCCTTTCTTCAGCAATACCGCTGCGCTAGCTAAATTCGCAAATAAACCGATCACTGCAATCACGATCATCGTATTGCTGGACACGGTTGGCGGATCAAGCAATCGCCCGTAAGCTTCCCAAAAGATAAACCCGGCGATCACAAACAGGGCTCCCCCATTCAGCAGAGCCGCCAGGATCTCCATACGGTGGTATCCGTACGTATTTCGCTTAGAAGCAGGTCGAGCGGCAAACCAAAAGGCAATCAGGCTAAGCAGCAGCGAGCTGGCATCGCTTAACATATGACCGGAATCAGACAATAAAGCAAGGCTGTCGGTAATCAAACCGCCGCAAAATTCAAGAACAGCGATCGAAGCCGTGATCAATAAAGCGATCCACAGCCCCTTCTTGTTTCCAGAACGCGCCGCATGATGATCGTGGAAATGGCCGGCATGGCTATGGTCATGGCCGTGATGATGATGAGCGTGATGATGTCCCATGAATCTCCCTCCTATTCGCAACAAGCGTGTTGAATCGCCTGTTTCAAGAGTGAAATCACATGCTCGTCGTCACAACTGTAGTACACCGTATTGGCCTCTCGCCGGAACTTGACCAGCCGCAAATTTCGCAGCAAACTGAGTTGGTGGGACACCGCCGACTGCGACAAATTCAACACCTCCGACATATGCGTCACGGAACATTCTTCTTCCGACAGCAAATGAAGAATTTTGATTCGGGTCGGATCAGATAATGCTTTGAATATCGTAGAAACCTTCTCCAGTGTATCCGGGCTCAGATCAACGTGTAATTTTTTATCCACTTGGTCGTTCCCCTCTCGAAATAACTGTATATGAACATATGCTCATATACAGAATAATCCTAAAGGTCCTATATTGTCAATCAACAAGTGCGGATTTTCGTCTTAGGCAAAATAAAAAACGGCCGCATCCCGGTATACACCGAGAGGGACCGCCTTTCATTGAACCTTTCTGGATCGCTGCATAAGTGAACGACCAACGGCTTATGTTCTCCCGTCGTTATCACTATTCGTGTCCTCAGACTTTCAAGACACCTTATGCTCGATCCGCAGCTTATCCGCTACCATGGCGATGAATTCACTATTGGTCGGCTTGGATTTGGAGATATTGATCGTATAACCAAAAAGATGGCTGATGGAGTCGATATTGCCACGGGTCCAAGCGACTTCAATCGCATGACGAATTGCACGCTCTACGCGGGATGGCGTCGTTTTAAATTTCTCCGCGATTGCTGGATACAGCGTTTTCGTAATAGCGCCTAAAATTTCGATGTTGTTATACACCATTGTGATCGCTTCGCGCAGATATTGATACCCTTTAATATGCGCCGGAACTCCGATTTCATGTATGATCGATGTGATGTTCGCATCGAGGTTCTTCCCTTTGCCCAAAGGCACCACATTCGATTTGGCAAACGAAGTAGAAGGTGCGCTGTTGCTCAAGGTTTGGACACCCACGAGCTGACGAATCCGATTCGCCAACACTTCCATGTCAAATGGTTTCAAGATGTAGTAAGAAGCTCCAAGCTGAACGGCACGCTGCGTGATGTTCTCTTGACCAAAGGCGGTCAGCATGATGATTTTAGGCTGAGGGGTCAGGTTCAGGTCGCGAATGCGCTCAAGCACACCGAGTCCGTCCAGATGAGGCATAATAATGTCAAGGATCAAGACATCGGGAACTCTTGCTGCTTGATCGATCATCTCCAGTACTTCTTCCCCGTTATAGGCGATTCCCGAGACGACCATATCGTCTTGCTCCGAAATGTATTCCGCGAGCAAATTCGTAAATTCACGATTATCATCTGCCAACAACACTTCGATTTTCTGCACTGCCTACTTCCTCCTTCAGGTAATTGGATAGGTTTATTCATTGCTTCTCTTCTTACCAGAATAAGGATTCGACATGCAAAAGTAAATTCCTTCTGTCGAAAATTATTTTTATTTATTTTTTTGCATGATTGATATATAATAAATTATTTATTTACAGAAAGCGATCTAATTCGGATACATTCGACATTTGCATACAGATTGAAAGCTGTGTTTGTCGACCTATGCTTAAGGAAATTCCCTTCTTGGATGCCAATCCCCTGAAGTTTATACTTTCTGATATCTAAAAAAATCTTAAGGCAGCGTTTAGCTCGCCTTAAGATTTTGCATCGAGTCTTTCGTGCTTTGTAAAATACCGGCATCCTGCAGCATCCATTCGATAAAGCAACCATATCCTGATTTCGGGTCGTTGACGAACACATGAGTCACAGCACCGATGAGCTTGCCGTTCTGAAGAATTGGACTACCGCTCATGCCTTGAACGATACCACCGGTCTTCTCCACGAGACGCGGGTCGGTAATGCGAATAACTAATCCTTTCGTTTCCGGTGCACTCTGTTTGGAAACATGGACGATTTCGACTTTAAACCGCTCTACACGTTGACCTTCAACGACGGTCAGAATTTCAGCCGGTCCTTCCTTCACTTCTTCTGAAAAAGCGACGGGAATCGGTTTCTCATAAAGGCTATGCTCTGGATTTTGCGACATCTTCCCGAAGATCCCAAAATTCGTATTGCGTTCGATATTGCCTAGGGTCTTACCTTCTTTGAGAAAGTGAGCCCGCTTCTCCCCGGGTTCACCGCTTTCGCTCTTGGAGATGGATGTGACGCTGGATTGCAGAATTTGCCCGCTGCCGACGACGATCGGCGTTTGGGTATTCATATCGGTAATAATGTGACCGAGGGCCCCATAGACGCCGTGATCCGGGGCATAAAACGTCAAGGTGCCGACCCCTGCAGCCGAATCCCGGATATACAAGCCAAGTCTCCAGGCCCGATCCTGCTGATCATATGCTGGATTTAAGGACGTGGTGAGCTCCTTATCGTTCCGCATATAGGTGATCTTAAGAGGCCGTTGATGTTTGCCAGCTTCAGCGGCAATTTCCGCCACTTCACGAACATCGTGGAGCTTCATTCCGTTAATGTGGGTGATCAAATCACCGGCTTGGATTCCGGCCGCTTCGCCGGGTGAAACTTTGCCGGTATCCGTTACAACTTGATGATGCCCGACCACTAAGATCCCGGCGGATTTCACCTTGACACCGATGGTTTGTCCGCCGGGAATCACTTTAAGGTCCGGGATGACATTGACCTTGACGGTCTTTAGAGGAATTTGACCGAATAATTTCATGCGGAGGTTGGCTTCTCCACTCCGAAGCGACGAAAGCTTGAGCGGATGTCCTAACGATACTTTCATGGATGGGTTCGCTTGCCCGTTGACCATCACTACATCAGGGCGATCTACGCTGACTTCGGCCTGCACGGGTAAAGCAAATGAAATTTGTGTTCCCTGACCCTGAAACAGGCGTAACTCGTCCGGCAGTACAGGAAGCCGCCCTTCAGCGGCAGACGTGCCGAGAAAACAAAAGAAGAAGGCAAGAAAAAGACCGAGCATTCGATTCCTGAGGTTCGGGTTCAATGGCTGTCACGCTCCCTTAGCTTCTTTCGCTTGACGAAACGGTGGTCGCCAATTGCGTACCTATAAGATACCCCGGGTCAGGTGTTTTATTACTGTCAATCATTGTGCCAGACTTAATAAAACATCCTTTTGTGCCTGTGCCAGCTTCAGCATTTCTTGGGCATGATGCTGGGTCTTTTCCGTGATTTCTACCCCGCCGAGCATGCGGGCCAGTTCATTCACTCGTCCGGCTTCATCTAAGGAAGCAACGCGTGTCATGGTGCGGCCGTCTTCAACGACTTTCTCGATGAGGTACTGCCGATCCGCCATGCAAGCCACCTGCGGCAAATGTGTGATGGCGAAAACTTGGCACAATCCAGACAATCGCGACAATTTGTCGGCAATCGACTGAGCGGCCCGTCCGCTGACACCCGTATCCACTTCGTCAAAAATGAGTACAGGAACCTGTTCATGCCGGGCAAAGATGCTCTTAAGCGCCAGCATCATGCGGGACAGCTCACCGCCGGATGCAATCTTGCTAAGCGGTCGGAGCGGCTCTCCGGGATTTGGCGAAATGAGGAATTCAGCATTGTCGATACCGTGTTTGCCGGGACGGATCTTCTTTCCTTCCCATTCCAATCCGTTGGCATCCTCCATAAGGCTTAACTTCACTTCCAGAGAGGTCCGACCCATTTGCAGGTCTTTAAGCTCCGCCTCGATCTGGGCCGCGAGTTCAACGGCCTTCTGCTGCCGTACTGCACTTAGCTCGAAAGCCTGCTTCATCAGCCGCTCGGTTAATTTCTCCCGTTGCACCTGGAGCTGCTCCAGGCGTTCATCCTTATTCTCCAAGGCATCCACTTCTTGGCGAATCTTCTCATAATACGCAAGGATCCCTTGAATATCATCACCGTATTTACGGCGCAGCGTAGAGATCAGATCCAGACGTTCTTCGACTTCTTCCAACCGTTCCGGATTAAACTCGATCCGTTCACGATAATTCCGCAGGCTGAAGGACGCATCCTCCAATTGATAATACGCGGATTGAAGCTGCTCCAGGAGCGGAGATATTCCCTTGCTGTCGTAAGCCGATACTTCACTTAGCTTCGAGACAGCCTTCGCAATCGCGTCCAGTCCCTGAGGACCGTACAGCAAATCATAGGCTTTCGAAATGGACTCCATCATTTTCTCGCTATGGGATAGCTTGACCTTTTCCTCCGCGAGTAATTCATCTTCCCCCGGTTTTAACTCGGCTGCAGAAATTTCACTCAGCTGAAAACGGTATAAATCAAGCATTTGCAACGCCTGTTGACTGGTATTACGCAGCTCATGATATTCCTTGTCAATCCGTACGAACTCGGCGTAGGTCGCTTGATAAGCCGCTTTCACCGGATCAATCGCTTCGGCCCCGTAGGCGTCCAGCAATTCTAAATGACGTTCCGGTCGAAGCAGGGTTTGGTGTTCATGTTGGCCATGCAGGTTGATCAGCTTCTCTCCAACCTCGCGCAGCATCGATAAGTTCACCAGCTGCCCGTTAATGCGGGCTGAGCTCTTGCCTTGAACGCTGATTTCCCGGCGAATTATTAGAAGCTCTCCGGGGTCGCCCGCGATGCCAAACCCTTCCAGGGTTGTCCAAACCGGATGATCTGCCGGCAGATCGAAGGAAGCCTCCATCTCGGCTTTATCACAACCATAACGGATTAAATCGGCTGATCCCCTGCCGCCGGCAATTAGGCCCAGGGCATCAATGATGATCGATTTGCCCGCTCCCGTCTCCCCTGTCAGGACATGAAAACCGGAACCAAATGATACATCAACCGCTTCAACCACTGCCAGATTACGAATGGATAAATGAACCAACATCCGGGCACTCCTCCCCTACTCCCAAATCAATTAAGATATGTATCCCATGATCTGATCAATCAAATACCGGCTATAGTCCTCGTTGCGACAGATCAGCAAGATGGTGTCATCACCGCAAATCGTGCCAAGCAGATCCGGCCATTCCATATTGTCCAGCAGCACGGCTACCGCATTCGCAGTCCCCGGAAGACACTTCATCACAACCAAATTGCCGGTATAGTCGATATGCACGAAGCTGTCGACCAGCGCTCGCTGCAGCTTCTGCACCGGATTATAACGTTGAGCCGTCGGCATGGAATACTTGTATCTTCCGTCGTCTGTTGGCACCTTAATCAGCATTAATTCCTTAATGTCGCGGGAGACCGTCGCCTGAGTGACTTGATACCCCGCCTCGCGTAATGCTTCTACCAGTTCATCTTGAGTCTCGATTTCCCTGGCCGAAATAATTTCCCTTATCTTGATATGTCTATGCCCTTTCATTCTGCCCTCCATTAGCCCTGCATGATCGTATTTATTCTTATTTATCAGTATTTATCGGTTTAGGCGGATTCATCTTCTTCGTTATCGTCTGTCGTTAGGGATATGACCTTCAGCTCTCCTTGCTCCGGATCCACGTACAACACGCCGGCACACTCCGGATATAACAGCAGGAACGGCAACAGGTCCCGGCGCAAACCGCTACCCGTCCATTCCACCGGGCGGCGCTCTCGCGCAGTTCTAACGAGATAGAATTCCCCATTCTTGACTGCAATATAGTCAATAAACAGACGGCTGTGCAGAAGTTCTCCGTCCACACGGAAGGTGAGCGGAACTTTCAGTTTATCGCTGACGACTTCATACCCTGCTTCTTCCAGCATGTCCACCGCAGGGTGCTCTATAATCTCCTCATTCATCTCAAATCCGATGCCGGATCGTAAAGTAAACGGCTTGCGGACCCAGGAACGAAAACCGCGGTATAGCAAATACGCGCCGATTCCCGCGATCACGATCATCAGAAGACCGTCCGAATAAGCTCCCACCGATATCACCTCATCCCTTATTTCGACGCTTCTGCGATGAGCTCCTGTCTTGAGAAGCACAAAATTTAGAAGGGAATGTGGACAACATCACGGTTTTGATTCCATTATAGGGAACAAGCGTTCGATTTGCAAGATGCTCCAATGAAAAAAGACCCATCACTTGGATGGGCCTCCTGTAAAAGTGTTTGATGCTTCATGAACCACGCTGGCCGCCAGCTCGCGGATCCGGGTAAACTGATCCACATCTAGCTCCCCTGCTGCACCAGCCGCAGCTTCCTCTTCCAATTGGAGATGAGCTAAAAATTCGATGTTCCCTTCCCCGCCGGTAATTGGAGAGAAGGTTAATCCAGCCACTTCGTAGCCTTGCTCCACCGCAAAGCTCAGCACCGTCTCTAACACTTCCTGATGTACTTTGGGATCGCGGACGACTCCCGATTTGCCAACCTTCTCACGCCCCGCCTCAAATTGCGGTTTGATGAGCGCAGCGATGTCCGCCGGCCGCTTCAATAACGCAAGGAGCGGCGGCAAAATGATTTTTAGCGAAATAAAGGAAACGTCGATACTGGCAAAATCCGGCGTAGGACCGTCTAAATCCTGCGGGGTCATATAACGGAAGTTGGTGCGTTCCTTAACGTTCACCCGCGGATCGTTACGCAGCGACCAATCCAGCTGATTGTATCCCACGTCAATCGCGTACACATACTCCGCGCCGTGCTGTAAAGCGCAATCCGTAAATCCGCCGGTTGACGATCCAATATCCAGCATCGTTCGACCGGTCAGATCCAGGTTAAACTGCTTAATTGCTTTTTCCAGCTTAAGTCCGCCCCGGCTGACATAGGGATGAATCGCACCCTTGACGGACAACACCGTGTCCCGAGGAATCTTCGTCCCCGCCTTCTCGATCCGCTCTTGTCCGCCAAACACCAGTCCGGCCATGATCGCCGCTTTCGCTTTTTCTCTGCTGTCAAAATACCCCTGCTCCACAAGCAGGACGTCTACGCGTTCCTTGGAAACCGACATGCCAATCTCCCGTCAATAATTTACTTTCTTGCCGAGCGTCAAATGTTGTTCGCTCCGCAGCTTGTGCACCTCACGAACAACGTTCTCAGCCGTCAAGCCGACTTCTTCCAATTGCTCCTTGATGCTGCCGTGCTCGATGAACCGGTCGGGTACTCCCATCAATCGGATGTCCAGACCCGTAATTCCTTGCTCCGCATAGAATTCCAGGATCGCACTCCCCAAGCTTCCCGCTTGCGACGCTTCCTCCAGCACGATCATTGTTCCACTGCTTTGCGCCAGTTGAACCAGCATCTCTCGGTCGAGCGGCTTTAAGAATCTGGCGTTAACCACCGCAGCAGACACGCCTTCCCGCTTGAGTCTTTCCGCCACTTCCTCGGCAACCTGTACCATCGGGCCAACCGCAACGATCGTCAGGTTGTCGCCTTCCCGCAGCAGCTCCCATGTTCCGATCGGAATCGGCACAAGCTCTTTGTCTAACGGAACCCCAGGGACGTTAATCCGCGGATAGCGGTATGCAATCGGCCCGTCGTTATATTCCAGTGCCGTCTTCATCATGTGGCGCAATTCATTTTCATCCTTCGGCATCATGAGAACGATATTCGGAATATGACGCATAAAAGCGATATCGTAAACCCCTTGGTGGGTTTCCCCGTCCGCTCCTACGAATCCAGCCCGGTCGATCGCGAACATGACGTTGGCGTTCTGACGGCAAATATCATGCACGATCTGGTCGTAAGCCCGCTGCATGAACGTGGAATATACCGCATAAACCGGCTTCAAGCCTTCCATCGCCATGGCAGCGCACATCGTCGCGGCATGCTGCTCAGCGATCCCCACGTCAATCATGCGGCCCGGAAAACGTTCACCGAATTTCACCAATCCGGAACCGCCTGGCATCGCTGGAGTGACGGCCACGATCCGTTCATCCTGTTCGGCCAGCTCAATCAAGGTCTGTCCGAACACCTCCGTATACATCGGGTTCCCAACAGCCTTTAACAATTGGCCGGATTCAATTTTGTACGGCGTGATACCATGCCATTTATGCGAATCCTGTTCTGCCGGAGTATAACCTTTGCCCTTGGTCGTCAGCACATGCACCAACACTGGTCCGCTGACGTTATTCGCCTGCTTGAAGGCATCAATAAGACCCGGCAAGTCATGGCCATCGACTGGTCCCAGGTACTTGAATCCGAGCTCTTCAAATAAGACGCCGGATACCATCAAATACTTCAGGCTGTCCTTCACCCGCTCCACAGTTTTGGCAACTTTGCCGCCGATGGCCGGGATTTTCTTCAGCAGCTGTTCCACTTCGTCTTTGGCCCGCAGGTAATTGCGGTCCGAACGAATTTTGGTCAAGTAATTATGCAAGGCTCCAACGTTTGGCGCGATCGACATTTCATTGTCGTTCAAAACTACCATCAAATCTTTCTTCTCATGGCCGATATGATTCAGCGCTTCAAATGCCATCCCGCCGGTTAACGCACCGTCCCCAATGATCGCAATTACGCGGTTCGATTCGCCCTTCATGTCTCGGGCCAGCGCCATCCCCATGGCCGCGGAGAGGGAGGTGCTGCTGTGCCCTGCTTCCCACACGTCATGCACGCTCTCGCTTCGTTTGACGAATCCGCATAATCCCCGATGTTTACGAAGCGTGTCGAACTGGTCCTTCCGTCCGGTTAAGATTTTATGTACATAGGCTTGGTGTCCTACGTCAAAGATGAGTTTATCCTGCGGACTGTTGTAGCAATAATGCAGGGCGATCGTCAGTTCCACCACGCCCAAATTCGATGCCAAATGCCCGCCGGTGACCGACAGCTTCTCAATCAAGAACTGACGGATCTCCTCAGCGAGCGGCGTCAATTGCTCCAGGGACAAGTTTTTCAGATCGGCAGGCTCATGTATTTGCGAAAGCAGCACAGCCATTCCCCGCTTTCCTAAATGTATGGTTCCAAAAGCCGACATCCAAGTCCGGCCTTTTCTTACACTTGTTGATAATAGCCTTCATTATACCATATGTCATCGCGATGTCGAAATCACTTACGGCAGATACGTAAGTCATTTTTCCCTGATTTCGACCAACACCTCGATGAGACAAATACGTTAATGATCCCGGCGAAGCAACAGATCCGCAATCTCCAGCAGCCGCTGCGGATGCGGAATCGCTCCGTCTTGTAACGCCTGCTTCGCCTCACTCGTCAGCCGTTCGACTTCCGCTTGGGAAGCCTCGATGCCGATAAAGTAAGGGTAAGTCACCTTCTGTTGGATGACATCGCTTTGCGTTTTTTTGCCGAGTTTGCTTTCGTCCCCGATCAGATCCAGGATGTCGTCCTGAATTTGAAACGCATGCCCCAGCGCCCGTCCATACCGTTCCAATGCCTCAAGCTGCTTCGTATTTCCCGAAGCGATATGTCCGCCTGCTCTGACTGAAAATACGATCAGATCTCCGGTTTTGTGCTCATGGATGTAGCGCAGCTGGTCGAGATCGGTCACTCCCTGCTCGCCTTGCATGTCGGCCACTTGGCCGCCCACCATGCCGCCCGGCCCGGCAAATCGCGATAATTCCTCCACGATCGCCAGCGCCGACTCCGCCGACACCCCTTGCTGGCGGCTCGCTTGAACCACGCTGTAAAAAGCATGCGTTAACAGCCCATCCCCGGCCAAAATGGCCATCGCTTCCCCAAACACTTTGTGGTTCGTCGGTTTTCCGCGACGAAAGTCATCATTGTCCAAGGCCGGGAGATCGTCATGGATCAGCGAGTACGTATGTACCATTTCCACGGCGCAGGCGACGGGCATTGCCGCATCTCGGCTGCCGCCGAGCGCCTCCGCCGCAGCCACGACGAGCAGCGGCCGAAGCCGTTTCCCACCCGCCATCAGCGAATAATCCATCGCCTGACTTAGCGTTTCCGGCACGTTCCATACCGCCGGAAGGCTGGAGGACAAGCGCGTGGACACGGCTTCAGCAATCTCCTTCATATATGCCTCTATCGATAAATGCTGCTGCAACAAGATCACCGCTCTCTTCAGAAGTCCGAACTATCACTTAGCGGCGGCTGAAACGGCTGCTTCTCCACCGCCCCGTCTTCTTCTACGATCATTTCGATCTTTCGTTCCACTTGTGCCAGCTTTTGACCGCAGATTTGCGAGAGCCGCATGCCCTGCTGAAACAGGTCAATCGCTTTCTCCAACGGCACATCTCCGCGCTCCAGCTGAGACACGATATCCTCCAACTGGTTCATCGCATCTTCGAAATTAAGTTCAGCTTGCTGCGCGTCTGCTGCATTAAGCTTGGCTTCCTGTTCCTTCATCTTCTCCCGCTCCTTCCGGTCTCATGCCCCAAACTTGACAATCTAGTTCTCCGTCCGTCACCTTCACCGTGATCCGGTCACCCAGTTCAACGTCCGATAACGACTTGATCAACCGATCCCCGCGTTCATCGTAGACGAGGCTGTAGCCCCGCGCCATGACTTTCAGCGGGCTCAGTGCATCCAGATGGCGAATGCCCGATGCCAGCTGACTGGACTTCTCTCGCAGGATGCCCTGCATCGCTTGCCGCAGCAGGCGATCCGCCTCCCGCCTCCGGCGTCCCGCGAACTGCAGCGCATCCCGTGGATGGAAGCGCAGCAGACGCTGGTGCAGGCGGTCTTGTGCCGCGCCGGCGAGCTGCAGGCGCGTCTGCATGTGCCCCGTCAGCCGCGAGGACAGCCGGTCCAGCCGCTCCGCGTGCTGGAGCAGGCTGCGCCGCGGCTGCGTCAGCGCCGGCGAGCGCTGCAGCCGGCGCAGCCGTTCGCGCGCCTGCTGCAAGCGGTGCTGCAAGCTCTGCTGCAGCACCTGTTCTCGCTGGCGCAAGTGCGCGCGCAGCTCGGCCGTGTGCGGCACGGCCAGCTCGGCGGCCGCGGTGGGCGTGGCAGCTCGCAGGTCGGCGACGAAATCGGCGATCGTGAAGTCTGTCTCGTGGCCTACGGCCGAGATGACGGGAATCGCCGATTCATAGATCGCCCGCGCGACCTGCTCCTCGTTGAACGCCCACAGCTCCTCGAGCGAGCCGCCGCCGCGGCCGACGATAAGCACGTCGGCCTCGCCCATTGCGTTCAGCGTGCGAATCGCTTTCACGATCGACGGCGCTGCCCCTTTGCCTTGGACAAGCACAGGGTACAGGATCACCGCGGCCTGCGGGTACCGCCGCCCCAGCGTCGTTAAGATGTCGCGGACCGCTGCCCCGGTCGGCGAGGTCACCACGCCAATCGTCTTCGGGAACCGCGGCAATGGCCGTTTGCGTCCCGGCGCGAACAAGCCCTCTGCATCGAGCTTCTGCTTCAGCTGTTCGAAGGCGAGATACAGGCTGCCTACGCCGTCCGGTTGCATATGCGTCACGTAAAATTGATACTGCCCGTCCCGCTCGTAGACGGAAACATTGCCGCGTGCAATCACGCGCGTCCCTTCCTTGGGTCGGAACGGCAACCGCTGGTTGTACGATGCGAACATAATGCTCTTGATTCGGCTGTCCGCATCCTTCAGCGTGAAATACATATGCCCGCTGGAATGATGCGTGAAATTGGAGATTTCACCGCGAATCCAGACGTCGGTGAGCACCTGATCCGATTCCAGCTTCATGCGGATGTAGCGGTTTAACTCCTTAACCGTTAAAATCCGTTGCTGATCCAAAGGTGCCGCCTCCTTTCCGAGAACTAAGGGAAAATCATGCCCTAATTCACTTCTCGTAGTCGCTGCTGATGAAAACAAGGGAACTTAAAGCCGTACGGTCCAACGACACACACCGGCCAGCCATTACTTGGCACCTCCGCTTAAGCCAGCCCTTGCAGGCGTTTCGCTGCAATCAGCGTATTTTGCATCAACATCGTAATCGTCATCGGGCCAACGCCGCCAGGTACCGGTGTGATGGGTCCAGAGATCTCTTTTACGCTCTCAAAGTCAACGTCCCCAGCCAGCTTGCCGTTATCCAGACGATTCATCCCTACGTCAATCACGACTGCACCCGGCTTCACATAGGAAGCGTCTACGAAGTTGGCGCGTCCGATCGCAACGACAAGAATGTCCGCGAGGCGAGTCAACTCTTTCATGTTCGCCGTGCGCGAATGGCACATCGTGACCGTGGCGTTCTCCCGTTGCAGGAGCAGGGAAACCGGCTTGCCGACGATGTTGCTGCGGCCAATAACAACCGCATGCTTCCCGGCGATCTCCACGCCGGTGCGTTTGATCAGCTCAATCACCCCTGCCGGTGTGCACGGCAACAGGCTGTCGTCGCCGATCATCAAGTTCCCAACATTAATCGGATGGAATCCATCAACGTCTTTTTCCGGCGAGATGGCATCGATAACGGCTTTCTCATCAATATGCTTAGGCAGCGGCAGCTGTACCAGAATCCCATGGATATTCGCCTGATGGTTCAGCTTGTCCACCAAAGCGAGCAAGTCCGCCTGCGACGTATCGGCTGGCAGACGGTGAACCTCCGAATAGTAGCCCAACTCATGGCAGGCTTTCTCCTTATTCCGCACATACACCTGCGAAGCCGGATCTTCCCCGACGAGCACGACGGCCAGTCCTGGCGTAAAGCCTTGTTTCACCAGCTGTTCTACCTCTGCGCGCAAATCCTTGCGGATATCCTCCGAAATTTGTTTACCGTTAATAATTGGTGCTGTCATGCTCGTCCTCTCCTCTTCTATAAAATAATATTGGATGAAAAAATTATCGTTTGCTCTTCAGCTGATCGATGTCTTGAATCATCTTCCCCAGTACGCCGTTGACGAACTTGCCGGATTCCGGGGATCCAAAATGCTTGGCCAGCTCGATCGCTTCATTTACAGCGACTTTCCCCGGCACGTCATCGCGGAAGATCATTTCATAGGTTGCCAGACGCAACACCTGCCGGTCCACCTTAGACAAACGGCTGATCTGCCATCCCTTCAAATAATCTTCCAGCAAGCCATCGATCGCATCCTTCCGGCTCCAAGTGCCATTGACCAGCTCCAGGACGAAAGCTCGTGTCGCATCCACATCCGACAGCTCGACTTCACCTTCGTTCTCTTCCATCGCTTCCGTCAGCAGCATCGTCACCGCTTCGTTTGCGTCCACCTCATTCATTTCCATCTGGTACATGCTCTGCACCGCAATCTCTCTCGCCAAACGCCGTTTCATCTGTTTCCTCCTAACCAATTTCTACGCTTACTCTTCCATCATGGCTTACTTTTAAGTTGCTATGCTTCATTTCCTATCCCTCAGTACTTACCCATAAGCATAGACCAAAAACGGCTTAAACATCACCGGACATTTCACATTTCTCGACTCGCTTTAACACAAAAAAAGACCCGTAATAGGCTTACTCCACAAAAGGGGCAAGAACACGTTCCTAGCTCTTTTCCGGAGTAAGCATATCACAGGAAGCGGTAATGAGGAATTCAAAATTCAAAAATCTCATTTAAAGGGACGCCAACGCGTAGACAGCCATTCCCAAATCGTGCCCCAAGGTAGGAGCGGGCCTCCCTCCAAGTCCTTCTGCTTACCAATCGTATACCCGATAAATAGCAGCAAGGCGCAGAACAACATATTCCAGAATCCGAAAAACAGATAGATCGGGCATAAAAACACGGCCGCCGCTATCCCGAGCAGGCGTCCTTTGTGACTCTCCCACAATTGTTTCCAGAACACCCCGCTGCTCACCCCTATTCAACCCGGCCTTTGAGAACCGGGGAATGGACCAGATTGGCAATGTACACCGATACGTAGGAGACAGGAATCCCGGTAATTTCCTCGACACGGTCATGGACTTGCTTCTGAACTTCTTCCGTCAACGCAGGGATCGATGTCTCCCCGTCCACCAACGCACGCACGACGATTTCAAGGCCGGACTCCGTGATCCGAATCCGCGTCTTCACTTCCTTGATGCCGCGCACGCGGGAAGCGGCTTTATACGCTAAGTTCTCAATGGTGTCCACCGAGATCTGGATATCACCGTATTCGTTGCGTTGGTCAATCGAGGTCGCCGCACTGCGATCTCTGCTGATGGATATGTAAAATACCCGAATGCTGATCAAGAGCAGCAGGATTGCCGCTACCCAGGTACCGATATAGATCGGTTGTTGCTCCAGAACTTTCAGCTCCATAGGAACAGCGTCCGTGAGCACAAGAATGACAAATACGGATAGGATGGCAATGCTCAAGCTGTAAATAAACATCAAAATTCGATCTAAAATTTTGGCCACGACAGGTATTGCCTCCTTAAAAGAGGGTTGCTTCAGCTTGTCCCAGCTGAAAATTACAGTAAACCCCTGACCAAGGAAGCGGTCAAGGGGTTCATGACAAATCGTTATTTCACGCGATGGGTCGCTTCCACTTCTTCCACACGTTCGGCTGCTTTGAAAATGACGTCGTGAATATGTACGTTCACTTCAACGACATTCAGTCCCGTCATGTTTTCGATGGAGCGTTTCACATTACGTTGGATTTCCGAGGCGACTTCCGGGAGACGGTTGCCGTATTCGACGATAACGGATACGTCCACCGCAGCTTCACGTTGACCGACTTCCACCTTCACACCCTTGGAAAGGTTCTTTCTTCCCAACAGTTCGGCGATTCCGCCGGCAAATCCGCCGCTCATTCCGGCAACCCCCTTGACCTCGACGGTAGCTAGTCCAGCAATCACCTCGATGACTTCAGGGGCAATTTGAATTTCACCAATATCCGTACGTTCGAATTCCGTTGGCAATGTGCTCATTCTATTCATCCACCTCTCAATAAGTATGACGCTGCTCTATCGATAGATACCGCGCACTTATTATACATACTATATCATTTTGGGTTCATTATGACAAACACGAGGCGGCTTTCTATATCTCGTTTTCTTCCAAAAATTTGATATCAAAGTCACCTTTAATAAAGGTTGGATGCTCCAGCAGCTTCTGATGGAAAGGAATCGTGGTATGAATTCCTTCGATCGCGAATTCGGACAAAGCCCGTTTCATCTTCGCAATCGCTTCCTCCCGTGTGGGTCCCCAAACGATCAGTTTCGCAATCATGGAATCATAATGAGGCGAGATCATGTACCCTGGATAAGCCCCACTATCGACGCGAACCCCTGGACCGCCCGGAGGCAAATAGAAGCCGATTTTCCCCGGAGACGGCATAAAGTTGCGAGTCGGATCCTCCGCATTAATCCGGCATTCGATCGACCAACCGTTCAGCTTGATGTCCTCTTGGGTGAAGGAAAGCGGATTGCCTTCGGCCACGGAAATCATCTCTTGAATCAAATCAACGCCGGTCACCATCTCGGTAACCGGATGCTCAACCTGAATCCGCGTATTCATTTCCATGAAGTAAAACTGTCCGTCCGGACCCAGAAGGAATTCCAGCGTACCCGCACCGGAGTAGTTTACCGCCAATGCAGCCCGAACCGCCGCTTCTCCCATCTCTTGCCGTTTCTCAGGCGAGAGCACGGGGCATGGCGCTTCCTCTAGCAACTTCTGGCGGCGACGTTGCACCGAGCAATCGCGTTCGCCCAAGTATACAGCATTGCCGTGCTTGTCGGCGATGATTTGGATCTCCACATGCTTCATGCCGGTCAAATATTTTTCGAGATACACGCCGGCATTCCCAAAAGCTTTTTGCGCTTCCTGCTGCGCTGTTGTAATTTGCTTAATCAGCGATTCCTCGTCCTCGGCAATACGAATCCCTTTGCCTCCGCCGCCAGCTGTCGCTTTGATGATGACCGGATATCCGATGTCCCGAGCAATCATCACGGCTTGTTCGAGGTCCTCAATCAATCCGTCCGAGCCCGGAATAACAGGCACGTTAGCCTCTCTCATCGTTTGCTTCGCCATCGCCTTGTCCCCCATGCGGGTAATCGCTTCCGGGGAAGGGCCGATAAACGTAATATTGCAGGAGCCGCAGATCTCCGCGAAGTCGGCATTTTCAGCCAGGAACCCGTACCCGGGATGAATCGCGTCGCACTCCGTTAACGTCGCTACACTCATCAAATTGGTCAGATTCAAATAGCTGTCCTTCGACGGCGTAGGTCCGATGCAATAAGCTTCGTCAGCCAAACGGACGTGCAGCGAATCCTTGTCCGCTTCGGAATAGACCGCTACGGTAGATATCCCGAGTTCACGGCAAGCACGAATGATCCGCACAGCAATCTCGCCGCGGTTGGCAATCAATATTTTATGAAATTTCATGAGATACTCGTATCCTCCTTTGGAAAGCTAGGGTAACGGCCCTTGAAGCTGCAACATACGTGATGCGTTAAGGGCGTAATCCTTGGTTTACTCCGGCTTCACCAAAAAGAGAGGCTGACCGTATTCGACCATCTGCCCGTTCTCCACCAGGATGTCGATGATTTCGCCTTTCACTTCCGCCTCTAGCTCGTTCATCAGCTTCATTGCTTCAATGATGCAGACCGTCGTCTTCTCGCCGACTTTGTCGCCGATATTTACATAAGGCTGAGCTTCCGGCGACGAAGCACGATAAAACGTCCCGACCATCGGCGAAACAATGGTATGTAAATTCGCAGCAGGTGCCGCCGATGGAGCCGAGTCTGTCGCTTGAGGAGCCGATACCGTTTCTTGCGGAGCCGGAGCCGATGCGGCAGCTTGGACATTTTGCGGTACAGCGGCAACAACTTGCGGCTGCACGTGAACAACTTCACTCGCGCCGTTCTTACGAATGGACAAGCGAGCGCCTTCATTTTCGATTTCTAGTTCATGCACGGACGTTTGGTCCAGCAGCTCGATCAATTCTTTAATTTCACTCAGCTTAAACATATCTTCACTCTCTCTCCTTCAGCTTTGTAGGAAAAGCCTTGGCCTTCAACCATAAGCCTTCTCGGCTCATAACTTTATGTATTATATCATAATCGATCAAAATGGAAAGAGTCCAAGTTGCCTCGGACCCTTCCCTTCCTCGGTTGCTATTCAACTGAGCCTATAACCTTATTGTTTCACATATTGTACGCTGACTTTATCCTGAGATACACCCAATTCCTTGATCACGAGGTCCATGATGCTGACGGCTTCTTTTGCTTCCATCTTCTCACTGATCACCACGACTTTATATTTGTCGTCCGCTTCTTGTACAACAGCATTGGCATATTGCTGTTTCAATCTTTCTTCGATGTCATAGATTTTTGCTTCCTTCTCTTCCAAAGCGCTTAATTCTTGTTGAGCCATTGCAGCTTCTTCGAGAGATTCGTTTTCATTGATCGCTTTCATCAGCTCTTCTTGCTTTTTCATGTTCTCCTGAGCGCGAGCGAATTGGTAAGCGTTCAGCGTGTCCGTAGAGGAGACGCCTTGAGCTTCCAGTTGACTCAGCACATCCTCATCTGTAGTGGTTTCCTTCTGGCCGTTGTCCGCAGCTGCCGTATTTCCCGACGCTTTGCCGGCATCAGCCGTTTGCGTATCCGTGGAGGTTGCGGTATCGTCTTCTTGAGCTATATCTGTAATTTCGTTGTTGCTCTCATCGGTGGATTGCTCCGTTTGATCTGCGACCGTTGTATCGTCCGTGATCGTGCTGCTGTTTTCAGTGCCGTCCGTTGTCACTTCGGACAGGATCACGTCATCGCCTTCTGTGCTATTCATGCCGTTATTTGTCGTAGCCACCTGTTGTCCGTCAGCTGTTGTTGCAGGTTGCGGTCCTTCTTCCGTAAATAAGTAGTAAGCCGATAAAATCACCATCAAGCTCAGCATGGAAACCAGCCAAATCGTTTGTCTTTTGGATTTCATAATGGATTTTCCTCCTCAAAATGTATTCGAACGAAACATTTCCTTCATTTTCGATTGCTTCCTTATTGAGATTGCTTGCGCGGGACGACAGAGATCCGGTAGGCCGGTACGTTAAGGCCCTTCTCAACCGCATCGACGATCAAGCTCTTCACCGTTTTGTTCTCAGCTCCTCGGGCGACAACCAGCACGCCGCGAACCTTCGGCTTGATCTTCTTGGTAACGATCGGCTGCTCGCTGCCGGAAGCTTCGTAGGTGACGATCTGTCCGTCTCGGGTATATTGGGTGATATGCCGTTTCCCCCCATCCGCATCGCTTTCTTCTGTCAGCTCCTGCGAATCTTTGATATTTCGTTGGACCACGATTTCCTCGGTCGAATCGATGGTAACCAGCACATCTACCGCACCAACGCCCACGATTTTCTCCAAAATCTCTTTGGTCTTGCCTTCGAGCGCCGTTTCGATGCTGCTGAAATCATCGTCACCCGCGATGCCCGCAGATCCTGTCGAACTCGATAGGTCCTGCATCATCGGCGGTTCGCGGCTCCCTTCGCCGTTGTTATCCAGCTGCTTCACGTTAACGAAGGAGTTAAACAACATGATGGCAATCCCAACCAACCCGAGGATCAACAGCCAGCGGAACGTACTTGCAGCCTTTTTGCCGTCCGTCCCCTTGCCTAACCATTGCTCCAATTTCTTCAGCCATCCCGGCACTTTCTTCACCTCCCGGCGTGTTAATCATTTAGATGCTCGGCCCTTAGGACCGTGATTGCCTCTCGATCAACGCCCCAGTTCTCCTGGAGCAGGTCTTCGATTTGCGAGACCAGCCGGTCTGCGGCTGGCTCGGCATCGCTTGCGACCGTCTTGCCCTCTCCCCCAGAGCCGTTCTCGCCCATTGGCTCTTCAGGCGTACCGGCCATCACCGCTTGGCTCTGCGCTTCGGATTCCCCCTCAGCGTCCTTGGTCTTGCCGGAATCGCTTGTGTTTACGCTGATTTTTATTTTTTCAACCGGTGCGATCGATACCTCCGGCCCCCGTCCGGCTCCACCGGCCTTTGCGGTTTGCTCTTCCGACTTCACCTGTGCCATGACAACCTCTACCGCGGAAATGACCGGCTCAGCAGCCAGCGGAGCGACTCCTCCGGCTCCGGATTTGTCCGTTGGCTTCGTTTTCAGCTTGACCGTTACTCGTTGAACTTGCTGTCCCGTCGAGCGCTCGATCTGCTGCTTCATTTGCCTTGCCGCCTCCTCGCCTGCCCAGGCCAAGGCTTCGGATTCCTGCTTCTCCCTCAGCTTCTCGCCCTGTTGCAGGATCGCTTCTGTGCTTTGAACCTGGGAATGGCTCTCTAGTCCATCCCAGCTCGTCGAGAATGCTGCCTCGAGCTGATCTTTGGCATCGGCGGAGAAGAAACGCATGATCGGGGATATTAACGTTAGCAGGATCAGCAGGCTGACCACGAATCTGACGTAACGCTCCATCGCGCGGTTGGGCAGCAGCAAATCGATAAACACGGCGATTAATACGATGAAAATGATTTCTCTTAGCCACCCCGCCAGCCAGTCCACGCATGATCACCACCCCTTGTATATCGTTTGGGTCCCCTTAGGACGGCTCACCTCATCATCACGGTGATGTTTCCAGCGGTCAGCATGATCGTGATCGCCAGGAAGAACATCATGCCCACCGCGGCCAGCGCTGCGAAGACATACAACATGCTCTTGCCGATCGTCTCCAGGCATGCGATCACGGGTGAATCGCCGAGCGGCTGCATCACCGCCGCAGCCAGGTTGAAGATCAGTGCCAGCGTAATGATCTTGATTGCCGGGAAGGCGCATAGAAACAGCAGGATGATCACTCCAACCAGGCCGATCGAATTCTTGACGAGCAGGGAAGCCGAGATCACCGTGTCCGTTGCATCGGCGAACACTTTGCCGACGACAGGAACGAAGTTGCCGGTCAGGTACTTGGCTGCTCGCAGGGTGACCCCGTCGGCCACGGATCCGGCGATGCCCTTCACCGAGATGACGCCAAGAAATACGGTGAGCAGGACCCCAAGCAAAGCCATGCTCACGGTGCGAAGTAAATTGGCCAGCTGAGTAAGCTTATACTTGTCTGACAAAGAACTGACGATGTGCAGCACCGCCGAGAAGAACAACAGCGGGAATACGACCGTATGTACCGCTGTCCCTACCGCATGGACCATAAACACAACCAAAGGGTGAGTCACGGTTACCGTTACCGCATTGCCCAGAGAAGCTAGCAGCGTGAACAGCAGCGGCACCATCGCCATCATGAAGTCAATCATTCCGCTAATCGCATTCGTCGCATAGGTGATCGCCACATGGAAGCTGTTGATTGCAAGCACCAAAATCACCATATAGCAGATGGAGTAAGCCACTTTACTGACCTGTTTGCGCTCGAATGCGGTTTGCAAGGTTTCCAGAATCATACTAAAAATGGAGAGCAGCACGATGGTCACTAAGATGTGCCCGTTATACAGCACCTCGTGCCACATATATCGCATCAGGCCGCTTAGCCCCGCCTTAAGACTAAAGCTCTGGTCCTGCTGCAGAAGCATATCCATAAAGGAAGGGAGCTTCTGATCCGGGAAGAACCCGCCGTACTCCTTCATCAGCTGCTGCCAATACGTTTCGACCTGATCGGTGGGAAGCTCCTTGGCCTGGCGTTGGATCCAGTTATCCCCTTCCCCTTCAGCGGAGGCGATGACGGGCATGTACCAAAACAGCAGGACCCCTAGGATGATCAAGAGCAGCGTAGACCCGCGCCATCGTTCAATCGTTGCTGGCATAACTTTCTCCCCAATCTGATGCAATGCGCCTGCTAAGCCGGCAGCAGCTTGATGACCGTCTCGATAATAATGCTGATAATCGGTATGGCTAGCACCATAATGAGCACTTTACCCGCCATTTCGATTTTGCTGGCGATGCTCTCCTGACCGGCATCCCGGACGATCTGTGCCCCAAATTCGGCGATGTAGGCGATGCCGATAATTTTCAGAATCGTCTTCAGATAGATCATCTGGACGCCGGATTTCTCGGCCAGATCCTCCAGCACCTCGATAATTCCCCCGATTTTTCCGATCAGGTACAGGAAGATCAGAACGCCCGTGCTTGCGGCAATCAGGAATGCGAACATCGGCTTTTGTTCCTTGACGACCAGGACCAGCACGGTTGCGATAAGCCCGAGCCCTACAACTTGGATGATTTCCACGGAGCGCTCACCTACTGGAATAAAAAGATCGATTTAATTTCCTGAAACAGACTGTCAAGCAATCGGATGACCATGAACAGAACGACCACAAACCCGATCAGGGTCACCCAATGCGCCATGTCCTCTTTGCCCATCTGCTTCAATACCGTATGGATCATGGCGATGATGATACCGATGCCAGCAATCTGAAAGATGGCGTTCACTTCTATGTTCATTGATTTGGCACCTCACTAACGATTTCACAGGCGTCAATCAGCCGTGGAGGGAAATGATATTCAGTAGAACAAAATGACGATGAACGCTCCGCACAAAAGCCCCAAGCTTCGATACATTTTTTCATAGCGGGCCTGTTCTTCCCGTGCTGCGGATTCCTCGCTCTCAAGCTGCCGCACCGCTGTTGCGATATGACCCAGCTGATCCTTCCGGTCGCTTGTCCCGAGCGTGATGCTGAGCTGCCTGATGACCTCTTGCTCGGGCGCCTTCATCGCAGTGTAGCTCCACAGCTTCGTTACAGCTTGCTCCAGACTCTCCTGGGCGGTCAGCGGGTGAGCGGAACTCATATGGTCTGCCGCCCGAACGAAGATCGCCCGGATCGGCTCCCCGCTTTGCTCACCGATTCTTCGGAGGGCATCCGGCAGCGGGGTAAAGCCGTACATAATCTCTGTCTCGAGCCGCTTTAGTGCGAGGATCAGCCTGCGGATCTGGCTTGGCCGCGCTGCGAATTGTCTTGCTTTCAGCCAGCCCGCCAAAGTGGCAGTCAGCAGGACGAGGGCGGCTCCAAACATCTTAAGCATGCTCTTCCCTGCCTCTCCATCCAGGGGCAGGCGCCGGAATTCCGCGGCGTTTGCCGTCCCACAGCTTAAAGGCAAGTCCCTTATCCGTCCGCGCAATCACCGCGTACATTTGGAAGAAAGAACTCTCCGCCAGCCTGGACAATGCCGGACGGGCGACCAAATCGTCCACGCTTGAACCATGCGCCGTGGCAATGACCCTAACGCCGGCGTGCAGCGCTTCAGCCAAAGCCTCGGCATCCTCCGGTCGACCGATTTCATCAACGATGATGACGTCCGGTGACATGGAGCGAATCATCATCATGATTCCTTCTGCCTTCGGGCAGCCGTCCATCACATCGGTTCGCGGACCCATGTCAAAGCCGGGCACGCCCCGCTTACTGCCGGCGATTTCGGAGCGCTCGTCGATGACCGCAACCTTGAGCCCCGGCCAGGAGGCCTCGGGATGTCCCCAGGTGCCGCTGCTAATCTGGCGCGCTAAATCGCGAATTAGCGTCGTCTTTCCTTGTTGGGGCGGAGACAGAATTAAGGTGTGATACACCGTCTTGTGCTTGAAATCAAGCAACCTCGGCAGGATCGGATCCGCAATGCCTTTCATCTCTCGGGCAATCCGCACGTTAAACCCGCTGATGTCACGCAGGTGCTCCACCCTTCCTCCGCTGAGCAGGGTTCTCCCGGCCAGTCCGATCCGATGGCCGCCAGCGATCGTAATAAACCCTTTGCGCAGCTCCTCTTCCATCGTGTACAGCGAATGGTTGGTGATCAGGTCAAGCAGCCGTTTGCCGTCCTGCTTGCATGGCTTGTATGCGGCGTTCGGATTTCGCGTCATCTCCCCGTCCGGCGTTAGAAAATAGTAGCGGCCGCCCGTATTAATCTCCAGCGGGCGTTCCTCGCGAATGCGAATTTCTTCCAAAGCCGTAAAGATAGAAGGCGGAAGCTTCAGCAGCAAGTCCCGGAGATTGTCGGGAAATACGGTTAACCAACTTGGGTTCATAGGCGTACCCCCAAAACTCTTACTTTTCACGCAGGTCCATATCGCCTGATTTGCTTTCTCTTATTTGGATTGTTTTTTGCTATATCACATGTGTATGCTTGTACTTGGTCAATATGCTAGGGAACTCTATCATTTCTTCAAAATGCCGATTAAGAGACAAGTCACACCGCACCCAATCCATGCCATCTTTCCCCACGATAGCTTGTCGGCCATACCGGCAAGTCCAATCGACGTGGTGACAAGCAGTATGGTCGGGCCAACGAACGCCAGCGCCGAATTAACGGCCAGCGCCTTGTCCACCCTGCCCAGCTTCAGCATCAGCAGCGCTGCGAGAATTTCGATCGTCCCCGAAAAAATTCGCAAGGCCGCCATGCTAGTCACGAATTTATCAAGCATATATACCTCCTTCTTGTCCCATCTGTTCTCTTAACGATATGCCTGAAACTCTCTATTTATTAAAAAAAATCCCCCGAAGCCATTCGCTTCGAGGGATTCCTTTGTACCGTTCTTCAGTTAATTGATATACGGATTAGCGCCGTTCTTGCGGACCGCCAACAAATGCGGTGGTCTCCGCGTCCAAACCATATGCGGTATGCAAGGCCTTCACGACATCGTTCAGCTTGCTTCCTTCAATCACGCAAGATACCTTAATCTCAGAGGTGCTAACCATCTCAATATTAACGCCCTGCTTGGAGATCACTTCAAACATTTGAGCTGCAACGCCCGGATGGCTGACCATCCCTGCGCCTACGATCGAAACCTTCACAAGCCCCTCCTGGGAGGTTACCTTCTCATAAGGCAGCTCGTTACGGATCCCTTCCAATACCTTCACTGCCTTATCGCAATCGGACAGGGCTACGGTAAAGGAGAAATCCGCTTTCCCATTCGTTACCCCGCTTTGGACGATGATGTCCACATCGATCTTGGCCTCTGCCAGAGAGCCAAACACCTTCGCCAGTACGCCTGGCACGTGCGATACGCCCAATATGCTGATTCGGGCTACGTTCTTATCATACGCGATCCCGCTGACTACCACACCTTGTTCCATATTGACTTCCTCCTTCACGACCGTACCTTCATGATTGTTAAAGCTGGAGCGGACAACGAGCCGTACATTATTGTGCTTCGCATATTCCACCGCACGTGGATGCAAAACCGCCGCACCTAAGTTCGCGAGTTCAAGCATCTCGTCGTATGAGATTTCGTTCAGCTTGCGGGCATTCTTCACGATCCGCGGGTCCGTTGAATACACCCCGTCCACATCGGTATAAATCTCGCAATAATCCGCTTTTGTCGCCGCAGCCAAAGCGACGGCTGTCGTATCCGAACCGCCGCGCCCGAACGTCGTAATCTCTCCGTCCTCAGTCAAGCCCTGGAAGCCGGCTACAATCACGATATACCCTTCTTCCAATGACTTGAGCACCCGCTCCGGCTTAATATCGGTAATCCGAGCTTTACCATGCTCTGCCTCCGTGCGGAAGCCTGCTTGCCAACCGGTATAAGAAACGGCCTTAGCGCCCAGCGCATCGATAGCCATTGCCATCAATGCGATCGAGATTTGCTCGCCGGTCGTCATCAACATATCCATTTCCCGCAAAGGTGGGTCCGGATTAATCAGCTTCGCTTGATCGATCAAATCGTCCGTCGTGTCGCCCATCGCGGAGACGACCACCATCACCTGATGCCCTTCCTGCTGTTTGTCTACAACCCGCCGGGCGACGCGTTGCATACGCTCCGTATCGCCTACAGAGCTGCCTCCAAATTTCATCACGTATAAAGCCAAGTCAGACCCTCCCTAATGGTGCTCCAAGTCGGAGCGTTCAACCCATTGAATCCAGTAACGCTTTAAACCAGTATAATACGAAAGACCCGAAGTTCGTCAATGGTTTTGCCGATATTAACAAAAATTCCTCCACCCAGGTAGGTGGAGGATGCCTATTAGTACAAGACTCCGCCTGGAGCGGAGCCTTGTAGCAAACAACTGCTGAGGGATTATGCCCGCGAAATATATTTCCCTTCGCGTGTATCGATCAAGAGTACATCGCCTTCATTAATGAAGAGCGGTACCTGAACGTTCAAGCCGGTTTCGACTTTGGCGTTCTTCGTAGCACCGGTAGCCGTGTTACCTTTGATTCCCGGTTCCGTTTCAATAACCTTCAGCTCGACGCTGTTTGGCAGGTTGATCCCGATAATTTCGCCTTGGTAGCTGACGATTTTTACGTTCATATTTTCTTTCAAGAAGTTCAGTTCCCATTCCAATTGATCCGACGTCAATGTAAATTGATCGAAGGTTTCATTATCCATGAACGTATGCTCTTGGCCGCTGGCATACAGATAGGATACATCACGGTTTTCAATCATCGCCCGGCTGATGGTTTCGCCGGCACGGAACGTTTTCTCTACAATGTTGCCGTTCCGCAGATTTTTCAGCTTGGAGCGGACGAACGCTGCACCTTTACCCGGTTTTACGTGTTGGAACTCCAGCACCGTATAAATGTCGCCGTCCACCTCGACGGTCAAGCCTGTTTTAAAATCGTTTACTGAAATCACAAAAGTACCTCCTCAAGTGGGTTAACACCTATATTAAAATTGAAAAATACCCAAATTTCAAGCTGCTCACGTTAGCTGCTGTTCCCCCACGCTTGGAGACCCTGCGAAACCACGCACTACAGCCGGGCATCCGGTCCTTTATAAAGACCGGCGGCAACCCTATTTTAGCCTAGTGAAATAAAATCCTTCGTTGATTCCGTCAACCGGCGAATTCCGGTTTCCGTGATGACGACATCGTCCTCGATGCGAACGCCGCCGATTCCCGGCAGGTAGATCCCTGGTTCAACGGTGACAACCATCCCCGGCTTCAGCACCGTGTCGCTTGCTTTGGAGACGCGCGGAGCCTCATGCACTTCCATTCCAAGGCCATGTCCGGTGCTGTGTCCGAACTGTTCACCGTAGCCGTAACGGGTAATGACGTCGCGTGCCAAGTCGTCGGCTTCCCGTCCAGTCATTCCTGGACGAAGGAATTCCAGCGTATGCAGCTGGGCTTCCAGAACGATATCATAGATTTCACGCAGCTTGGCGCTTGGCGTCCCCAAGGCCACCGTCCGCGTAATATCAGAGCAATACCCTTTGTACAAAGCGCCGAAATCCATCGTGACCAGTTCGTTCGCTTGCATAATGCGTTCGCTCGCTCGCCCGTGCGGTAATGCGGAGCGTTCTCCCGAAGCCATAATCGTATCGAACGAAGGTCCGGTAGCACCGTTCTTCTTCATGAATGTTTCCAGTTCCAGAGCGGCATCCCACTCGCTCATGCCCGGCTTCAGAACGTCGAGCATATGCAGGAAAGTCCGGTCAGCCAATTCCGCCGCTTCCTTCATAATCGCTAATTCTTCGTCATCCTTGAAGATCCGCAGTTCTTCAACCAACCCGCTAAGCGGAACCAGCTTCACCGGCTTCAATTCATTTTCATAAGTCCGGTAGGTGGCATAGACCAACTGATCTTCTTCAAAACCAAGCCGTTCGATGCCCTCTTGCTTCAGCAAGCTTTGAATCGTTCCAGTAACCGATGGCCCGTGATCCACAATTTCGAACCCAGGCGCCTGTTCGGCAGCTTGGGTTAAATAGCGGAAGTCTGTGAGCAACCAAGCCTTCTGATCGGTAATCAAGACATAGCCGGAACTTCCCGTAAATCCCGTCAAATAGCAGCGGTTCACTTCTCCGGTGATGAGTACGGCTTCGATTTGCTGCGATTTCATCGCCTCACGGAGCCGGGCTACACGTGTACTCGCCATAACCAACTCTCCCTTATTATAAAGGTAATAACCTTCTTACGATCTCTCCGTTATTTTGCCCGCTCCAAGTGACGTTTTAAGGCCAGTAGTCCCATTTCGTATCCGTAGGATCCGAATCCAGAGATTTGACCGACAGCGATCGGTGCGATGACCGAGTGGTGCCGGAACGCCTCACGGGCGTGGATATTGGACAGATGGACCTCAACCACGGGGATGCTTACGGAAGTCAAGGCATCCCGAAGCGCATAGCTATAATGCGTGAGTGCACCTGGATTCAACAGAATTCCATCCGTATTTCCGTAGGCGGCATGAATCCGGTCGATCAGCTCGCCCTCGTGATTGGACTGAAAGAAGGATAATTCCAGCCCGTTTGGCGCAGCCAGTTCCTTCAGATGGTTTTCGATATCAACCAGTTTCTCGGAACCATAGACGCCGGGCTCGCGCACGCCAAGCATGTTTAAGTTCGGTCCGTTCATCACTAAGATGCGGTACATGGCGGCTCCCCCTTTCCGAAAAATAACCAAAAATAATTTTAACATAGGTAGGAGTCGCTTGAGAAGCTTTAACTTTTTGCCCCGCCCTCCATGGAAAGCGCCTGTTCGCCGGTTTTTTTAGGTTCACGTGCGCGCTCATCCGTGTATTCCTCAGCCGTGGTATAACCGATGAACAACCCCCACAGCAAATACAAGCAAAACTCGCTGATGATCGTCGTCCGCGACAATTCGCGCAGCGGAGGGATCATGTCAAGCAACGGGCCCAGCACTCCAAACAAAATTCCCCACCAGGCAATGCCATATAGAATGCCCGGACCTGGCCCTTTGAGCTTGCGGAACGCCAACACATAAATCAGCGTCGCCAGAATCGATAATCCGATAAACGCCAGCCAGCCCAAATAGTACCCGGCTTGACTATGCAAGAACGAATTTTTGAAGAACGGCTCCAACAAATAGCCTGGCAGCACCGAGGTGAATCTCATATAGAAGAATACCCCCTTCACGCCACCCCAAATTAATCCAGCAAAACACCCGATTTCCAGCGTATACAGCCAGATATTCGTATGTTCCCGGTGTTGCTGGCGCCACGGTTGAACCCCGTTCTGCTTCTTCTCCTTATCCGCTTTCATTCGCATCCTTCCTTTCCAAAGGAATAAGTTCCTGCGTTTTTTTTGAAGATTAGTATGCACATTTCCAAAACGACTAATCCAACTAGAATTTGCCCGCAAAGTCCGTTACAATGGAATCATTACAAATGATCGATGTCTTGCCGCTTATACCAAACCAAACTTATACATTATAGGAAGGTGAAAGTTTTGCCTGAACAATCCACACCGACGATTTACGGCGGCCAAGCCGTTATAGAAGGCGTCATGTTTGGCGGGAAATATGTGAATGTGACCGCAGTGCGCCGGAAAAACGGGGAAATCAGCTTCTTAGAGGTCCCAAAGGAAGATAAGGAATGGGTCAAAAAGCTGCGCAAAATCCCGCTGATCCGCGGTATCGTCAGCATCGTTGACGCTAGTGCCAAAGGCTCCAAACACCTGAATTTTTCGGCAGAGGCGATGGCCGATGACGAGATGGACCCCGAAGAACGCGCCAAACAGAAGGAAAAAGAAGAGTCAGGCTTTTCTCTCACGATGCTGCTTGGAGTTGCCGTCGTAGGGATCTTGTCCTTTATCGTAGGAAAGCTCATTTTCACATTGGTACCGGCGCTCTTGGAGCAATATTTGTTCCAACATGCGTTTGCCAGCCAGACGTTGCACTCCTTGGTTGAAGGTGTCATTAAAATTGTTCTTCTTCTCGGATATCTGTGGCTCATGTCCCAGACCCCTGTGATCAAACGGCTGTTCCAATACCATGGAGCGGAACATAAAGTGATTTCTGCTTATGAAGCAGGCGAAGAATTAACCCCGGCCAATGTACAAAAATATTCCCGCCTGCACTACCGGTGTGGCAGCAGCTTTATCATCCTAACGGTAATCGTTGGCGTGATCATTTATTCCCTGCCGATTTTCAGTTGGGACACGGTTTGGGAACGGATCTACATTCGAATCTTGCTGCTCCCGCTTGTAATTGGACTTTCCTTTGAAATGCTGCGGTTCACGAATGCGGTTCGCGACATTCCGGTGCTGCGGTTCCTGGGATATCCAGGACTTTGGCTGCAGTTGTTGACTACAAAAGAACCGACCGATGATATGGTTGAAGTATCGATCGCTTCTTTTAACCGGATGCGCGAGCTGGATGCGCAGTTGGAACAGGTCGGCGTTATTGAGACGCCGGTGGGTACATCATTGGATCCCTTGAAAGGATGAGTAACATGAGAAAACAAGGCATCATGTTTTGGATCATCGTCCTTCTTGTCGCGTTCTATATTATTGATGGTTTGTTTATCAAGCATCAAATCGAGTGGAGTAGTATCATTGTTCCGGTGGCTGTCTTTGGTATCGTCTTCCTGCTTTATAAATATCCGCCGAAGAAATATCGAAAGGCGCAACAGCCGAAGATCAAGCCTTCCGCGCGTACGATGGCCAAAGTGGCTGCGGAACTGAAGAATCCCCGGACGGAGAAGCGCAAGACTTATCCGTTTCAAGTCATCGAAGGCAACAAAGGCAAAAACGACGACGATTTGCCGAAATATCATTAAAATGCAAAAGGACGGAACCGCTGGGGTTCCGTCCTTTCCTTTTATTTGAACGTGCTATTTGCTTGTTGGTACTTCTTAAACTGTTCTTCATATAGCTGCAGGCTCCAATTGGCGAAAAACCGGTCCCCCGCCAGAAACCCGGATTCGAACAACAGTTGGCTTTCCTCCTCGCTAATATCAAATTGCGTAGTGCCGATGCCTAGCGTCGGAATTTTCACGGTACGATAGCGGTTGGATTGCTCAATGTACCGCTCATCATGGGCCGACAACATCGTCTCCACGATCGCCTGCAGCATCGTAAATGGGCCGGTGATTCGATGCGGTTTATTCGTATTTTTGCCAACCATTTGAAAGCCGACCGTCGGAATAAGACGCCCGCCTTGCCGCGGTTCTTCCTGATCAAATAACCATAGCGGAAAATTACTGAGCAATCCGCCATCCACAATATGCAGAAATTGCTCGGTGAACGGCTTCCCTCTGGCCAGCTTCGGCGGCAATCGCAGCAACACCGGATCAAAGAAATACGGAATGCTGCAGCTCATACGAACCGCTCGGGCAACCTCAAACGTCGTTGGGTCGATGCCAATCTTCTCTAAATCGTCCGGCAGTACCATGATTTTCCCACTGGTGATATCCGAGGCGATGATCGTCAGCTTCCCCCGCTCCAAATCGCCAAACGTCCGAATACCCTTCAGCAGTAAAAGTTGGCGGATCCACTCCTCCAACGCTTCCCCGGCATACAAGCCTTTTTTCAGCAAGACCCGAAGAGCGGGGCCAATTAATGCCAAATTAAAAAGGGGCGCTCTCTTCAGAAATTTGGTGAAGGACGTCGTCATAATCAGTTCTTTCATTTCGTCTGCGGTATAGCCTGCAGCAATCATTGAAGCGACAATTGAACCTGATGAGGTTCCGGCCACTCGATGAAACTGCGCTCCATGCTTTTCGGCTGCCCGGACCGCACCAGCCAACGATATCCCTTTGACTCCGCCGCCCTCAAAAACTCCGTTAATCAGCATCCGGCGCCCTCCTCCCAACCCACATTCAGTTTACTGCTTATGTATGTTGGGAGAGGTGTACGTATGACTAAAGAACTTGGCGCGTGTGAATTCGCCGAATGGCTTCATCAATGGGGATCAGTTCTCGCTTCATAGAGGCTCGTTCTACCCCATTCGACTTGTCCTTGTGCAGCAGACTTCCCAATGATGATCCGATAAGGAATCCCGATCAAATCAGCATCATTAAATTTGCTACCGGGGCGCTCATCCCGGTCATCCAACAATACCTCTACGCCGGCTTGAGTTAACTCTTCATAAAGCTTGAGGCTAAGTTCCATTTGCTGCGAATTTGAAGCGGAAATTGGGATGATGTGTACCTGGTATGGTGCGATCGATACCGGCCAGATGAGGCCATGTTCATCGTGATGTTGTTCGGCAATTGCGGACATAAGTCGAGAAAGGCCGATTCCATAACATCCCATGATCATCGGCTGCTGACGCCCCTGGGCGTCCAAAAATACGGCGCCTAACCGCTCGCTGTATTTGGTTCCAAGTTTAAACACATGGCCAACCTCAATGCCCCGCAACGATTGGAGCCTTCCCTCCTTGCAGCGTGGGCAAGCATCTCCTTTCACCACGTTGCGAAAGTCGCCGATGGAGGCTTCAGCTACATCGCGTGTTGGGCAGACCGAGCGTAAATGGGTGTCCGGCGCATTTGCCCCTGCAATCGCTGTGTCCATGTTTGAAGCCTCCCTGTCCATCAAGACCGGGATCATAAGGCCGATCGGGCCAGCAAACCCCACCGGGGCACCGGTTATTTTCTCTACTGTCTCATGATCAGCAAGCTGCACGTGATCTACGCCTAACCAGGCAGCCACCTTCAGCTCGTTCACTTCATGATCACCGCGTACGACGACCGCAACTGGCTCTTTCCCTTCAGGAACGTAAATCAGCGTTTTGAGGAAATGTTCAGGGCCCACTTGAAAGAACTGACCTAATTGTTCGATGGTATGCACGCCCGGCGTATCAACCACTTCGGGACGGTCAGCTGCCGATGATTGAGTTTGCAGGCTTGGGTCTGGCAGCGCTGAAGTCGCTTTTTCAAGATTCGCTGCATAATCGCAATTCCCGCACACAGCTACAACGTCCTCGCCAATATCGGCTAAGGCCATGAATTCATGGGTGCCGCCTTCCCCGCCAATCGTTCCAGGGTCAGCCTCAACAGCTCGGAACTTCAGACCGCAGCGGCGGAAGATTTTCTCGTAAGCAGAAACCATGGATTGATATGCGCCATCCAAGCCGGTCCAATCGGTGTCAAAGGAGTAGGCATCCTTCATCAAGAACTCTCGACCGCGCAGCAAACCAAACCGGGGACGGCGTTCGTCACGGAACTTCGTCTGAATTTGATAAACCGTTAGAGGCAGCTGGCGGTATGAGTTCACCTCATCTCGCAGCAATGAAGTGATGACTTCCTCATGCGTTGGACCTAAAGCAAATTCGCGATCATGCCGATCCTTGAATCGGATCAGCTCAGGGCCATAGCGTTCATAACGACCGGATCTCTGCCAAAGCTCCGCCGGCTGCATTGCAGGGAGAAGCAGTTCCTGAGCTCCGGCCCGGTTCATTTCCTCCCGCACAATCTGTTCGATTCGAAGCAGCACCTTTCTTCCTAAAGGCAGGTAGGAGTAGATCCCCGCTGCCAATTGGCGGATGTAGCCCTCGCGCAGCAGGTGCTGATGGCTGGCCGCTTCTGCATCGGATGGAGCCTCCCGCAGGGTTGGGGATAATAATCGGCTTTGGCGCATTTCAATGACCTCCTTCATCTGAAAACAAAAAGACACATTCGTCAAGGGACGAATGTGTCGTGGTACCACCCTAATTCCACCGTCGATCAAGCTCATACGGTGCTCTAACCATGATAACGGTTGGGGACCGGTACGTGTTCAATTTCCACAGAGGAAATCTCCCCGTACAGCTCACAAGGCGGGAAAAATTCACGTGCGACAGAGACCTTCCAGCTCCCGGGTCTCCTCTCTGAGGACGCAGTCGTTAATTTCAATCCTTGATCACGGCTGATGGAACATTAATATCATTTAAATCATGTTGACAACGAATTTAACGCATTTCATTGTTCCTGTCAAGGCTGCACTCCATAATAAGACTGCAGCAGCGGGATCAATCCCAGTGGATTCTTCCGCAGATCCTTGGCGCTAAAGAAGATGCTGCCGCTGATTTCAGGAATCTGCCGGTTGTATTCGAGCTGATTGATGATTTCCTGCGCGGTGGACCAGCCGATCTCCGGCGTTCCCAGCTTATACGGCGCATGACCGATGTACAGTTTCACGTTCGTCCCTCTTACCTCCCCGGCCCACCAATCGGCAAGCAGGTCATAACGAACCTCCTTGCGCGTCATGCTCCAGTACAGTTGGGGAGCGACATAATCGATCCACTCATTCTTAATCCAGGTCCGAACGTCGGCATAGGTGCTGTCGTATGCCGTAACGCTGGCTTTCGTATCCGAGCCGGTCAAATCGGTTGACTTGTTCCGCCAAACTCCGTAAGGGCTGATACCAAAAGAAACATTCGGCTTAGACGCTTCAATCCGTTGGCCTAATTTCTGAACGAACTGATTGATATTGTCCCGGCGCCAGTCGCCTTTCGTGGCTATTTTCTTGGAGTTGTAAGACTTAAATGCAGCATCATCCGAGAACTTCTTCGAGGCCGTCTCCCCGGTCGGATAGAAATAATCGTCCAAATGAACTCCGTCAATATCGTATCCGTTCACAACTTCCATAATCGCTTTAATCACATGTTCACGGGCTTCCGGAATCCCTGGATTAATATACAGCTTGCCGTCAAACTTCACGATCCATTCTGGATGTTGGTTGGCGACATGATTCGCCGGAAGCTTGCTGGCATCACTGCCTGTGCTGGCACGGAACGGATTGAACCAAGCGTGGAATTCCATGCCGCGACGGTGCGTCTCTTCGATCAGGAACTGGAGTGGGTCGTATCCCGGATCCTTGCCGGCGGTTCCCGTCAAATAAGAGGACCACGGCACCAGGGACGACGGATAAATCGCGTCCGCAGACGGCCGCACCTGAACGAACACTGCGTTCATTCCCATCGCTTGCACTTCGTCTAACAGTTGGACGTATTCGGCTTTCTGGGCATCTACCTTGCCGTACGAGCTTTTGCTCGGCCAGTCGAGATTAGAAACCGTGGATACCCAAACACCGCGCAACCCATTCGATGTATCCACAACCGGCGGCTGAGGCAGATCGGTTTGCGGGTCCTCCCCGCCTGCACCTGGTTCCGGCTGAGTTACTTCGGAGCCGCTCGACAGTGTGATCGTACGGGTCAGCTGATTCCAATTCACGGAAATGCCAAGCTGTTCGCTGACAAAACGCAACGGCACCATCGTCCGGCCGGAGCTGATTTCCACAGAAGCTTCCAGGTTGATCGTGCTCCCGTCAACTTGGACTGCAGGAGAACCTAACGTCAGCACGAGGGTAGTGCCGTCTTTTTGAATCGTCGCGGTTTTATCAACTTGGGACCAGGCTACCTGGGCTCCCAGGTTCTCACTGATCACCCGAAGCGGAACCATGGTGACATTCGCCCCAGGCTTAATGTATGGCGAAGCATCGGTGGATAACACCTCACCATCTAAAACAATCCGAATGTCGGTTGCGGCTGCGGCCGCCGGCGTATTCCCGGAATAAGGCCATAAGATGAGCAACACTAGAATAGGAATAAACCATTTGCAAAATTTCATCAGTATCCTCCACATCATCGTTATGTACGGACGAACCGTGCTACTTTCTTAAACGTCATGCGGAGGTCAAGAGTTGCGCCCTTCGGACAAAAAGAAAGAAGCATCTGCCTTCTCTGAAAAGACAGATGCTTCTTCTAGGATTCGTTGATCAGTTCCTGATGGACCTTCTCCAGGTCGCGAATTCGATTGCTGTCCCGTTTGAAATATTCCACAAGCGTCGCAATACGCGTGATCGAATCCCAGCTCAAATGATGTTCGATTCCTTCAACGTCTTTATAGATGTTCTCGTGATCAACGCCGATCATCCCAAGAAACTCCTCCAGCAAGTGATGCCGGTCTACGAGCCGTTTCCCGATTTTCTTCCCTTTATTGGTCAGGACAAGGCCCCGATATTTCTCGTAGATCAAGTATTCATCCTTGTCCAATTTCTGAATCATCTTCGTAACGGAGGAAGGATGAACCTCCAAACCTTCCGCGATATCGGACACGCGGGCGTATCCTTTCTCGTCGATCAGTTTGTAAATACGCTCCAAATAATCTTCCATACTGGGCGTTGGCATCTATCGATTCCCTCTTTTCCATGAGTTGACGCGGACAAACCTGTACGCATGTTAAACATTACTCTGTTAATGATACATGTTATGATTGTCCGTTGGCAAGTGCGCATCGGCACACTTTCCTTCGTCTTCCCCTAGAACTTCAACCATTCAGGCGTAATTTGCTGCAGCCAAATCGTGATTTGCGCCATACGGTTTGTGAACAGCAATACGCCCATCAGCAGCATCAGCGCGCCGCCGATCTTCATCATTATGGCAGAATAACGGAGAATCCATTTGGTTGATCCGATAAAGAACGCCAAGATAAAAAAAGGCAAGGCAAACCCAAGAGTATAGGCGGTGATCAGTCCAATCCAGGTTCCCGGCTCCGTAACGGCTAAGGCGATAATCGCCGCCAGAATCGGGCCAACGCAGGGCGACCAGCCCGCGGAGAAGCCGATGCCAAAAATAAACGAACCGATGTATCCGGCCGGTTTGAATTTCAAATTCATCTTCCGTTCCCTGAGTAAAAACTGCGGCTGGAAGATCCCCATCAGAAACAAACCCATACAAATGATCAAAATGGCGGATAATTGCCGAATGAGCCCGCGATATTGATTAAAAAATTCGCCAAACAGTCCAGCGCCAAAGCCCAATGTATAGAACACAACAGAGAAGCCGAGGATGAACGCCAGCGTATGCGTCATCGTCCGGAAGCGAACGTCCCGTTTGCTTTGCTCCGTCTTCAATTGCTGCACGGACATCCCGGTAATATAGGACAGGTAAGACGGATATAAAGGCAGGCAGCAAGGCGAAATAAAGGAAGCAACCCCCGCGCCGAAGGCAATCCCGAGATGGATGTCAGCCATAAGTACCCCCTATGTACCCTTGCGGGCTAGGCAGAAAATCCCCGTTTGCCCAGCAAAGTAAGTATCAGCATGCAGATCAGCAGCAATACAATCGTCGCACCCGGAGCCAAATTCCAGACCCCCGCCACAATCAACCCGGCGATCACCGCGATTTCCGCAATGACGACGGAGAATATCACGGACATTTTAAAGCTGCGGGCGATGAGCAGGCTGCAGGCCGCAGGAATCGTCAGCAGCGCCGAAACGAGCAAGGCGCCAACGATTTTGATGGCGGTGCTGATGACGAGTGCCGTCATCACCGTCAGCAGCAGATTCAACAGCTTCACCGGAATCCCGCTTACTGAAGCGGCATCTTCTTCAAAAGTTAGCAGGAAAAATTCCTTGAAAAAGGCAACGACAACGATCACCACCACCAGGGTGACGCCAAAAGTTACATATAAATCTGTTGTATCCAGCGTATAAATGCTGCCAAACAGATAGCTGACCACATCCGTATTGTAACCCATCCCCAGCGTAAAGAACAGAGAGGCTAGTGCAACCCCGCCTGACATGATAATAGCAATCGACAGTTCGGCATAACCTCGGTACGCTTTACGCAGCTTTTCAATTGCAAACGAGGCGACGACCGCAAAAGCAAGGCCAACCCCCACGGGGTAGACCCCAAGCAAGAACCCTAACGCCACCCCGGCGATGGTCACATGAGCCAGCGTATCACCAATCATCGAAAGACGACGCAGCACCAGAAAGATTCCGATCAAAGGTGCGGTCAACCCGATCAGCAGGCCGCCGGCCAGCGCTCTTTGAAAAAAATCAGCGGACAATATCTCCAAAATAAACAACTCCTAAACCAACGAATGCTGCAGATCCGGGATCGCGCAGTCCTGCTCGTGCGAGTGGCGCACGTAAAATTTAATTGCCCCGCATTGCTTGCGGGGTTCCTGCCCCAGCTTCCCTTCAATCATGCCGATATCATGGGAGACCATCAGAAACGTCATGTGATGGTGGGCGTGCATATGAAAAATCAATTCAAAAAAGTCGGCTTGCGTCTGGGCGTCAATGCCGACAGTAGGTTCGTCCAAAACGAGCAAATCGGGCTTGTTCACAAGCGCCCGCGCCAAAAATACCCGTTGCTGTTGGCCGCCGGACAGCTGACCGATGCGCTTATGCTGGATATCCCCGATCCGCATCACTTCCAGCGCATCATCACACATCCGCTGATCCTCACGACCAATTCGGCGGAACAGCTTCCTGTTATTGTAGAGACCGGACAACACCACTTCGCGTACCGTCGCCGGAAACAGAGGATTGAAGGCGTTCTTCTGCGGCACATAGCCGATCCGCCCCCAATCGCGGAAGCGCCGGATCGGCTCGCCGAACAAGCGAATTTCCCCTTCGGTAGGCTGCAGCAGACCCACCATCATCCGCAGCAGTGTGGTCTTCCCCGCCCCGTTGGAACCAATCACGCCAACAAAATCCCGCTCGCGAACCGCAAAGCTGAAGTCGGAGATCACTTGTTGTTCCTGGTACGCGAAGGAAACGTGGTCAAGCTCGATTACACTATCATGACAAACGGCATCCTGTGCCGTAGTTGCGTCGGATTTCATTTATTTAGCGTCCTTCCGGTACATATAGTTTCTTCTTATTGTAGAGCTTGAATCAGATTTTGCAAATTTTTCTCCATCAACGTAAAATAATTGTCGCCGGCCTGAGCCTGGGCTTTCGTCAAGCCTTCAACCGGATTAAGGACCAGCGTCTCCACACCGGCTTCAGAAGCCAGCGTTTTGGCCAATTTATCCGAGACAAGCTCTTCGAAAAAGATATAACGAATGCCCTTCTCCTTCACCAGCTTTGACAAGGCCACTAAATCTTGAGCCCGCGGCTCAGCCTCCGGCGACAGCCCCATAATCGCATGTTGGGTTAATCCATAGTCCCGGCACAAATAGCCAAAAGCTTGGTGAGAAACAACGATTTCCTTCTTCGGCAATGAGGATAGCTGCTCCATAAACTTAGCATCTAGCGCCTGCAGCTGACTCAGCAGCTCCTGATACCGCGACTCATAAGCCGCTTGGTGCTGCGGATCGACCTCAATATAGCTGTTCTTAATATTCTCGGCCATGATCATCGCCGATTTCGGACTGACCCAGGTGTGCGGATCTACATGGTGAGGCTCCGTTTCCTCATCATGGTCCGAGTGTGCTTCCCCATGTTCGGCTTCCTCGCCATGCCCGTGACCATCATCGCCCTCGGCTTCGATCAAATCAATGCCATGGCTGATCTCCACCGTTTTCACTTTGGCATCGGCACCTAAGCCTTTCAGAAAGTTCGGGACCCAGCCCTCCAACCCTGCGCCGTTATACAAAAACAGCTGAGCTTTCGATGCATTTAAAATATCCTGACTGCGCGGCGTCCAATCATGCGGCTCAACGCCGGTCGGCAGCAAGTTGATGACATTCGCTTCTTCGCCGCCAATCGCCTTGGCAAATTCATAGATCGGATAAAAGCTAGTGATTACGTTCACCTTGCCCTCAACGATTGTCCCGCTGCTTCCGTTCTTCCCGCAGCCAGCTAGAACCAGCAGGAGCGTAAGCAACATTGCCGCTGCGACGAAGCCTCGCTTGAATCTATGTATAAACATCATGACTCCCTCTCTTAATCGTAATGATTACCAACAAGGATTATAGGGCCCTCCTCTTGGAATGTCAACCTCTATTATTCTTCCTATAAGTTGTGCACAACAAACAAAACCGCCAGAGGAAGGTTCCTCTGGCGGCCTGGATGACTTGCGGTGAGCATACCGCAAGTCATCGCTTATCCGTCTGATTATTTTACGATCGCACCGTTTGGCATCGTATCCGGCACCGTGGCCAGCGTTAGCTGATCACCTTGCGAAGCGGCAAGGATCATGCCCTGCGACAGCTCGCCGCGCAGCTTCACCGGCTTCAGGTTCGTCACGCAAATCACTTTGCGTCCAACCAGCTCCTCCGGCTTATAGAACTTGGCGATACCGGACACAACCTGGCGCTGCTCATAGCCCAGATCCAGCTGCAGCTTCAGCAGCTTGTCGGCCTTCGGCACCGGCTCGCAGGCAAGCACCTGCGCAACCCGCAGCTCTACCTTCGCGAAATCGTCAATGCCGATTTCGTCCTTCGGCTCCGGCTTCTCCACTGCCGGTGCCGGCGTCGACGCCGAAGCGGCAGCCGGGGCGGCAGCCGGCGTACCCCCGGTCATCGAGTTCGAAATAAACTCGATTTCCTGCTCTGCGTCGAGCCGCGGGAAGATCGGCTCGCCTTTGACGAGCTTCGTTCCGGCCGGGATCAGGCCAAACGTCTTGGCGCTCTCCCAGGTCGTGAGCTCCCCGGGAGCGATGCCGAGCTGCGCCCAGATCTTCGCCGGCGCCTGTGTCAGGAACGGCTGCAACAGGATCGAGGCGATGCGCAGCGACTCGGCCAGATGCGCCATGACCGAAGCGAGCTCGCCTTTCTTCGCTTCATCTTTGGCCAGCACCCACGGCTGCGTCTCATCGATGTATTTGTTCGTTCGGCTGATAAACGCCCCAATATGGGTGAGCGCCACGGAGAACCCCATGTTCTCCATAACCTCCTCTACCTTGCGGACCGTATCCAGCGCCGCTTGCTCCAGCTCCGCATCAAACGCCGTGGCGTTTGGCTCATAAGCCGGCACCTCGCCGCCAAAATACTTCTCTACCATCGCCACGGTACGGTTCAGCAAGTTACCAAGGTCATTAGCCAGATCGGAGTTCACCCGCTGTACGAAGCTTTCCGGCGTAAACGAACCGTCCGAACCGAACGGCACCTCACGCAGCAAATAATACCGGGTAGCATCAAGCCCGTAACGGTCGATCAGCACGTTTGGATCCACGACGTTGCCCTTGGATTTGGACATTTTCCCGCCCTTCATCAAGAGCCAGCCATGGCCAAACACCTTCTTCGGCAGCGGCAGCCCCAGCGCCATCAGCATAATCGGCCAGTAAATCGTATGGAAGCGCACGATTTCTTTCCCCACGAGATGAACGTCTGCCGGCCAATACCGCTCAAACAGCTCTTGATTGTCCGTGCCGTAACCAAGGGCCGTGATGTAGTTGGACAACGCATCGATCCACACGTACACGACATGCTTCGGATCGCCTTTGACCTTCACGCCCCAGTCGAACGTTGTGCGCGAGACGGCCAAATCCTCCAGCCCCGGCTTGATGAAGTTGTTGATCATCTCATTCTTGCGGGACTCCGGCTGAATGAAGTCGGGGTTTTCCTCATAGAACTTCAGCAAACGATCCACATACTTGCTCATCCGGAAGAAATAACACTCTTCCTTCACCAGCTCTACCGCATGGCCGCTCTCCGGGCTTTTCCCGCCGATCACTTCGCCTTTTTCATTGCGGATGACATCCACCAGCTGCGATTCCGTATAATACGTCTCGTCAGGAATGCTGTACCAGCCTTCATATTCCCCTTTGTAAATATCCCCTTGCTTCAGCAAACGGTCAAAAATCGCCTCCACGACCTGCTTATGCCGCGGCTCCGTTGTGCGGATAAAGTCATCGTAGGAAATGTCCAGCTTCTCCCACAGCTGCTTGATCCCCGCCACGATCCCGTCTACGAACTGCTGCGGGGTTTGGCCTTTTTCCTTCGCTTTCTGCTCGATCTTCTGTCCGTGCTCATCCGTCCCCGTCAAATAGCGGACATCAAAGCCGCGCAGCCGCTTGTACCGCGCCATGGCATCCCCCGCCACCGTCGTATAGGCATGGCCGATATGCAGCTTATCGCTTGGATAATAGATCGGCGACGTAATGTAAAATGTTGGTTTGTTGGACATCGCGATTCATCTCCTTTTATTTCATGACAAATACAACAAAAAAACTCCCGCCCCATATGGGGCGGGAGAGTTCTCACGCGTTACCACCCAATTTCCCCGCTCCTTCACAGGCTGCGGGCTCCGTTGGTCGAAATTCGACCGTCCGTTAACGCCGGACTCTACGCCATCTCCTTACCGAAGCGCTGCGCATAAAGCGCACGCTGCTCGGCTCAAAGACGGTTCCTCCCGGACCATATTCCAAAGACGCTCCAGACCGGTTTGCAGCTCCCCCGGCTCTCTGTGGCTGGATCCAATCCTTGTACTCATCCGTTCACTGGAAAGTATTGAGGTTGAGGTTGTTCATTTCAAACTTTATATTAAAAAAATTTCCAAACCGTGTCAAGCCGCGCTGGAGTTGGTCTCGCACAAATGCGATTAGGCTTGTCCGCCGCTCAGCGGAGGCGTGCCTTGCTCTCCCCCGCGCTTCTTCTCTACCTTAGGGGGAACCGGATCATAACCGCCCGGATGAAACGGCTGGCATTTCACGATCCGTTTGGCCGCCAGCCAAGACCCTTTCAGCGGGCCATGGACCTCAATCGCCTCCAAAGCATATGCCGAGCAGGTCGGATAAAACCTGCAGGTTGGCGGCTTGAGCGGCGAAATAAACTTGCGGTACACGTGGATCGGCGCCTGAAACGTTTTGCGGACGAGCCCCATCTCAGTGCACCTCGTGTTGCTCCGGCGCGGCATCCTGCGGCTTGCCGTCCGGCCGGCAATTTTTGCAATACCCAAATACCTCAAACTTATGCTTCACAACCTGGAACTGCTCCGGCGCATCGGTCAGCGGCATCGGGCAGAAATGAATCGGATACGTCTTCTCGCATTGCAAGCAGATCATATGATGGTGATGATGCCCTTCACTGCTGCAGCTGGCTCGGAACTTCAAACCGTCCTCAAATACGACCTGCTCCAACACCCCCAGCTCCTCCATCACCCGGAGGTTCCGGTACACGGTATCAAAGCTAAGGCCGCTGTATTCCTTACCCATATATTCATAGACGTCCTTAGGGGTCAAATACCCGTCCCGCTCAGCGAACAGTTTGGCCAAGCTTTTGCGTTGGTCGGTAATCCGCAGTCCCCGGCTGGACATCACTTTTATAATCTCCTCGGTCGACAGCATGTGACATTCCTCCCGTCTGCACCTTCGTTCCATGCGTCTCTTCTAATAATGCCCCAAATTCAGTGCATCGTCAATTCGACGGGATCCAACTCCACAAACGTAAAAGCCCCTTTACCTTTAAGAAGGCAAAAGGGCGATACCATCCATGTCAACTGTTTAAAATAAACCGGTTCCACTTCTGCTGCCAAGCGACGTCGGACCAAAAGGGATGATGAGGAGCGCAATTGGAGCAGAGCACCATGCCCCAAAAGCCGTGCTCCATCCCTTTTCGTATGGCGTATTCCGCAATAGCTTTGCCGATCGGACCTTCCTCAAATTGGGCGAACAGCGGCGTATAGCCGACATATCCTTCGCCTATAACAACCGGAATGTCGTGCTTCTCTGCCCAATCCGCGGTTTCCTGAAACCGTTCGTCCACCTTCTGCAGCATCGCCTGCTTATGTGCGCCGTAATGCTCATACAAGTATAAATCCCATTTCACCGGGTCGCACCAGTCATGGACGTACATCAGCTTAAGGCCAACCGGATTTTCATGCATTCGCCATTCCTCACCATCGGGCAGCCTATAGTCCTCGAACGGCGGAGCGTCATCTCTTAGTAAAGATTGCACCAAAGCATTGGGAAATTCAAGATCCGGGTTACGGATCCCCGTCTCCTCCATCAACTGCTGCAGTACACCGTTAATATACATGTGAAAATGGGCAACCTGCTCGTTATCCGGAACACAGTCTTTGGAATAGGGCTCGTTCAGCGTGTAGCAGCCGGTGATCCGAAGATCGGCATGCTGTTCCTGTAAATAGGCAAGTGCCTCCTCCACATAGGACTTCGTATAGCGGATCAGCTTGCCTAGCTGCCGGGACGAGATGCCCGCCTCCAACGCCATCTGACTCAACCGTCCAAACTCGATCTCGTTGTGCAGTTCCACGTAAGCGATACGGTCTCCGAGTCCGGCTGATTTGACGAAATGAATTAACTGATCCATCGACCGAGCCAAAGCCATGAATCGCTCCTGCGGCGGAATCGCCTGCAGCGCTTCAAATAGCTCCGGTGTTCTCAAGAAGCTGGGGCTCTGTTGATACTCCCAAGAAGAGAGGATGATCAACATGTCGTATTGCTTCGCCAGACGAAACAGATTTAATAAATGCTGATGACCGTCGATTTCCGCGCCGCCTTTGCAGTTATACCAGCGTGTCCTCACTCCCACTTGACCAAGATTGGAGAAGGCTAATCGGCCAGGACGCGGGCCGTCTGCCGTAAATAGCAGGAATGGCATCGCACAGATTCGAATCGTATTGTAGCCCCTTTCCACCGCCTCCTTGAAGCACTGCTCCAGATCGTGAAACGGTTCCCCCGGCATCGTCATCGTATACCAAGAGAAATCCCACATCGTAATCGTTAGTTTGCGGGGAAGATGCGCGCTGATCTTGTTCATGCGATTCACCTCTTAAAACCTCTTAAATTTAGAAGCTTGATTTCGGCGGTTCCGTTTAGCTCTTATCCTTTCACGGCCCCTGAAGTAATCCCTTTAATGAATGAGCGGCTGCCAAACAGGAAGATGATGAGAACAGGCAAAGTCGACAACCCCAGCGCCGCCATCCGAGCGCCATAATCGGTCCGGTGGACAAATCCTAACGTTGAAACAAACAGCGGGATCGTATAGTTTTCACTGTTATTGATCGTCACTAACGGCAGCAAGTAGTTGTTCCATGACCAAAGAAACACCAGCGTCGACAACGTAGCCAGTCCCGGCTTAACTAACGGAATAACGATGTTAAAGAAGATCCGCGGCTCCGAGGCCCCGTCAATTCTCGCGCACTCGATGACTTCATTGGGTACCGTATCCTTGATAAACTGCACCATGAAAAAGGCGCCAAACGACCATGCGCTCCAAACCAGAATGACGGAGAGAAGCGTGTTGCCAAACCCCAGTGTACGCATCTCGATAACGTAACCGATCAACCCAACCTGGCTGGGGACCATCATCGTAATGATAATGAAATAGCGAAGAAAATTCCTCAACTTAAATTGGTATTTAGCGACCGCATAACCGATCATCGTAGCCGTGAAGACACCGATAACCACTGCGGACACCGAAACGATCATACTGTTCAAGTAAACCTGCACGAAGTTGGTCTTAAACACAGTTTTCAAGTTCTCCAACAAATAGTCGGAAGGAATCAACGGCAAGCCTTTGAAAATATCTTCAGAATAATACGTCGACATCATCAACATCACATAAAAAGGGAACAGCGATACGAGGGTAACTATGCTGAGAAACCCCCATTTTACGACCTTCATTCCTGGTCCCCCTTCCCCATGGAGATCTTATAGCTGACGATGGAGAACACAACGATCAGCATGAACAACGCATAAGCGATCGTCGCACCATATCCAAAACGAACATTCATAAACGAATCGTTGACGAACTTCCAAATGATCGTCAGCGCCGCGTTGTCTGGACCGCCGACCTGGCTCGCCGTCCAGCCGCCGTACAGCAGCTTCGGCTCGTCAAACAACTGCAGGCTTCCGATAATCGAAGTGACAATGAGGAACACAGAGATATTTCGGAGCAGCGGCAGCGTGATGCGCGTAAAGGTATGAAATGCTGTAGCTCCATCCACCTTCGCTGCCTCGTAGACATCTTGGGAAATGGCCGTCATCCCCGCCAAATAGATCGCGATAAAGTAACCTAAATTTCGCCACACGATCATAATCGCAATGATGATTCGGGACAGCCAGGGGTCCTGTAACCAGTAAATCCCTTCCTGAAGCAAGCCCATCTTTACGAATAAGGCGTTGATGATCCCGGTCTGCCAGTCGAACATAAAAGAGAAAATAAAGCCAATAGCAACAGGCGTCGTAATATATGGCAGAAAGTTCGCCGTTTGAAACAGCATTCGCCCTTTGACCATGTTAAAAATGAGATAAGCCAACAGCATGCCGGTAAAGATCAAGGTCGGTAACGACATCAGCATGATGACAACCGTGTTGAAAATCGATTTGTAAAACAACGGATCTTTTGTAAACAGCGTCACATAGTTGGTGAAACCAACAAACCGTTTCTCGCTGACACCATTCCACTCGTGAAAACTGAGGAAAAACGAATAGATGACCGGATAAAACTGAAACGCCAAGTACAAAAGCACGAACGGAAGCGAAAACAAGTAGGGCCACAGCCGAAGACCAAGCCGCTTCCTCGGCTTGCTGTTAACGACCGTTTGGGCATTCATCCTAGTAGGTCCCCCTTTCAGGAATCGATTGGGGTGAGAAACAGGATGTTCTCTCACCCCGGCGATTCTCCCGATTAGTTAATCGTTGCCTCAGGGGCCTGATTTTTGACGGCTTCCTTGAATTGCTCCAGAGCGCCGTCTACACCGATGCTCGTATCCTTCATCCATAGCGGGAATAACGAGTTAAATGCCGTCTGCACAATCGAATCATATTTCGTTTGGGTCGACCCCGTCACTTCTGGCACGATATCGTCGTAGAACGTCAAGCTCAGGTTTTGATTAAAGAACTGATCGAGCTCCGTTCCGGCTTCAAGCCAATCGCGATGCTCATCGAAGAAGCTCTTGATCCCCGGCATATTTCCCAGCTTCTTGTAATTCGTCTCCATTCCTTCAGAGGACAAATAACAGAAGTAAATGTAAGCCCAAGCCGCTTCCTTGTTCTTGCTGTTCTTATAGACGCTGACAGAAGTTCCTCCGTACGTAAAGCCGCCTTCCGGCGCGGCCATCAAGCCCCATCGCCCGATGCCGTCTGGATCATTAGCCTGCACATTCCATTTGGGACTCCACGGCGCCATCGGGTAGAAAATATTATCGCCTTTTGCAAACGACGCGTTCCATCCCGGGGTATACCCCTCGTATTTACCAAGAATCCCGGCATCTCGCATGGCGAACAGCTTTTCGAACGGTACCTTCATTCGCTCCGTTAACTCAATTGTGGATCCATTGATGTATGGCTGTTCGGTCTGCCCTTTCAACACGCGGTAAGCGTCGTCGAAACTGGCGATCATCGTCACCGCACCACCGCTCTTTTCTTTGACTTCAATTCCTTTTTGGATGAAGGCATTCCAATCCGGCAACAGCGTAGACAATTCGTTTGGATCGTCGGTGCCCAGGTATTCCTTGGCCAGATCTCTCCGGTATCCGAGTCCAGCCGGTGTAATCGATTGATCGACGCCCACCAGCTCGCCTTTGGTATTCGAAAGAAGCGGCGGTAAATAATCGAGCAGTTGGTCCTTGGAGAAGTGATAAGGAGCTTGCTCTAGATTGTCGAGCACATCAAGATCAAACAACTGTCCGCGGAAGTTCATTTCGCCCAATATGACATCAGGCACCTCGGAGCCGGATGCAATCCCGCTTTGCAGCTTCTGCATGTAGTCGTTATTGTTAACGACGGTGTACTTCACTTTGACATTCGGGAAGACTTTGTTAAATTCCGGCACCATCGTGGTCAGGAAGGCTTCATCCCAGTCCCATACGACGATTTCACCTTCGATGTTTGTGGGGATCCCGCCGAGCGTCGGAGCTTCCCCTTCGGCGTTGGCGGAAGTGCCACCTGAATTCGACGACGGCTCACTTGTGTTCCGATTGGCGGCAGAATCGTTCTTCGCACAACCCGCCAATATCGCCGTGATCATCATCGCCAACACCAAGAGCGTCACCCAACTCTTTTTCAGACGTCTGTTCTTCAAATTAACCCCTCCCACATTCTTTTTGTATCCGCTTACAGTGCGATCTTATCATCGCTGGCAATGGGGTTAAAATCTCACAACCCGGTTATTTTACGCATAAATCGGCTGTCTTCCGCAGTGGAGTCCCCGTCCTCAATCGTGAAAGGGAGACGTATCCGCACTTCCGTTCCTTCGCCCGGAAAGCTCTTAATCTCGAGGCTGGCCGGCGGACCATAATGAAAATTCAATCGTTCACGAATATTAGAAAGTCCGATTCCTGTGGAGCCATTCTGGATGGGGGGGACCTTTAGGTCTTTGCGGATACCGATACCATTGTCGATGACAGATACCTCGATAAACCGATCCGATCTTCGAGCAGAGATCCTAATCCAACCGTCCCGTTCGGAGGGGAAAATCCCATGATATAGCGCGTTTTCAATAAGCGGCTGCAGCATCATCCTGAGGACCATGCAGGGCAGCAGCTCCTCTTGAATGTCCCATTCGATCCGAAACCGTCCGGGATAACGGCAGTCCTGGATGGCGGCGTATTTTTTCACCAATTCGATTTCATCCTCCAGGGTCGTGAACCAGGCATCATCGCCGATTTTGATCGTGTTTTGCAAAAGATAGATTAATGAGGCGGTCATGTCGGCCACCTCCTTCGTTCGCCCAGCATGGGCTAAATAAATCACAGTGTTTAACGTGTTATATATAAAATGGGGGTTCATCTGGGACAACAACAGCTGGATCTGCATGTTCCGTTTTTCCTTCTGTTCCTGCACATGCGATTCGATCAATGATTTCAAATCCTTCATCATTCGGTTAAATCCAAGCCCCAGCAGTTCCATTTCATCTCCGCTCCGGATCTGCAATTCAGTGTTCAAATCGCCTGCGGACACTCGTTTCATCGCTCGAACCAGCTTCGAGATCGGCCGGGTCAGTTGCACGAGCAGAGGAAGCAGAATCATCATCACCACGATGAGGCTTACCGCCACAATCAGCGTGTAAAAAAGCAACAACTTGTTAATCCGCTCGTACAAGCGTGATTTGGAGATCACCGCAACTTGTTGCCATCTCTCCCCTACGGTATCGTCAACAATTTCGATATATTTTCCCCCTTGCGAATCGCTATCGGTCCAAGGTGTCACTTCAGGGTTGCTGTCGAACAATGGAACGCCGTTTTGATTTAATAGAAGCAGTCGTTCAAAATCCTTGTTGCTCTGTTCAAATAAGCTCGCGAGATCTTTTTGATTGAAATCCAGCACAAGGTAATACCGTTCGTCACCATCGTCCTTAAAGTTCCTGTAATCCACAACATAACTAATCACCTGCTGCCGACGGTTGAGAAAAATAAAATCATGGGGATCGGAAAAACGCGATTCGCTGCGCCCCATCCGGTAAGCGGCAAACCAAGCCTGATTCAGATACTCTTTATAGTAGCTGTCATACCCTTGGTAATTAGAAAACACCTCGCCGTCCGGCCGAATAATCATCACATTTAACAAGCTGGAATTCATCATGGGAAACAGCTTCAGCTTCTCTCGAACCTTATTTTTCTTGAAGTAACTTTGCTCGTACGTATCGTATGGATCCTTGACCATCAACGCATTCATCTCGGAGTCGCTGATGATATATTCCGCGGTTTCACGTAATTGCTCTTGCATCCGATTGATGAATGAAGACGTCTGTTCCAGCTTCGTCGTATTATCTCGAACGGCTTGTTCCCGCATAATATCCTTAACATACGAATAAGTGACCCAACTGCTGATGAGTAAGGACGAGGACAGGATCAGAGCGCATACGGCAATAATTTTGGTGCGGATCCGAGCACGCATTTTAAATCCGGATAAGTTACTCATGGTGAACTTGCTTCCTTTCCGAATACTCCAGCGGATGCTGTCCAGTCACTCGTTGAAACACTTTACTGAAATAATGGCTGTTGCGGTATCCCACTTTTTCCGCCACCTCATACAGCTTGTATTGTCCTGTCGCCAAACAACGCTTGGCTTTCTCCATGCGGACCTCCGTTATATAGTCCAGGATTGTACGGCCGGTTTCGTTTTTGAAGCAATGTCGCAAATGATCGCCGCTGATGGCAAGATGCTCAGCAATTTGTTCGGCGCTTAAATCTTTGGCATAATGTCGGTGAATATATTGGATCGCTTTCCTGACCTTCGCTGAATAGACATCCCCGTGCTCGTCCTCCATCACAGCTCGGAACTGGTTTTTAAACCAACGCGCAATGCCGGTCACCGATGTCCACTCATCCGAGCCTTCAATCTCCCTGTATGGTTCATCGCGAAAGGGCGGCTTTCCCTTGCTCGTGCGAAGCTGATCCAGTTCCTTGGACAATTCGTTGCAAACGATTCGCAATTTATCAAGGCGGGCCATTTTCTTGACACGGGTAAACATGTTGTCGATCTCCTCTTCAATTTCGGCAAGGCGATGCGCCTCAACACCATGATGGAGTTGCTGGGTCCACGCTGCCCAATCGGTCTCTATGGCCTCCAATGCAAAGACAGTGTCTTCCTTGTCTTCGGTAAACATAATCACGCTGTCCATCCCGGTAAAAATACGCAGGTCCAACGCCTTCTCCGCCCACGTCGCGGCAGCAAACAGCTCAGTTACCTCCTGAAACACGGTTGAGCACGCAGCAGATACCGTTCTCCCACTAGAAGCAATCTGCTCGGAAAACCTTTGTTTCAAATGCGTGCTCCTCTGAAAAAGTTCCTCATGCTGTTGTCTCCGGCTGACCATCCCGTCAAATCCAAGCAAAACCCCAATCCGGGTTCCTCCCGCCGCAATGGTCGTAAACGTCTCAATCCAGCGGTATTCCGCTCGGTCCATAGCCTCCCATGACATTTGAATCCCCGCATCTTGTGGAACTACAGGCCGCCCCACAACCGGATAAGGGGTATCCAACTCGATAGCGATGTACACATATTGGGATCCAAACAAGGCCATATAATTAGCAAGCGCTTTCAATTCTTCGTGAGAAAGTTCTTTGCCTGCCTTCACCTGCTCAAGCAATGTCTTGCTCATTTTTCTTTGCATGGCCTTATCCTTATTGATCGTATCCTTCAGCTTCTCCAGCTCCAGCGTTAAGGTCTCCGGCGTTAATTCGTGCTTGACCCAGTAATCATGGACACCAATCCGCAGCGATTGCTTAACATATTCGAATTCCTTATAGGAGGTAAGAATTACGATCTTGGCTTGACTGCCGGCTTCCGCCAGCCTCTCGCTTAGGATCAAGCCATCCATGCCAGGCATCCGAATATCCACAAAAATGAGATCCGGTTTCAGCTTAGCCGCCAATTCCAACCCCTTCCGCGGATGAACAGTTTCTCCGGTCACCTTAAACCCCAGCTCTTCCCAACGAATTAAACGCTTCAAGTGTTCGATGGCCAATATTTCATCATCGACGATCATCACCTTCAGATGGTTCACAGTTACCCCCTCCTTCTTCCCTGCTTTCTTTCAACTTACAGGAGAACGCGAATTCACACAATTGATTTCATTCTCAATTTGATGGAGAATCTTCCGATTTTGGACGAAAAAAAACACGGCGCTTCCGCGCCGTGCCTTAAAGTTCAGTTCGTGTTTATTCGCTTTTCTTCTCCGGCAATTGTTGGAACAGCAGGTTAACGGACAAGTTGCTGCCCGGAGCTGCCGTGAACACCAGGTCTACGGTTTGCTCGCGCTCGCCGGTCCGGAACAACACCGCGTTCTCGTTAGGTGCGCTGAGTGAGCCGGAAGAAGGTAAGCCTACAATATCTCCGTTGACCATAATTGAGCCCATATAATGACCGCCGCGCGGGTTAAACGTGATCAGCGTGTTTGGCGCAACGCGGTAGAGCTTAACCTTGTACAAGACGCCAAAGTTTCCGGCGTTCATGCGATATTCCCCGGTAGGACCGTCCCATCCAATCAAGAACGGATCGCTGGAATTGTCGCCGATAAGCAAACGGGATGGCGTATTGCCAATCAGGTCGGTCACTACAATATTGCGCGTAGCTTCCGTATAAGTACCACGGTTATGGATGTCAGGTTTTAAGACGCTGAGATAAGGCAACGTCTTAAATGGATCTTGATCCTGACCGACCATAATGACGGTGTAATTTAAGGTATGGTCGCTGTACAAATCCGCAAACAGGGAGATGACATCCCCTTGCTTCATCGCCGTCGCGCTCAGCTCGTTCAAGATGATCTTGCTTTCCCCTGGAGCAAACCAAGTATCCTTGTATTTGCTGCCGGTTTGCATCGATTCGTAATAGCGCGCAACCGAAGCTTTCCCCGCAGCCGTTGCATAATTGCTTGGGCCGCCAAAGCCTAAATTGCTCTGAGTCAAACGGGTCGTCTCGCTATTGTTGTTCGTCGCGATGACGTACATTTTCACCGGCATCCCGGTCGAGTTGGCGTGATGGATCATGAAACGTGTATTCCCAATCGCCGATTCCTTATACAGAATCCCTTTAGAATATACCGTTTCCGGGCTGTTGCTGCGGATCAATGTGACCGCATCCGATGTGAATGCGTATCGGATCCGCTCCCAGCTTGGGACCTGGGTTCCGTCAAACGTATATTCTTCCCCAACCGGAATGAACAGCTTGTTAAATTCGTCCCGCGTGTAGAGCGTCTCGTTCGTAATCGTAATCGTCTTCTCGACGGTCGAATACAAGCCGAATTTATTGACAACCTTCAGGCGGATCGTCATTTGACCTGGAGTAAAGAACGCCAGTTCTTTATTTTCCCAAATCCGCTCGGTGATGCCAACTTCATCCGTACTTAGATCTGTATACGTAATTAATTCACCCATTTTATAGGTGTCTTTGTCCGTCGTAAAGTTAGCCACCGGTGGAGTATGCGGCTTGTCTACATGAATGGTCAGCGTAAACGGATTGCTCCATTGGCCGCTGGAATCCTGCACCCGGTAAGTCACCGTATAATCCCCCGGCGTCATGAAGATATCCTGGCGTCCAATCCATTCCTCGTTCACGATCGGAAGCCCGATAGGCGAGGTCGCATTGGTGATGTATTGAACCTGGGTTTCGCCCGCAATCACTTCATTGTTGCCAATACTAAACGAAGCGACCGGCAGTGTGTTCAGATTCACGATTATTCGTTTGCCTGCCGCATCATAGGAATACGAGATGTTTAACGCCTTCGTGATCGCCGTTAACGGCACCATGAAGTTGTTTTCCACAGAATAGGATTTCCCCCGCATCGTCTGCGTCACACCGTTAACTTTATAATAAGTCGTATTCAGCTTAAAGCGCAGTTCGTCGTTCCCCCGCTTAATGATCGTTTCTTTTGTAGTATTGTCAAAAGACAGCTGGAATCCGGCACGCTCCACAATAGCCCGGATCGATATGTAAGATACGCCGTCCTTCACTTCCATCGGATATGGGGCAAGGTATTCCTTCCCGTTCTGATACATCTTATTGCTGTTCACCATCAGAATCAGTTGACCGGAGTTACTTTGGCTCATGCTTGGGTCTGCAGGCGGCGTCACCGGACTAGTTGGCGGGATCATCTCATCCCCGCTTCCCGTCCCTTCCTGCCCGTCTTCTGGAACCGTATCCCCTATCGTTCCATCGGTTGTTCCTTGATCTGCAGGCAGATCGCCAGGCTGTACCCCATCGTTTGTTGTCCCGTTCACATCTAGCTGTTGCATTTCGGCCGAAGGTTCCAGACCGTTTCCTTGCCCGATTTCCTCTGCGCTGGCTGGAAGCACCATAGCTACTTGCGATGCAACCAACATCGTGGTGATCAACAATCTCTTAAATTTCATGCCTAAACTCCCTTACTCTCCCATTTTGTGTTTCTCCCTTTAACTCACACTGTATTAAACGCATAGATAAAAGAAAAGTTGCTTACAATTAAAAACAAAATATTCGCAAAATATCCACAAACTCCGTCGTTTGTTGCCGATTTTACTTATTTTTAACAAATCCCCGTAAAAAACGCCCGGAAATCACTCCCGGGCGTTTCTATGAGAAGATGGACTAATCCTGATTTAAGCAGACGGGCAATACTCCCTGCGGCTGCAGCTCACCGACCAGCACCTTGGCTGCGGCATCCAACGAAAACGGACGATTTTCATATAAGCAGAGATAGGTCTCAATCTCAGGAAAGGCGTTCAAGTCATAAGGATTTCGCGTAGATATGACGATCAGACGTTTGCCCGGGAGCTGCTGAAGGCGCTGGACGAGCTTCTGCTGGCCTTCAGGAATCTCTCCCTCCGCTGTGTAGGTCGCCACAACGATTTGGTCGACCTCTTCACTTTGTTCCAGCACCGCGGCAATCTCTTCTTCGCTGGGCTGTGTGCCAATGACCGTCATGCTCACCTGAGCATGACGCGGCCGCAGCGCGTCCGCCAGCGTATATTGATGCACCGCTGGCTCATCGACCTCGGTGCGGTGCCGCAGCTCCGGCCAGACGACCAGCACCGGCTGGTCGCTCTTGAGCGGCAAGCGGCCCGCTCCCTTCACGAGCGTCACGCTGCGCTCAGCCGCTCGGCGTAGCAGCGCAGCGCTCTCCGCCTCCGGCGTCAGCGGCGCTGTCGTCGCGGTTGCAGCGGCTTCCGCCTGCGCCGCACTGCCGATCCGCATCGCCTTGAGCGCCAAGATGCGCTCGAGCGAGCGGTCAAGGCGCGCCTCGCTGATCCGGCCGCTGCGCACCGCTTCGGCCACCCGCTCGATCGCCGCACGCTGTTCAGCCAGCGTATGGCTCACGAGCACGAGATCCGCGCCGGCTTCAATCGCTTGCACCGCACCCTCGGCGATGCCATAATGTCCCGCGATAGCCTGCATCTCCAGGCAATCGGTGACGATCAGCCCGCCGTAGCCCAGCTCCTCTCGCAGCAAGCCGGTCAGCACCCGATGCGACAATGTGGCTGGCGTCCCTTCCGGCTCAAACGCCGGAAAGATCACATGCGCCGTCATGATCGCATCCACGCCCTCGGCAATCGCCTCCCGGAACGGGACCAGCTCAACCTGGTACAGCCGCTCCTTCCCGTGCGGGACGCTGGCTAAGCCGCGGTGGGAATCCACGGCTGTATCCCCGTGGCCGGGGAAGTGCTTCGCCGTCGCGATCACGCCTTCGGCTTGATAACCGCGAACCGCCGCTGCGCCATGCACGGCCACCTGGTCCGGCCGCTCCCCAAACGAGCGGACGCCGATCACGGGATTGGCCGGATTGTTATTGACGTCGACGCACGGCGCAAAGTTGAAGTTGATGCCGAGCTGCAGCATCTCCTTGGCTGCAAGCCGCGCCACTTCCTCCGTGAGCGCAGGGTCATTCGCCGCCCCAAGCGCCATATTGCCGGGAATCCGGCTCATCCCTTCATGATCCAGTCGAGCGACCATCCCGCCTTCCTGATCGATCGAGATAAACAGTGGAAGCTCCGGTTTGCTGCGCGGCAAGCTTTGCAAGCTCCGCGACAGCTCAGCGAGCTGCTCCACTGAAGCAATGTTCCGGCGGAAATATACGACGCCGCCCACATGATACTGCTGCACCAGCGTCCGAATCTGTTCGTCCGGCACCAAGCTATGGAATCCACAAATAAATAACTGCCCGACTTTCTCCTCTAACGTCCATGCGGTTAAGTCCACGAGCCGTCCTCCTTGTTGAATTCTCCATTTCGTTTTAAGATACGTTTGATTCCTTCTGTCGGTAATCCGACGGCGTCATGCCGGTGTACTTCTGAAAGACCTTTGTGAAATATCGCCGTTCCTGATAACCGATGGAGCTGCCGATTTGAGCGATCGAACGTTCGCTGGTCCGCAGCAGGCATTTCGCCATTTCCATTCGCTGTTTGGTCAAATACTCAACAAACGTTTCGCCAAAATGATTCTTAAAGAGCAAGCAAAAGTAACTGCTGCTAATGCCCAGATAGTCGGCGATGTCTTCAATTCCAAAGTCACGGCCGAGATGGTTCTGGATATAATTTTGTGCAGACATCATCAGCAGTTCCGAGGACTTCTTCGCGGACAGGGAGCTGCGCGCATGCTCGATGAGCGAAACGATAATGGACAGCAGCTCCTTCAAACTCATCGGCTCCCGCAGCCGCTTCCATAACCCTTCTTCCTGTTCCCCTGGGAGCATCTGCAGCTCGCGCATTTCACGCAGCAAATGGATTAGCAAATAGTGCATCAGCTTCTCCGCCGCACACGCCTGCCGTTCATCCAGACCTCCGATATACGATTTCAATTCCCCGGCAATGCGTTCCAAGACCTCGCCGCTCCCGTTGCGCAATCCGGTTCCCAGCTGCTCGATCCAACCCCATTGCACTTCCATCGCGTCCTGATCCGGAGCAAAATCGTCCGTTGGCAGCGCATCCGCCTTCACGAAACCTTCCTGCGCCGCTCCCAAAATCAACCGATGCTGCAAGCGATGGTACACCAGCGATATTTCCTGCAATCCATGAGGTCCTGCCGCCATGCACATCCGAACAGGAAGCTCCTCCTTGCTGCGAATGAGCTGTCGGATCCGCTCAAAGCCCGGCATCAATGCCTGCTCATCAACGGTCCGATCCCCTGAAGGGGATGGGAACACGAGGCACCATTCTCCTTCCCGGATCTGCAGCACGGTTAAGCCGGGTAATACTTCGCCAAAAACATCCTTCAACACATGCTTAATGTGCAGATTCCACGCTTTTCGTTCATGGAGCGTCCAGGCAATCGATCGGTGTGAATAACCTTCCAAATCCAAGAGCAGCATGGCGTAGCGTCGTTGCTCTTTACTTCCATCCTCGTCATCCCACAACAGCCCTTCCGCATCCGTCTCTTGTCCGAGCAAGGAATGTAAGAGGAAGTTTTCATTGGCTAGATCAACCACCTGGTTCAGCCGCTGCTCCTTGTTCAGGTTTTTGCGCTTCTCGCGAATCTGCTTGGCAATCCCTCGAACCGTCTCCTCCAGCTCAAAATAGTTGATTGGTTTGCAAATGTAATCCTTCACGCCGTAACGTATTGCAGTTCGAGCATATTCAAATTCCTGATACCCGGTCAACAACAAAATTTCGCAAGGGATCTCCCGCTCCCGAAGCTCCTGCAGCAGTTGAATGCCGTCCATCACTGGCATGCGGATATCGCTTAAGATCAAGTCGGGACGATGCTTTGAAGCGATCTCTAACGCTTCCTTGCCGTTCTTGGCCAACAAAACAACTTCAAACCCCATTTCCTCCCAAGGCAAAACCTTCGACAAGTTCGTGAGTATATGAATTTCGTCGTCAACCAGCAACGCTTTTAACTTCATCGTGAACACCCGCCTCATATCTTGGTATCACACACTGAATCGTCGTCCCGTACCCGGGCTGCGAGCAAATAAATAATCCGTACCTGCTGCCATACTGAAATCTCAGCCGATCCGACACGCTGCGAAGTCCCAAGCCCCGACGTTCATGGTTCGGGTAGGGTGTCAAGGACCGATATGCCGGATCGTCCAAATCCGCATATTGAATCTTCGCCAACTGCTCATTGGTCATCCCAATTCCGTTATCTTCAACCCGCAGCAGAATGCGATCTTCCTCCATTTTCCCCGTGACCGTGATCCTGCCTTTATAATCGATGCCCTCAAACCCGTGCTGAATACTGTTCTCCACAAGCGGCTGCAGCGTAAGCTTCAACAGCAGGCAGTTCATCATTTCGTCCGGAATATCGATCGAATATTCGAACAACTCCTCGAATCGGAACTTCTGAATTTCCAAATAGCTGCGCAAATGCTCGATTTCAAGGCTGAGCTTGATCTCTTCTTTGTCTTGAATGCTAATCCGTAAAATATTCGCCAGCCGTAGCACCATTTCGCTGACCTTGCGCCCTTCGTTTTGGACGGCAAGCACGTTAATCGACTCCAACGTATTAAATAAGAAATGCGGCTTAATCTGAGCCTGCAACACGCGCAGCTCGGCATTGGCCTTCAGCCGTTGCTCCCGTTTCACTTGCTCAAACAGCTCATTGATTTTATCCATCTGGTTGTTGAAGCCCTTCTGCAGCAGAAGCAGCTCATCGTCGCCCTTCTCGTCTACCCGAGCTTTCAGGTCGCCGCTCTCCACCTTGCGCATGAATCGGACAATCACACCGATGGTCCCTGTGATCCGATTCATAAAGATCAAATTAAATAACATCGCCGTCAGCAAGCACACACAAATAATGGCAACAAACCATTTGGCAAAGGTCGTCACCTCCTGCGACAAATAACTCCAGGATGTAACCGAAACGAGGCTCCACGGATAATCCTGTAATTTATAAATGGAGATGACGCTCTCTTGGTTGTTAAATTTCCCTTTAAAACTCCGATACCTCTCGTCGCTTTCCCATTTCAATTTCTTTGGCAGATACGCCTTGATTTGCTGGCCATCCAACTCCAAATGATAATCGTACAGAATCAGTCCTTTGTCATTCACCAGCATAAACCGGGTATCGCGCATCTGACTGCCCAGCTTCAGGTTCTGAAAAATCTTCTCAAACTCCCAATTCTTGATCTGCACCACCAGCACGCCAACCCGCTCCAGGTTGCTAAGCTCTTTGATCAGGCGGATTTGCGTAAACACGTTGTCCGATCCGGTTAATTCCGGATATTCGTGGGGAGCGATCCATTTCGGCTGGCCGTTCAGGGCCATCACTTCGTTATATAAAGGATGCTCCTTGAATTTTTCATAGGGCAGCGTCTCGAAATTTTCCTTATTAAAGATCGCGATGACATTGGACTTCCGGCCTCCATGAATGTTGTACAAAAACGCGTAGTCAATGGCCGGATGGCTGTACAGCAGAGAACGGAAATTTCGCTGATTGGCGTTCAGCTCCAGCTGGGTCGTGGCCGTCAAATCCTGGGAATCCGGATCCTTGGCGGATAAAGCAGCTTGAAAAACCCCTTTGGCAATCCCGTTATCCGTGACGTTATCCATCTCCTGAAAGACGTTCTTAATGCTGTAGCCGATGGCCTTCAGCGAATATTCCGCCTGCTGGCTGTATTTCTTCTCAATCGAATTAAACGTAATCCAAAACGTGATAATGCCTAATATAAACAATGGAATGATGACTAACCCCAAAAAGGCGGTAAACAGCTTAATGCGCAAATTCATCAGCGGCAGCTCCCAATTGGTAAGACTAACCCTATTCTACCACGCCACGATCTAACCTTTAACGCTGCCAGCCGTAACGCCTTCAATTATTTTTTCTTGAAGCACTGCATAGATGATCATGACCGGCAGTACGCTGAACACGATACCAGCTGACATCTGCGCGTAGTTGGTGTTGTACGCATCACGGAATCCGACCATCCCAACCGGGAGCGTGCGAAGTTCATCCTTGGACAGGAAATAGTTTGCCAGCAAAAACTCGTTCCAGTTGCCGAGGAAGTTAATGATAAACACGGTCACGATTGCCGGCACCGTTAGCGGCAGCATCACGCGAAAGAACACCCCCGCAGAGCCTAAGCCGTCCATAACGGCAGCTTCTTCAATTTCACCCGGGATCGAGCGCATAAACGCCGCTAGAATAATGACTGAAAACGGAATCGCGTTCGCCACATAAGGCAAAATCAAGGCCATGTGCGTGTCGAGAACGTTCAGGTTCCGCATCATGCTGTAGATCGGCAGCAGCAGCGAGTTGTTGGGGATCAGCATCCCCAGCAGGATGAGCTGGAATACGACCGCACTGAGCCGGTTGAACCGCATGCGAGTCACGGCAAAGGCCAGCATCGCCGCAAACAGAATCGACAAGCACGCCGATAATACACCGATATATAAGCTATTGAAAAAATACGTGCTGATCTTGGCGTTCACCCAAGCATTAATGTAATTGTCAAAAATAATCGACGACGGCAACCCAAACGGATTAGAAGCGATCGCTTGGTTATCGGTTTTGACCGAAGAGAACAACACGAACAGAAACGGATACAAAATGATGAGCAGATACGCCATCAGGAACAGATGCGGGATCGACTTTTTCAGCACTCTCATCAGTATTCAATCCTTTCTGTGCGTCGAACGACCAGGATTTGGTACAAGGCAGTAATAATGATCGTAAAGGCAAAGATCAGCACGGCGATGGCGTTGCCAAATCCGTGACGGAAGCTGGTGATCGCGTAGCGGATCATGTACGTTGCCATGACGTCCGTTGAGCCGGCCGGTCCGCCTTTGGTCATAACTAATACGATATCGGCCGCTTTCATGGCGCCGGCCACCGACAGCATCACGACGACACTGATGATCGGCATGATCAGCGGAAGGGTAATTCGGATCGCCCGTTGGATGCCGCTCGCTCCATCGATCGCCGCGGCTTCGTCCAGTTCACGCGGGATTGCCAGAATCGCCGCCAGCACCATTACGATATAGAACCCGGTCCACTGCCAAGCATTCGTCATCAGGATGGAGAGCATGGCCCAATTTTTGTCCGACAGCCAGTACACCGGAGGAATGCCAAAGATCCCAAGCACTTGGTTCATCAGCCCGAAATCAGGATTATAAATGAACCCCCACAAGATCCCGATGACGGCGGTGGACATGATCGACGGCATAAAGACCGCGGTCTTATACAGTCCCTTGAGCTTCTTGACGTTTGCGATTAAGAGGGAGAAAAAAACGATCAGCGGAACTTGGATCAGACAGGAGAACAGAATGAAGTACACATTGTTGCGCACCGATTTCCAGAATGCTTGATCCTTGAAGGCCATCTCATAATTGTCCAAACCAATATAGGTCATATGCTTAGAAATGCCGTTCCAGCTGGTAAAGCTGTTGTTGATGGCGTTAAAGATCGGATAGATGAAAAAGGCAACAAACAAGATCAATGCCGGGAGAACAAATAAGCTGTAAATCAGAGGACTTCTGAGCGCTTTATTCATGCCTATACCTCCGTAGTTGGAAGCAAGGGCGTCCCCAGAACCGCTGCCGGCGGGTGACGCCCTTGTTCATGATCAAACTTGAGATTTCACAATTATTCCGCCGCAGCATTGGCTGCATCTTGCGCGGCCTGCACATTCTCCAGCATCTTCGCCGGGTCGATTTCGCCGCCGATGATTTGCTGAATGCCCATGCTCAGCGCCGTATTCACTTCCGCTTGTACGAGCGCGTCAAACGCTGGGAAGGAAGTGCCGATCTCGCTTACCGCTGCAAAGATATCCTGCATCAGCGGGTCGTCGGACGCCGTCTTCATTTGCTCCAGATCCATCTTCATGGCTGGCAGTACGCCGTCTTCTTTCAAACCGCGCAGTTGCATTTCTTCCGTCCACATGTTCTTGATGAATTCCTTAACGGCTGCCAGCTTGCGTGGATCCTCCGCAACGGCACTGGAGAAGCCATAACCGTTATTGGCATCCTGCATGACAACAACTGGATCCCCTTCATTTAATGGCGGCATGTTGAAGAAGCCGATTTTGCCAACCATGTCGCCAGCTTGAGCCGGATCACGGAATACGGAGTTCGCCCAGGAGCCGTCCATCATCATGATGGCCTCGCCTGTAATGACTTGGTTTCTCATATCCGCGTATTCAAAGCCGAGCTCGCCTTTCTTAAAGTAACCTTTTTCAACCCATTCCTGATGTTTGGCAATCGCCTTGACCATATTCTCGTCTGTCCATTTCGTTGCGCCTGTCTTGAAGCCATAAGTGATCTCCGGACCGGCATAATAGGACCACAGGTTATTGGTCGTCATCAGCGGAATCCAAGCATCCTTCGAGGATTGTGCAAACGGAATTTTGCCGTCCCCCTTAATTTTCTCGGCGATTTGCTCCAGTTCCCCAAGCGTCTTCGGTACCGTCAGCCCTTTGGATTCAAAATACTCTTTATTGTAGAAATACCCTTCGATAGAACCCCCGATTGGCAAGCCGTATACTTTGCCGTCAAGGGTAAACGGATCTAGTGTCGTAAATTTATCTTTGATCCCCAATTCTTCGATGATTGGCGTCAAATCCAGCATCAAGCCTTCCTTGGCATACAGCTGGGCATCCGGACTGCCAAAGACGTCGAAGATTTCCGGCGGTTTGCCAGCAGCCATTTCACCCCGCAGCTTCTCTTTGCGGTTCACTTCGGAGTCTACCGCATCCAGCTTGATCGTTAAGCCCGGTACAGCAGCTTCCGTCTTCTTAACGACGTCCTCCAGCATCGCCAGGCGGAACTTCTTGGATTCGCCAACCTGGGTGTGACGGATCGTGATCTCAAACGGATCGTTGTTCGTTTCCGTTTCGGTCCCCGCATTTGTGCCCTGACTATTCGACGGGGCAGGGGCAGCATTGCTTCCGTTGTTGCCGGATTTGCCGCAGCCGGCGAGCAGCGCGGATGCAACAAACACAAGAGACAGCAGCAGCACCAAACTCTTCCTCATGTTAGATAGACCCTCCTCAAACTCATTTATGTGATACACCCTCATTATAGAAAGCGTCATTCCCTTTGATAAGGAGGACATTTTTCTATAAAGGGGATAATATCATCTAAAAACCAAAATGAAAACGGTTAAACCTAACGTATAACGAGAGGTCTAACCGTTTGTATTCGAGATATTGTATTTTCGTGTAAGGATATATAACATATAGTTCAAAGTTTAGCTGCTGTTTGCTGCTCACCTTCGCGAATCAACCGATAAGCTCGTTCGATCTCTTCATCCGTGGGCGAAGGTACACCTTCCAGCGGGTAAGCCCAACCGAGCTCCTGCCATTTGTATACGCCCATTTGGTGGTAAGGGAGAATTTCGAACTTCTCTACCCCCTTCAGGCTGCCGATAAACCGCCCGAGCTCCAGCAAATCTTGTTCATCGTTGTGGATGCCGGGCACATATACGTGACGAATCCACATTTTCCGATCATGATCCGACAGCCAGCGAGCCATCTTCAACATTCGATCGTTAGGTTTGCCCGTTAGCTTGATGTGCTTCTCGTTGTCGATATGTTTTAAATCCAACAGGACCAAATCGGTGACATCCAGCAAATCTTTGATCTTGTCGCCCTCGTTATAGCCGTTCGTATCCAGCGTCGTATGAAGGTTCCAGCGCCGCTTCACTTCCCGGAACAATTCCGTAACAAACGGCGCCTGCAGCGTCGCTTCGCCGCCCGAAACCGTCAGCCCACCGCCCGATGTACGATAGTAGTTCAAGTATGGCTCGATTTCAGCCAAAACTTCTTCAACCGTCATCTCCTTGCCTTCCGTCAAACTCCAGGTGTCCGGGTTATGGCAATATTGGCACTGCAACAAGCAGCCTTGCATAAAGAGGACGAAACGAATCCCCGGTCCATCTACGGTTCCGAACGTTTCTAATGAATGTATGCGACCTTTAAGCATCTTCGTCACCCTTTCCCTAAATCGCTCCCGATAATGGAATGGGGAGAAAGGCGATCCAAGCCCAACTCCCCATTTTATCGTTCAGCTTCAATTGTTGCTGCTAGTCAGCAGGTTATTACATTTTGCCGTGGAAGGTCCGGTTGATGACATCCAATTGTTGCTCACGAGTCAACTTGATGAAGTTCACCGCATACCCCGATACACGGATCGTTAATTGCGGATAGTTCTCCGGATGTTCCATAGCGTCAAGCAGTTGTTCACGGTCAAAGACGTTGACGTTCAAGTGATGCGCGTTGCTGCCGAAGTATCCGTCCATCATCGATACGAGGTTCGATTGGCGAGTTTCGATTTCTTTACCCAATGCCTTCGGCACGATCGAGAACGTATTCGAGATGCCGTCCAAGCTGTGCTCATATGGCAGTTTGGCTACCGAGCTCAGGGAAGCTAACGCCCCTTTCTTGTCGCGGCCGTGCATCGGGTTCGCCCCTGGTGCGAACGGTTCGCCAGCTTTACGTCCGTCCGGCGTGCTGCCTGTTTTCTTACCATATACAACGTTCGACGTAATTGTCAACACCGATTGAGTTGGCAGCGAGTTGCGATACGTTTTATGCTTGCGGATCATGCTCATGAACGTTTCAACCAGCTCTACCGCAATTTGGTCAACGCGGTCGTCGTTGTTGCCGTAGCAAGGGAAGTCGCCTTCGATTTCGAAGTCTACTGCAATGCCGTTTTCGTTGCGGATCGGTTTCACTTTCGCATATTTGATCGCGCTGAGCGAATCGGTTGCCACGGACAAGCCGGCGATACCACAAGCCATCGTACGAAGAATGTCACGGTCATGCAGCGCCATCTCGATCCGTTCGTAGCAGTATTTATCATGCATGTAGTGGATCACGTTCAGGGTGTTCACGTACAGCTTAGCCAACCATTCCATCATTGGGATGAAGCGTTTCATTACTTCGTTATAGTCGAGATATTCCGAAGTGATCGCTGGATATTCCGGACCCACTTGGACGCCGGATTTTTCATCCTTACCACCGTTGATCGCGTACAACAGAGCTTTCGCCAAGTTCGCACGAGCGCCGAAGAATTGCATTTGTTTCCCGATTCTCATCGCGGAGACGCAGCAGGCGATCCCGTAATCGTCACCGTAAATCGGACGCATCAGATCGTCGTTTTCGTATTGAATCGAGCTCGTTTCAATCGATACCTTCGCGCAGTATTTCTTGAAGGCATCAGGCAGTTGCTCCGACCAGAGCACAGTCAGGTTTGGTTCTGGAGCCGGTCCCAGGTTGTACAGCGTATGCAGGAAGCGGAAGCTGTTCTTCGTTACAAGCGTCTGACCGTTTACGGACATCCCGCCGATCGATTCCGTTACCCAAGTTGGGTCACCGCTGAACAGTTCGTTGTACTCTGGCGTTCTCAAGAATTTCACGATGCGCAGCTTCATAACGAAATGGTCAACCAATTCTTGGGCTGCTTCTTCAGTCAGCGTTCCTTCAGCCAGGTCGCGTTCAATGTAAATATCGAGGAACGAAGATACACGTCCGAGGGACATCGCGGCACCGTCTTGTTCTTTGACCGCTGCCAGATAACCGAAGTACAGCCATTGGAAAGCTTCCTTCGCATTGTTCGCCGGTCTGGAAATGTCGAATCCGTACATTTCGCCAAGCTGTTTCAATTCACCCAAAGCGCGAATTTGTTCAGAAATTTCTTCCCGCAAGCGAATCACATCTTCATCGATGACATCCACTTCAAGGGATTTCAGTTCTTGTTGTTTTTGCTTGATCAAGAAGTCTACGCCATACAGAGCAACGCGGCGATAGTCCCCGATGATCCGACCGCGGCCGTATGCGTCAGGAAGGCCAGTGATAATCCCGGCTTTACGGGCGGCTCTCATTTCCGATGTATAAGCATCAAATACCCCTTGGTTATGGGTTTTACGAATCGTTGTAAACAGGTTGACGATCTCAGCTGGCAGATCGAAGCCATAAGCTTTGCATGCATTGATAACCATGTTGATCCCGCCGAATGGATGGATCGTGCGTTGGAACGGGGCCGAACCCTGAACGCCAACGATTTGTTCTTTCTCTTTATCCAAATATCCAGGAGCATGGGAAGTAATCGTCGACGGCGTATTCACGTCTACATCCAGGACCCCTCCAGCTTCCCGTTCTTTCACGGACAGCTGCGATACGATATCCCACAACGCTTTCGTGTTCGCCGTAGCGCCTTTCAAGAAGGATTCATTTCCTTCATAAGGATTCACGTTGGATTGGATGAAATCGCGCGTATCCACTTCCTTCATCCATTTCCCAGCTTTGAAGCCTCTCCATGCGTTTTGTGCCTTCGTTTCTGTTACTTCTCTTTCGATCACCGACATCTTGATTCCCTCCATTTATATATGTGGTCGCGGTTGAAGGTCTATCCCGCGCCTCATGATCCCTAAAATTTGTGATACTTTTCACAACTTAGACAATTATGGTACCCGGCCCCGAAAGACCGGGTTCCACTCACTTATTTCTGAGGGATCATTTATACTGTAATCATAGCTCTTCCTATCCAAAAAGATTGTGACAAATATCACATTGAGTGATATTTGTCACCTTTTTTACCCGCCTGTTCACTTATTCTTCAAATCTACCATAGAAGGCATCGCGATAAATCTCAGCCAGCTCGCTGACCAGCGGCAGCTTCGGATTCGCCGTCGTACATTGGTCTTCGAAGGCACGGTCCGCCAGGTAATCGACGCGCGATTCGAAATCCTTCGCATCGAAACCAAGCGCTTGGAACGATTCCGGAATGCCCAGCTTCTTGTTCAGATCGCGCACCGCTTTGATCAAGCTCTTCACGCCTTCTTCCGTCGTGCGAGCCGGCAGACCCAGAATGCGGGCAATTTCTGCATAACGTTCATCGGCAACGAAATTTCTGTATTTCGGCCATGCCGCAAATTTCGTTGGTTTCTTCGCGTTGTAGCGGATGACGTGCGGCATCAGAATCGCATTGGTACGTCCATGAGCCGTACCGTATTGACCGCCCCATTTGTGCGCCAAGCTGTGGTTGATGCCAAGGAATGCGTTGGCGAACGCCATCCCTGCGAGCGTCGAAGCGTTGTGCATTTTCTCACGGGCCAGCTTGTCACCGGTCAGTGCCGATTTCTCCAGGTATTGGAACACCAGTTGGATCGCTTTAATCGCCAGACCGTCTGTGTAGTCGTTCGCCATAACCGAGACATAAGCTTCGATCGCATGCGTCAGTACGTCCATTCCGGTATCTGCGACTGCAACTTTTGGCAAGCTGTATACGAATTCAGGGTCGATAATCGCGACGTCCGGCGTCAGCTCGTAATCCGCCAACGGGTATTTCGTATTGCCGTTGATTTTATCCGTGATTACCGAGAACGAGGTCACTTCGGAACCGGTACCCGACGTTGTTGGAATCGCCACGAACTTCGCTTTTTGGCCGAGACGCGGATATTTGTAGATCCGTTTGCGAATATCCATAAATTTTTGCTTCAGATTGTGGAAGTCGGTATCCGGATATTCATAGAACAGCCACATGCCTTTGGCTGCGTCCATCGGCGAACCGCCGCCCAGCGCGATAATGCAGTCCGGCTGGAATTTCGCCATCATCTCTGTACCGCGTTGTACAGTCGTGGTCGATGGATCGGGTTCAACGTCCGAGAACACTTCGATGGCGACTGGCGTTTGGCGTTGACGCAAGAAATGTTCGACTCTTTCCACGTAGCCAAGCTTCACCATCATCGGGTCAGTCACGATCATGACGCGGGAGATGTCCGGCATCTTCGCCAAGTATTGCGTCGAGTTTTTCTCGAAGTAAATTTTGCTAGGCACTTTAAACCATTGCATGTTCACGGTACGATGATTCACCCTTTTCACGTTGATCAGATTCACGGCCGTTACGTTCGACGAAGTCGAGTTGCGTCCGTACGATCCACAGCCCAGTGTCAGCGACGGCAGGTTCGTGTTGTAGATGTCGCCGATACCGCCTTGCGAAGAAGGTTGGTTCACCAGGATCCGGCAGGTTGGCATCCGTTCGGAGAATTGTTGAATCACTTCATCATTATTCGAGTGGATGACCGAGGAATGACCCATACCGCCAAATTGCACCACTTCCAGCGCACGCTTAATGCCTTCCTCTGCATTTTTCACTTTGTAGCAAGCGAGTACAGGACTCAACTTTTCTGCAGACAATGGGAATTTCGGGCCAACGCCTTCGATCTCGGCAACGAGAATTTTCGTTCCGGCCGGGACGTCGATGCCGCACATTTCCGCGATTTTTACGGCCGATTGACCAACGATCGCAGGGTTCACCGCACATTTTTCAGCGTTGATCGCGCCTGCGGTCAGCTTCGCAGCTTCTTCTTTATTTACAAAATAGCAGCCGTTGGCGATCATTTTCTTCTTCACTTGGTCAAAGATCGGTTCTTCGATAATTACCGCCTGTTCGGATGCGCAAATCATGCCGTTGTCGAACGTTTTGGACAAGATCAGGTCGTTAACCGCTTGATCCAGGTCGGCGCTCTTCTCAATGAAGCAAGGAACGTTACCAGGACCTACGCCGAGGGCCGGTTTACCGCAGCTATAAGCCGCTTTAACCATCGCGGAACCGCCGGTAGCCAGAATGCAAGCTACGTCCGGATGATTCATCAGCGCGTTCGTGCGATCCATGGAAGGATCTTCGATCCATTGGATGCAGTCCGCAGGTGCGCCGTGTTTAACGGCCGCTTCAAGCAATATTTTAGCGGCTTCTGCACTACATTTTTGCGCGGATGGATGGAAGCCGAAGATGATCGGATTGCGTGTCTTCACGGCGATCAGCGCTTTGTAAATCGTAGTCGACGTCGGGTTCGTAACTGGAGTAATCCCCATAATGATCCCGAGCGGCTCGGCGATTTTTTGGAAGCTTTCGTAAGGATTGTCTTCGATGACGCCAACTGTTTTTTGGTACTTAATGCTGTTCCAAATATACTCCGTTGCAAACATGTTCTTGATGATTTTATCTTCGTAAACGCCGCGTCCCGTTTCCTCGATCGCCATTTTCGCCAGATACATATGCTTGTCGAGTCCAGCCAAAGCCATCGCTTGCACAATCTTGTCGATCTGCTCCTGATCCATGCTCATGAAAGCTTCGGAAGCTTTCTTCGCTTTGTCGATCAACGTTTGAATATACTCTTGTGCGGTTGGCTGAGCTTTCACAGCCACTTCGTTTTTAACAGCCATCTCTCTCATCCTCCTAAATTTTTGGATTAGGGATTTGCTTGCACATGGTGGACTAAGTTTTATATTGTGAAAAAATTCACTTATGAGCGAATCCCTATGAAGCGTGTGTGCTTCTCTTTATGTCTTGATCATAGCACAGGCTTTTTGTTTTGTATAGTGAATTTTTTCACATACTTTAAAAAAGTTGAAAGTTTTTCACTTGCCACGATAAATTTTTCATATATACTTTACATTGTGTACATAGTGTCTCTTTGAAATACTTATCGAATGCTGCGAACGCCAGTTTATTATTTTGCACCGTTTTTAGCGTGAATATCCGATTCGACATAGTGAAATTTCTCACAATGTTCACTTTTTCGGGCTTTAAAGCCCCCAAAAATTATAAAAAACCAGTTATAATTAATTTAAAATTTTCAGAAAAATTTGGAGCACAAAGGGGAAATCGATGATGAGTGAAATTGTGAATGCCACCCTGCCCCGCGGCAATACGAGCTGTTTTTCAGAGCAAAACTTCAATCGCCTTCTCGTTACGATGAAAGACAAATCTTATCCCGAGGGGACACATTTGTTCTGGGAAGGAGACTATTCCGATAAACTGTTCTACATCAAGCGCGGCCGCGTGAAGTTGACGAAATCGACAGATGAGGGCAAAGAGTTGATCCTCTACATGTATGGTGTCGGCGATATGGTTGGGCAAGCCGATCCGTTCTTCAGCTCGAAGCATAGCTTTACCGCCGAAGTCATCGAAGACTGTGAAATCGGCATTATTGAGCAGAAGGACCTGGAAATCATGATTTGCCAGCATTGCGATTTCGCCATCGATTTCATGAAATGGATGGGCATCCATCACCGTTTGACGCAAACCAAATTCCGCGATCTGATGATGTACGGCAAACCGGGCGCTTTGTGCTCGACCTTGATTCGCTTGAGCAATACGTACGGCGAACCGCACGGAGATGCAATTCTGATCAATAAGAAGATCACCCATACTGACTTGTCCAACATGATCGGGGCAACGCGCGAAAGTGTCAACCGAATGCTAAGCGACCTGCGCAAAAAGGAAGCGCTGGACTATGAGAACGGGATGATCGTAATCAAAGACCTGGTCATGCTGCAAGATATTTGCCACTGCGAGCTGTGCCCGAACGAAATCTGCCGTATTTAACCGCCTAGTACTCGCCCTATATACGGCGTTAGTTCCGGTGTATTGAACCGTCCCATGATTGGAGGGCGGTTTTTTTGCTTTCTTCCCATCGCGTAAAAAAATCCCCCAATCCTCTTCGCTACCCAATGAGGTTGGGGGATACTTATGTGGTTATGAGCCCTATGCTTTCTTGCGCATGGGCGAAATGAACCAATATGCCATTGCGACGAATACCGCACCGCCCCCAAATCAAACTTGCCTCATGCTTCAAAAATAGCGCGGCGACCTTCCGATCACCGCGCTGTCGATAGCCGCACTACGCTTGCTGCAAAGCAGCAGCGGCAATGTAGACCTGTTCGTCCTCCACCTTGACCGGGAACATCGTGACCTGCCCGGTATCCGGTGCTTGAACGAGCCCGGTGGTCAGGTCGATTTTCCAATCATACAACGGATCATACAGATAATGACCCGATACGATCCCCTCGGCCAGCGGTCCGCCCTTTGGATGCGGATTTTGGTTCAGCGCCGCAAAAATCCGGCCATCCGATGTTCGGAACACGGCAATTTGCAGGCCGGCCACTTCCACGACACGCCCGATTTGCAGCAGAAAATCCTCCAAGGCACCAACAGGATAAAACGTTTCGCCCTTACTCTCCATACTCATGCACCATGACCCCTTTCTCTAGGACGCTGTATTACAGCTGGCTGCTCACTTCTAACGAGTGATACAATTTGCCAAGCTGTTCGTTGTCGTTCAGCACTTTTTTCCATGGATCGGATACTTGCTTCAAAGCAAATTCAATCCGTTCCATCAGCGCTTTGCGGTTCTTCACATCGTCAACGATAACCGAGCGGATATGCTCAAGGCCCATCCGTTCCACCCATTCCGACGTTCTCTCCAGATAGTTGCCGGTTTCACGGTAGTACTGCATCAGCGCGCCGCACACTTCAATCAATTCCTCATCGGTTTTCACCTTGCACAGCGAGTCCGCCAAGCGCGGCTTGATCCCGCCGTTGCCGCCAATGAAGACCTCCCAACCGCCGTCATTGCCAACGATCCCGATATCTTTGGTGCACGACTCGGCGCAGTTACGCGGGCAGCCGTTAACCGCCATCTTAAATTTCGCCGGGAAGTCCAGCCGCTCGAATTTGCGCTCCAGCAGCGCGCCCATACCCATTGAATCCTGGGTGCCAAAACGGCAGAACTGCGAACCAACGCAGGTCTTTACTGTGCGCAACGATTTGGCATAAGCATAACCTGACGGCATATCCAGCTCTGCCCACACCTTCGGCAGGTCCTCTTTCTTCACGCCGATCAAATCCAGCCGCTGTCCGCCCGTGACCTTGACCACCTTGACATTGTATTTCAACGAAACATCGGCGATTTTCTTCAGATCTTCCGGCGTTGTGACGCCGCCGTACATCCGCGGCACCACGGTATACGTGCCGTCCTTTTGAATGTTGGCATTCATCCGTTCGTTGACGAAACGCGAAGCTTTTTCATCTTCATGGGTATCCGGGTAGATCATGCCTAGATAGTAGTTAATCGCCGGCCGACACTTCGAACAGCCTTCCGGCTGCGTCCATCCGAGCACATTCATCACTTCTTTGGTTGTCTGCAGCCCTTTCGCTTTAATCTCGGCAACGATCTCGTCCCGGCTAAGCGTAGTGCAGCTGCAAATCCCCTGTTTCGCCGATTGGGTAAAGCCATCGCCAAGCACATATTGCAGGATCTGCTCGACGACCGGTTTACAGCCGCCGCAAGATCGAGTCGCTCCGGTGCTCGCTTTAATTTCGTCGACCGTCGTCATCCCTTGATTTACGATGCAGTCCACGATCGTGCCTTTCGTCACCCCGTTACAGCCGCAGACGATTTCCTCATCGCTCATCGTTTCGACCGATGCCTTCTTCTTGGTGCCGCCGCAGCAGCCCCCGCCCATCAGCGATTCGTACAACTCATCGGTCATCTCCGCGCCTTGCTTAATCAGCTTCTGCAGTTCAGCCGAATCTGTGATATCCCCGAACAGCACTGCCCCAACCAGCTTGCCGTCCTTCAGCAAAATTTTCTTATAGGTGCGTTTCCACTCGTCCTTGCTGACGATCACCGTATGCTCCGGTCCATCGATAAATTCACCGGTGGAGAATACATCCACGCCGGAAATTTTGAGCTTGGTCGATACGACCGAACCCTCATAAGGCGCGGTATCCACGCCGCTGATATGCTTCGCCAACACCATCCCCTGCTCGAACAAAGGCGCAACCAGACCGTAACAAACCCCGCGGTGCTCCGTACATTCCCCCACAGAATACACACCTTCAAGCGAGGTTTGCAGATAGTCGTTCACGACGATCCCACGGTTCACTTCGATGCCGCTGGCTTTAGCAACCGCAACATTAGGTCGGATTCCCACAGCCATAACGACGAATTCCGCCTCCAGCTCCGTCCCGTCGGCAAAGCGCAGGCCGCGAACCCGATGGTCGCCAAACAGCTCCGTCGTTTGTGCGCCCATCTTAAATTTGATCCCTTGCCGCTCCAACTCTGCTTTCAACATGCTCGCTGCCTGATGGTCTAACTGGCGTTCCATCAGATCTTCCATCAAATGTACAACCGTCACGTCCATCCCCAGTTGCACAAGGCCTTTGGCCGCTTCCAATCCCAACAGTCCACCGCCAATGACGGCCGCCTTCTTGTAGGTCTTCGCCGCCTCCAACATTTGCTTGCAGTCCGCGATGTCACGGAAGCCAACGACCCCTTCCTTATCGCTGCCTGGAATCGGCAAGATCAGCGAATTGGAGCCCGTTGCGATCAGCACTTTATCGTACGGGACGCGCAACCCATTATCGGCGACGACCTCTTTGGCTTCGGCATCAATCCGTTCCACTGCAGTTCCGAGATGCAAGGTGATCCCGTTCTCTTTGTACCAGTTCAAATCGTTCAGCACGATATCGTCCAGCGTTTTGCTGCCTTCCAGCACATATGACAGCATAATTCGATTGTAGTTCGGATGCGGCTCGCTTCCGAATACCGTAATGTCAAATTTCGTAGTCAACTTCAGGATTTGCTCTACCGTGCTGATTCCGGCCATTCCGTTACCGATAACAACTAGTTTCTCTCGTTCCATTCCCATATCTTTAAAATGCCTCCTCCAATAAACACCTGGGTCTCATGCAACTTGACGATAGTTAAAATTTGAAGTGCTCCCATGCTCCCAGTATACTTTTCAAATAAGGAGGACTTTGTGATTCCATTCACATTAATTGTGAAAATATTAACATACTTTTGTCATAACTTTTTCAATGTTCTGTAAAAAAATCCGCTCTCCCGGATGATCACCAGGATTACGGATCTCTAAGTTACATCGTACTTCTATTGCGTCGCCAAGGTAATCTCCACGTAGTCTTGCGGCTTTAATCTCATATCCAGGCCATTATCCAGCAGCTTCTTCCCATTCACTTTCAGGATCCATTGCTCGTCCTGCTTAGGGGTATAGCCGCCGACGGAGATAATTGATTTATGGTTAGGGTTAAACTGTACCAATCCACTGTGCTTCAGGAGATCTCGAACGGTGGTGTTATCACTGTATTTATGGACAAAATATTGCTTCTGACTGCCCCCGTCGATAATCAACAGCAAGGACGCCAGCGGCGAGATCGCTTCATAGCTGTCCACCGTCTTGACGTAAACCAGCAGCTTGTCACCCATTTGCAGCTCCTGATCCCAGTTGGTAGAGGCCAGCTCCTTATCATTTAGCCGGGTCCCCCATTCCAACGCCGAATCCAGCGACACCTCCCCCACCGATTGAATGGCGGACTGGTCCTCTGTAAATTTGACAATCCCGCTGCTTGCCAAGGCATGACGTACCGTTAACCCGTCGATATAATCAAAATGCAGGTTACGCGTCACATCAGGGATAAAGGTGCCTCCATCAATCATTAATGTGATATCGTGGGGGTGTTCTACTTCTGTTGTCTGCGTCTCCGCTGGTGTCGGTTGATCCATAATCTGGCCGCGGGCGCACGCCGACGCGATTATGATTATAGTCAGTCCTGCCATACATCCAACGAACCATCGCCATCTGTTAAACATAGCCGCCCTGCCTTTCTCCTCATCATTTTCCCAACTTCGGCCAGATCGTATTCCTTCTTCTTAAGCATACCGGACAAAGTGCAGGTTCTCAAATTTCAGGCTCCCTGATGGATATTGGCAAAAATAAAAAGGCCCCCGTCATCGGAAGCCTGTTGTATGTTCAGATGTCTTACTTAAGTACGTCGTGATCAACGTAGCGTTCGCCGTTCATTTCGCTGATCAACTCAATCGCGACCTTCGCGCCGTCGCCCGCGGTAATGATCGTATGCACGCTTACCCCGGCAACCGTTCCTGCTGCCCAAATGCGCGGAATGCTCGTACGGCCTTGGCCATCCGTAGCAATCACCGTTTTGATTCGAGGTTCGCGGCCTTCCTTCAGCTCCAAACCGATAGCGCTTGCAAGGTCGGTTAACGCGCCGGTGGCCAATATGATATGGGACGCTTCATAACTGCGGCCGGATTCGGTCTTCACCGTAACCGTTGAACCACCGTTCGTATCGATGTCAGTCACTTTCTCTTCAATGAACTTCGCGCCGAATTTCTCCGCTTGCTCCCGGCCGACCTTCAGCAAATCGGGTCCGGAAATGTCCTTCGCACCGTAATGATTCTCGATCCATGCCCGTTTGGTCATACTGGAGTTGCTGTCCAGAACGAGCGTTTCTTTACCTGCCTTCGCCAAGAAAAGTGCTGCACTAGCTCCTGCAGGTCCTGCTCCAATAACAATTACATCAGCCACACGTACACCTACTTTCTATGATATTCCATGCCGCCCGCTCGCCGGTAACGGCATGTTCGTTGTTTATTTAATCCACTCTTCCGCCCAGGACTGCACTTGTTCCATAACGGGACGAAGCGCCCGGCCTTTCTCCGTTAGTTCATATTCAATCCGGACCGGCGTCTCAGGATAGACATGGCGAACCAGGATTCCTTCACATTCCAGATCCTTCATCCGCTCGGATAACATTTTATCGCTCATGGAAGGAATCTGATTCGAAATATCCTTAAATCGCTTGGGACCGTCCATCAGCGTTTTGATGATCAGACCGTTCCAACGTTTGCCTAAAAACGAAAATGCCGATTCAAATCGCGGACACATTGCCTGGGAATGCTCATCCATAAAATTCACCTCGTTATCATCGCCGACCTAAGGGCTGAAAGCTTACAATTTGTTAGTATATTTCATAATAGCATATTTATTAGAGGAAAGTAAGGGGGATGCCCGGTCATTTAAAAAAACGACCGCCTAGGCGGCGGCCGCTAGTATAGTATATTACGCTGGTTGTAACTTATACCCACCACATTTCGCCGGCAGAATCTTCCACCAACACCTGCTGGAGATTGCGTACCGCCTTCGTGAACCCTTCGTCGATCGACATCAGGCCGTCTTCATGCTCGATGCTGACAACATAATCGTAGCCATACAAGCGAAGGGCACTGATAATGTCCGCCCAGGTTTTCAAATCATGGCCATATCCTACTGTACGGAACTGCCAGGCCCGATCCTGCATCATCGTATAAGGCTGCATATCCGTAAGCCCGTAACGGTTCACGTTCACCGGATCAATCGTCGTGTCCTTGGCGTGGAAATGGTGAATCGCCCCAGCCCGGCCAAGGATCGAGATCGCCTGCACCGGATCAATTCCCTGCCACCACATATGGCTGGGGTCCAAATTGGCGCCGATGGCTTCCCCAGCCGCTTCGCGTAGGCGAAGCAGCGTGGCCGGCGTATGCACGGAGAACCCGCCGTGCAGCTCCAGACCGATCTTCACATGATGCTCTGCGGCATAACGGCCCATTTCCGACCAATACGGAATCACCTTCTGGTTCCACTGCCAATCGAGGATCTCCTGGTAATCGTTCGGCCACGGTGCAACCGGCCAGTTCGGATATTTCGCGTCCTCGTGATCGCCGGGACAGCCGGAGAACGTATTTACCACCGGCACCTCCAGTAATTCAGCCAATTGAACGGTCTTGACGAAAGCGTCATGGAACTCTTGCGCCACCGCCTTTTGCGGGTGCAGAGGATTGCCGTGGCAGCTGAGCGCACTGATCGTTAACCCCCGCGATTCCACCGCCCGTTTGAACTCCTCCCGCGCTTGTTTATTTTCCAACAATACATCGGGATTACAATGCGCGTTGCCAGGATAACCTCCAGTCCCGATCTCTACAGCTTTTAGCCCCTGTGCCGCTGCCTTATCCAGCGCCTGCTCCAAGGGGAGCCCTCCGAACAATACGAGAAATACGCCTAATTTCATCTCCGGTCCCTCCCGTGATTAATCAAAATAAACCGTTTTACCCGTTCTCGCCGACTCGTAAATCGCTTCCAAAATTTCCGTGACAACCAACGCTTGCTCCGGTTTCACCAGCGGTTCCTTATCCTCGAGAATCGCTTGTACCCAAGCTCTTGCTTCACGAGTAGCTTCGGTCTCCTGTTTCCCCTCGAAGAAGGCAACACCGCCCGAGCCCAAATCAATCTTCGTTTCATACAGGCGACTCAATTTCTCCCCATTGATCCGTAGTCCGTTGGTCATGTCCGCGCCGCCTTCCGTTCCGCACAGCAGTGTTTTGGCTTCGCCGATATCCACGATGTTCAGCGCCCAGCTTGATTCCAGAATGATTGTCGCGCCATTCTTCATCGTAATGAAGCCAAATGCGGAGTCCTCCACTTTGAACTCCTCCGGATTCCATGGCCCGAATGCATTCGCTGCATTCTCGCGGCTGCCAAGCTTGTGGAAGACAGAACCGGTGACGCTCTTCGGCTCATAGTTGTCCATCAGCCACAAGGTCAGATCCAGAGCGTGCGTACCGATATCAATCAATGGACCGCCGCCTTGCTTCTCCTCATCGAGGAAGACGCCCCAAGTTGGCACGGCCCGGCGGCGAAGCGCCAGCGCCTTCCCCAGATAAATGTCACCGAGCTCACCCTTTTCGCAAATTTCCTTCAAATACAAGCTGTCGCTGCGGAAGCGGTTTTGATAAGCGATCGTCAGCTTCTTGCCCGTACGCTTCGCCGCATCCAGCATTTGACGCGCCTGTTCTGCCGTCTTAGCCATCGGCTTCTCGCACATGACATGGCGGCCGGATTCCAGCGAAGCAACCGTAATTTCAGCGTGGGAATCGTTTGGCGTGCACACATGTACGACTTCGGCATCGCTTTCCGCCAGCAACTGACGATAATCGGTGTATACCTTGGCATTCTCGCCACCGTATTGGGCAGCAGCCTTGGCTGCGCGTTCTTCGATGATATCGCAGAATGCGACCATCTCCACCTCAGGCTGCTGGGCCAGGCTTGGCAAATGTTTACCGTTCGCAATCCCGCCGCAGCCGATAATAGCTACTTTCAACGTTTTAGACATGAAGTTTACCTCCTTTTTGCGCATAGTCACGCACCCATTCCATGCTTGTCTGAATGCTCGTGAGCGAATCTCCGGCACAATGGTCCTGCTCGACGATTAACCATTCCACCCCCGCATCAATTGCAGCATCACCGATCTCCGTAATGGCAATTTCCCCGCGGCCAAGCTCAACCGTATCCGGTGAACCGTCTGCCTTCTTGACCACGTCCTTCCAGTGCACCAGCGGAAGCCGCCCCTTATATGTAGCGATATAATCCAGCGGATTCGCTCCAGCGAAGGCAACCCAGCAGGAATCGAGCTCCACCTGCAGCAGATGTTCAGGCACTTGCTCGTAGATGGCGTCAAGCACCGGCTTGCCATCGTGTTGCAATGTCAGCTCAAAATCATGATTATGATAACAAAGCACTAAATCTTCCTCTTTGCACTTTTCACCGAATATTTTCAAATCTTCGATGATTTCCGACCAACGGTTGCGGTCTTCCTCCGCTAAATAAGGAACGATAATATAGCGGCTGCCAATCGCTTTATTAAACGCCAATTCCTCGTCGATCGCTTCCTTCAATCGGGTATAGGGCGTATGCGCACCAATCGCCGTTAATCCTGTCTCCCGCAGAATCTCCTGTACTTGCTCTACGGTACGTCCATAAAAACCGGCAAACTCGACACCTTGATAACCAAGCTCCGCCACTTTGCGCAAGGTTCCTTCAAAATCCCGTTCCAAATGATCTCTAACCGTATACAACTGCAAACCAAGTTTCGTCATGGGTTCATTTCTCCTCTTCATCATAAGTAAGTCCCTTAGAGCTCTACAGGGCTCAACAGGATATGCCGACCTTCATTCGAGGACCGGGCAACCGCATGCATCGCTTCCAGAACATGATAAGCCAGTTTCCCGCTGGCTCGATGCTCCCGGCCTTCCTGCATCGCTTGCACCATTTCCTCAATACCGCGTCCCCGCTCGTTCTCTTCGCTGGCAAATACCGGCGGCAACGTCTCCCAAGTCTCTTCTCCGGCCCAACGAAGCTTCACCTCGCCGGTAAACCAGTTCGGATCTGGGACTTCCAGCGTGCCTTCGGTGCCATAAATCTCCATCCGCGGCAGCATGCTCCCGCCTCGCACATCAAAGCTGGTCACCAGCGTACCGATCGCCCCTCCCACGAAATCCAGCGAAGCACTGTAATGGGTTGGCGTATGAACGGGGATCCGGGTGCCCGCTTTCGGTCCCGAGCCGATCGTCCGCTCCGGAATCTGACTTCCCACCGAACCGCTGACCCGGCGAATCGGTCCCAGCAATTGGACTAGCGCCGTCAGATAGTACGGCCCCATGTCAAACATCGGCCCGCCGCCTTCGACATAGAAAAACTCGGGATTCGGATGCCAGCGTTCCGGCCCGCCGCTGACCATAAACGCGGTAGCTGCCACCTGACGTCCAATCAACCCGTCATTAATCGCCTTGCGGGCCGTTTCCAGCCCGGCGCCAAGGAAGGTATCCGGGGCACAGCCGACGCGGAGGTTGCGTGCCGCAGCCAGCTCCAGCATTCGTCTGGCGTCCTCCAAGCGGATCGCCAACGGCTTCTCCACGTAAACGTGCTTACCGTGCTGCAGAGCCGCAATGTTAATCGCTGCATGGGATGAAGGCACCGTGAGATTCAGAATCAGGTCGATTCTAGGATGCCGTAACATTTCTTCAACTGTGAATACGTTTTCAATTCTGAATTCCTCGGCCCGCTCGCGCGCCTTCTCCGGAAACTGGTCGGCCAGCGCCACAACCTTCAGCCTGTCGCTCTTCGCCAAATGACGGAGGTAAGCCGGACTGATGTTGCCGCAGCCGATAATGCCAATCTGGATGTCTGTCATTTTGGTCACTCCTGCCAAGCAGATGTTTGTCTATTTGATGCGCTACCCATGTACCATGGTATTTCAAATTGCTCCAATGTAAAATGAATAATATGATTGAAACATGAACAATCTGGTCATTTTTTTCGAGAACCCTGTGGAGGACACCGATGAACAAAGAGGCAAATCTGCAAATTTTATATGCTGGTTATTCGTTGCACCGCAAACCGTTCCACACGACCCTGCCGAACGGGCACGAAAATTATCTCATCCGCCTGCAGACGTTAGGCAAATGCCGCACGCGGCTAAACGGGCGGCTGGAGCTGCTGGAGCCTGGGGATTTGCTGCTGTTCGCCCCCGGGGACCCTTACGAGTTGAAAATCGAAGCCGAAACGAACGGAACTGGTGAACCCGTGGTTTCCAGCGGAGATTACCATATTTTCTTGTCCGGGGAATGGATTGAGTCCTGGTGGAATCGCCGGCCGCTTCCACACCGTTTGAAGGTTCCCCTGTCCGAAGGGATGGTTGGAGCCTTCCGTCAGATTATGCTGGAGCAGCGCCGCATCTCTAACCCCATGCCGGAAATCTCCGAATATTACTTGAAGATTCTGTGCTTGGAGATTGAACGAAATTTGCTCGAGCAGCCGCAGCCCACCTATCCTACCTATCTTGCCCACCGTCTAAAAAATTATATCGAAGAGAACGCCTCCTCGCCCTTTAAACTGGAGGACGCTGCAGCCCACGTCGGCATCAGCGTGTCGCGGGCGGTGCATCTTTTCAAGCAGGCCTTTGGCACCAGCATGATTCAATACACGCTGGAGGTGCGGCTGAACATGGCGCGGGAGCGGATTATTTTTAGCCCTTTATCGCTGGAGCATGTTGCGGAAAGCTCCGGCTTCCCTAGCTACAACTACTTTCATAAAGTATTCCGCAAGCGATTTGGCATGTCGCCCAAGCAGTTTCGTTTATCTGCCCGGGAGAACAACAATTAACGAGCGAGCCAACAAACACAAAAAATAACGCCGCGACGGCCGTTAATCGGCCGCCTGTGGCGTTGTTCTCTTGCGTTTCCTATTAGCTTCCGTTTGTTTGCGGCATCGCTTTCGCTTGGTGAAGCCGCGCCTTGCGCTTCTTCATGAGGTTGCCAAGCAGCACGACCGCAGCGATGACGAGCAGCTCGAAGCCGTATTTAATCCAAGGGCTGGCGAACCAGTCATGAATCAACGGTTCTTCAACGATCATCTTGGATGCAGTCCAAGCCAGCACAGCCGCCCCAATCGTAATGACGATCGGAAAGCGTTCCGTCAGCTTCAGAATCATCGTGCTGCCCCATACCATAATCGGTACGGATACAGCCAAACCGATAATGACCAACAAGGTGTCCCCGTGCGCTGCGCCAGCGACTGCAAGCACGTTGTCGAGACCCATCATGGCATCGGCGATAATTATCGTGCGAATGGCCGCCCACATTTGGTTCCCGGCCTTGATCTCATGACTTTTCTCCTCAATCAGCAGTTTATAAGCAATCCAGACTAAAGCAAGCCCTCCGGCAAGCCGTAGTCCCGGGATGTTGAGCAACTGCACAACGAGCAGTGTCATGACGACCCGGATCACAATTGCCCCCAGGGTTCCCCATACGATTACTTTCTTCTGATCCTGTTGCGGTACATTGCGGGCAGCAAGCCCAATAACGATTGCGTTGTCCCCAGCTAAGACGAGGTCGATCAGGACGATGGATAATAAGGCCATCCAAAATTCCGGTGACAAGAAGTCCATGTTCTCTCCCCTTTCTAATGTTCCATGCGTGCGGTTCTATTTTTTTGGATCACGGCCTCGCCATTCACGTCCGTTGCCTCAGGCCAGCAAGATGGCGAGACGGTTCAATCGGACGATCGAGATGGCTGGGACTACGGGAAGATCCCACCGTTCCAAAAAAAATGCGCCGTGTCCGTATTGGGCACGACGCATATACGCATCAAAAAAGACCTTTACCCAATACTCGCTACGGGCAAAGGTCTCGCTAACAACTCTTCGTTGCCAATAAAGCCGGGGTATGTATAACTCCCGTAATGACGACTTTATTGTAACAGCTACTCCCCTTTGGGAACCATGCATGTTTTATTGAGTTATATTATAGCACGCACTTTACGAGAGAACCAGCCTTTTATGCTATCATTTTGGCTTTGTGTCAAAACAAGTTATAATAGTGATGAAATGGAGGGATCCCAAATGAGTCCATCAACAAATTCCAATCTCAAATTAGCCACGTTTGCCGGAGGCTGCTTCTGGTGCATGGTGTCACCATTCGAGGAGCTGCCCGGCGTTCACGGCATTATTTCTGGATATACCGGCGGTCACACGGTAAACCCTACGTACGAGGAGGTTTGCGCTGGGAACACCGGCCATTATGAAGCGGTGCAGATTACGTACGATCCGGACATCTTTCCTTACCGCAAACTGCTGGAGTTGTATTGGCAGCAAATTGATCCAACTGACGCAGGCGGCCAATTCCATGACCGCGGGGATTCGTATCGGACCGCAATTTTCTATCATGATGAGCAGCAGCGTCAGGAGGCGGAAGCTTCCAAGCAAGAGCTTGCGCAAAGCGGCCGCTTCGATAAACCGATTGTTACCCCGATTCTGCCGGCAGCCCCATTCTATCCTGCCGAAGAGTATCATCAGCAATATCATAAGAAAAATCCGGGACACTATCGGCTGTATCGCAAAGGTTCCGGACGTGAAGATTTCCTGGAGCGCCACTGGTCCGGCCCTGCCAATCGGGAAGAGCTGAAGCGCAAGTTGACGCCAATCCAATACGAGGTCACACAAAATAATGCGACTGAGCGTCCTTTTACCGGAGAGTATTGGGACCATGAAGAAGAAGGCATTTACGTGGATGTCGTCTCCGGCGAGCCGTTGTTCAGTTCCCGTGACAAATACGATGCCGGCTGCGGTTGGCCGAGCTTTACCCGCCCGATCCGGAGCTATCACATCAAGGAGAAGACCGATACCAGCCATTTCATGATTCGCACTGAAGTGCGCAGCCGGCTGGGCGATTCCCACCTGGGTCACGTCTTCGAGGACGGTCCGGAACCAACAGGACTCCGCTATTGCATCAATTCGGCAGCGCTCCGCTTCGTGCCGAAGGCCGATTTGGAGAAGGAAGGATACGGAGAATATCTGTACCTGTTTGAAGATGAGCCCAAATCGCAAAAGTAATACCTGAAACAAGAAACAGGCAGCCCCTCTCGGCCGCCTGTTTCTTGTTATTTATGAAGAACAAGCTATTGCTCGCCTGGATCGGTTCCCGCCTTCTTACGGGCGCGAAACCTCCGCACCTTCATCAAATTGCCGCACGTCTTGTCTTCACAGTATTTCTTCGTCCGGTTACGCGTGTCATCGTAAAAAAACCAGCGGCAATCCGGGTTATCACACAGGCGAATTCTTGACGTTTCCCCGTGAAGCAGCGTTTCACCGAAGCTGGCGGCAATCTCTGCCCGCACATGGCGCCAGTCCTCCGTCACTGGAACATATTGCAGCCGGATGTCTCCCGGTTCTCCGGACAACCTGCGGGTAACCAGATCCTGCGCCAAATGTTTATTGAGCACCTGCCAATCCGCCTCCCCCATCTTACCGCCTCCCGCCAGTTTGACCGTTAAGGCATGCAGGCGTTCCCGAAAATGACGCATGGCCAAGACCTCTTCCGCCGGCATCGGCACAGGAGCAGTCAATTGCCATTGATTAAGGAACCACTGCTGCCAGTTCAGCTTCTCCAGCCGATCTTCGCTGCGTCCGCTTCCCCGCCAGTCATGCCACTCGCTGTTCAAAAAATCACTCCATAATGTTTCCACTTCGAAGCCCCCAAATCCGTAACGACCTAATCAATAAATAAATGGTTACATTTCTCATTTCTTCTGCTACAATATCATTGTAACCCTTGAAATCGTAATTAGCCAGTTACAATGATAAGGAGGAAATGGAATGAGCATTACCCCCGTCGATTTACTCGTTGTGCAAAAGGACAATACTTGGGATGTCGAGGAATGGATCGTGCCGTTGTCGACAGCATTGGAGGGATTGACCGCCGAGCAAGCTGCTTGGGCTCCTCCGGGAGGCGGAAATACGATCTGGCAAACCGTCAATCATATCAACTACTATAACGGGCGGATGCTCAGCCGTTTGAAAGGAATCGAACCAGGCCCCCGATTCGAAACGAACGAAGAGAGCTTCAACGGTACTGGAGTTCAGGACGAAGCGGCCTGGGAAGACGTGCTCGCTGAAACGAAACGAATTCAATTGGAATTGCGCGAAGTGATCGCTTCCTTGACCGCTGAAGCCCTGGCGGCACCTTATGTCAATACGGGCGAGTCGTACGGACACGAACTCTCCCGCTGGATGCTGCATGATGCCTATCATGCCGGACAAATCGTATTGATCCGCCGGCAGCAGGGATCTTGGAGATCCTGATCCATCAAAGAGAAAACGGCCCGAGCCTTAAGCTCGAGCCGTTTTCTCTTTGATTGGATGGTAAGGCAGCCGCATCGGCGTAAGCTGTCCCTGACCGTAATGGACGGTCCAGGTAATCACTTTGCCGGCGATCAGCACTGCCAATATGGTAAACATCGTTTCTTTGAATGGTAAATATAACAATGAGACCGTCAGCACGACCGCATCCATGATAATAAACATCGTACCGATCTTGATGCCGGACCACTGGCTTAGAAGCATGGACAAGATATCGTCCCCGCCGCTCGCTCCGTCGGCCCGCAGCACAAGTCCCGCACCGAAACCGGTGAGAAGACCCGACAGTAATGCGGCCAACGGCAGGTTGCCGTGCAGGTTCATCGACAGCGGCGAAAATTGCTCGCACAACTCGTAAACCAGCGAAAACGTCAATGATGCCACCACCGTATTCAGCACGAACCGATGGCCCTTCAACCACCAGGCAAGCACCACGATCGGCAAATCGAGTGCGATCATGGTCAAGGCCGGAGGCAGGTTAAACAAATATTTGCCAAGCAACGCCAGGCCAACAAATCCGCCTTCCGACAATCCGTTCTGAAAATTGATGTGGTAATACGTAAACGCCAATAAACTAGATCCTGCTAACATCATTAATAACCGAGTACCGTACGTCTGCCATCTTGCTATTGTCCTCATTTGGAATCCCTCTTATCGTAGTTTGGTTGACCATTCGGCAACACCCTACGGAGTGAGTCCATGAGGAATTCATCCTTCGCATGATTTCACGCTTCCTTCGTAGGTTTGTCGCCGAAATACCGACTAGCTACGAAAGGAGCTAAGTGTAAGAGAGATCACAACGTTTCCAAATCGTCCTTTGGGATTTCGTCCTTCGGGGACTCATGGTATCCTGATCCTTTCTGTTAGAATTTCTTCTATTCATATTATACCACAAAACGAATCATGACTCCACGGGACAAGCGACAAGCCAATTTATTTCCTTGGATTGTGTGATAGATGTCATTGCATTTTAGTAACAGTTCACACATTGGCAATTTTCGATGTGACGAAAGTCACCTTTTGACCATTCAAGCCTTCCTATACTGAGGTGGAACGAAAAATCAAGGAAAGAGGGTTCCACCGATGCTTGATTCAAAGACGATCGAAATCATTAAATCTACCGTACCTGTTCTCGAAGTTCATGGACAAACGATTACGAAAACCTTCTATCAGACCATGTTCAAAAATCATCCCGAGCTGCTCAACGTGTTTAACCATGCCAACCAACGCCAAGGCAAACAGCCTACCGCGCTGGCGAATGCGGTGTATGCCGCTGCGGCGCACATTGACCGTCTGGAAGAGATTCTTCCGGTCGTTCGCGGCATTGCCCAGAAGCACCGGGCGTTAGGAATCCAGCCGGAGCAATACCCGATTGTTGGCGAGAACCTGCTCGCCGCCATCAAGACGGTGCTGGGTGACGCCGCCACCGAGGAAATCCTTGATGCTTGGGCTAAGGCATATGGTGTCATTGCGGACGTATTTATCAGCGTAGAAGCGGAGATGTACCGCGAAGCCGAGCAAAAAGAAGGCGGTTGGCGCGGATTCCGCCGCTTCATCGTTGACCGGAAGATTAAGGAGAGCGACGTGATCACCTCCTTTTATCTGAAGCCGGAGGACGGCCAAGCGATTGCCGCCTATGAGCCGGGGCAATACATTACTGTCCGTGTGAAACCGGAAGGCCAGGAGTTTACCCATCTGCGCCATTACAGCCTGTCCACGGCACCGGGCAAGCCGTATTACCGGATTTCGGTGAAACGGGAGGATGCTGCGGAGGACCGCCCGGCGGGCATTGTCTCGACCTATCTGCATACCCAGATCGAAGAAGGCGATGTGCTCGAACTTAGCGCGCCGGCCGGCGATTTCACATTGAATCCATCGTCGAACCTGCCGCTTGTGTTGCTCAGCGGCGGCGTTGGTCTTACGCCGATGGTCAGCATGTTGGAAGCAGCGCTGCAAGGCGAAATCAAACGCGATATCGTCTATGTCCACGCCGCTCGCAACGCGAAGCACCATGCGATGAAGGAGCATATTGCCGAGCTCGCACGGACCAACGACAATCTGCGTACCTACACCGTATATGAAACGTCCGAAGCCGGCGAAGGCTGCGACAAAACCGGCTATATCGATCTGCCTTGGCTGAAGACGATTACGACAGCTGACAGCGACTTTTACTTCTGCGGCCCGGTTCCCTTCATGAAGGCGGTTCGCCGCGCCCTGAAGGAATGGGGCGTGCCCGAAGAGCGGATTCACTTTGAATTTTTTGGACCGGCTGGAACCCTGGACGAATAAGCGGCATACCAAAAGCGCGGATAACCGGAGCAATCCCCGGTTATCCGCGCTTTTGTTCGTGAAGCCGTTTCTTATGACCGTTCGTGACCATGGCTGCGCAGCAGCCGGTTCACCGTCTCTCGCCGCACGCCGATCAGCTGTCCGATCTCTTCTTGAGTCAAATAATCGGTCAAAGGTACGCCATGAGCATGCTGTCCCAGCCATTTCGTCAGCAGCTCCAGACGTTCAGCCGGCGTCCCTATCGTCAAATGGTCAAGCCGCTCCTGCATGAACCGAACCTTCTCCTGCAACAGCTGCGCGACCTCCAGCGGCTTCTTCGGATCCTCCTGAAGCTCGCGATACCATACCTGCGCAGGGATCGCTTCAACCTCGCTGCGCATGAGAGCGATCGCCGTCCCGTGCACCTCTTTCGGGGTAATCAAGGAATGATGCGGTACCGTTTCCCCCGGGTACAAAATATTAAACAAAACCATGTTCCCGTTCGGGTGCAGACGCGTTACCTTAAACAGCCCGCTCTTAATATGGTATAGAAAAGAACCATCGTCCCCTTGACGGAACAAGATTTCGCCTTTATGTAGGATCATGCCAATCTCTCCATTTCCACAACTGCCAATTAGTTTTATTATAGCAAAAACAGAGAAGACTGTCCTAACCAAGATCAAAACAAAGGCTGTCCCCGTCTATTTCTATGGGGCAGCCTTCTGTTATTACGGCCCATTGAGTTTACGATGCCAAGCTTCATAGCTGTGAACGGCAATGCCGGCAAACGATCCGTGCCTTTTCCCCAGCTCCTCTAACCTTTCCATTTCCCGGTCCAGCGAAGCAAGCGGCAGATCATGGAAGGAGACGCCGGGCCCTTCCCGGCTCTCGCCCAGCTCGACGCCCACCCAGACCCGTTTCTTTTGCCGATCCGCTTCATTTAGCGTCCGCTGTGAAATTTCATAGATGCGGCCTGCAGCATCCCGATAGGCCATAATCGCCAAGTAATCGAACTGATCAACCATCCAGTCGCCCAGCGGCAGCTTCAGGGCTCCGCTCGGGTGATCTATCCGATCCAGCCAGAATGGAACGGCCGCACCGATCGCAAGATCGTTATATCTCGCCTCTTCAGTCCAGATACGGATGCCCTCCATCCATTGCTCTACCACGGTTTCTTGATCGTTCCGCCAACGGTCCAGCAAATAGGGCTCAACGTCCAGTTGGACGCCCGCAAACCGCTCCTCCGGCTTCCCTTCCCGGTTGAAGTCGATCACCCATTTCAGAAACGCCTCGGCTTCGCCCCGATGCTCCCGCAGCGCCCAATCCGGATGACCGCTTAAAGCATGCACCTGGATACCTGCCTGGGAGGCAGCGCGGATGAAGCTGCGGTAACTGCCCTGCTCTACCCCGCTGCCAATTTGCAAGAAGATTGTATTCACGCCCTGCCTGCGGACGAAGTTCAGCAGCTCGTCCGGTTGCTGTTCGATCACCTTCGTTTCCCAAATCCAGGTTGCCTTCGCTTGTGAACCTGATGGCCGGATAAAAGCCAATAACATAAGCAAAGCCAATAGCAGCATTCCGCCAAGCACCAGCAGGGTCGGCCGCTTGCTTCCCGACAACGCCCGAAGGCGGACGAAGATCGGTTTTTTGAGTATCAAGACTCGTATCCTTAACCTACGATCAACGCTGGGGACTCTTCCTGAACTTGTGCAACCGAGTGGCCGATCTTATACACATGCGGCAGCGGATAATCACGGAACGCATTGCGCGTGTCCACGATTGGCACGCCGAGGTGAGCGATGCCTTCATAATCGAAGTTGCTGTGATTCGTCACCAGGACGATGCAGTCGTAGGCTTTGAATCGATCAAGGTCGTATTCGACGCTGTGCACCACGCCGCCGGATTTTTCACGGAAGCTTGTCGCATACGGGTCGTAATAGTCCACCTTGGCGCCGCTGTCCTTAAACAGCTCGTATACGGACAATCCCGGCGATTCGCGCAGGTCGGCGATGTCTGGCTTGTACGCCATGCCAAGGATCAGGATGCGGGATTTTTTAATCGATTTGGCGTATTCATTCATGATTTTGGACGTTTTATTCACGACATAATAAGGCATGTTGTCGTTGGTCGACTGCGCCAGCTCGATGAATTGGCTGTAGAACCGGAAGCCCTTCGCTTTCCAGCTCAAATACATCGGATCCAGCGGGATGCAGTGACCGCCGATGCCTGGTCCCGGATAGAACGGCATAAAGCCAAACGGCTTGGTCTTCGCCGCGTCGATGACTTCCCAAATATCGATGCCCATGCGGTCGCACATCATAGCCATTTCATTCACAAAAGCGATATTCACGCTGCGGAACGTGTTCTCCAGCAGTTTGGACATTTCCGCCACTTTCGGCGAGGACACAGGAACAACCGTTTGGACATATTGGGAATACAGTGCCGTCCCCAAATCCAAGCAAGCCTTGGTAGTTCCTCCGATGACTTTCGGGGTGTTGTAAGTATTAAATTTCGGATTGGACGGATCGACCCGCTCCGGCGAGAAGCAGAGGAAGAAGTCCTCACCTACTGTATAGCCCAGCTTCTCCAGCTCGCGTTGAATCAGCTCTTCCGTCGTCCCCGGATAAGTTGTGCTTTCCAGCGTAATCAGCATGCCTTTTTTCATGTACCGCTTCAACTGATCCACCACGGTGACGATATAGGAGGTATCGGGATCCTGATTTTCGCTCAGCGGCGTCGGCACGCAGATGCTGACCGCGTTAATTTCGGACAGTACCGCGTAATCCGTGGTTGCCTGGAATCGCCCTGTGGCCATCACTTCGGCCAGCGTTTCGGACGGGATATCGTGAATATACGATTCTCCGCGGTGGATTTTCTCGATTTTTGATGTATCCAGATCGATGCCCACCACTCGGAATCCTTGCTTCACCATTTCCACTGCCAGCGGCAAGCCGACATAACCTAAACCCACTACGCCCAGTACGGCGGTTTTCGATTCAATCGCATTCATCAGCTTCTGGTAATGATTGTTCACAGGTTTCTACCTCCATTATGTTCTCTGTATTGGAATCAGATGTTATTGGATGCAACGGCGAATTCGCGCGTCGAGTTCAACCGGGGAGAACGGCTTGGTGATATAATCGTCTACCCCGTTTTGGAAGCATAAGCTGATCGTTTTCTCGACCCGCTGCTCCGTTAGCACAACGATTTTAGGCATCTGCTCGTTGCCGACCTTCTGAATTTGATGGATATACGGCAATCCATCGATCCCGTACAGGTTCAGCTCCGTCAGCACCAGATCCGGCTTCCAATCGGCAATCAAGTCCAGGGCGGTCAAGCCGTTATCGGCTGTCATCGTTTCATAGCCCTGCATATTCAGCCGGATTTGAAGGAATTCGCGTACCGCCGGATCCCCTTCCACGATTAGGACTCGGCTTTTGACAACCAGCATGTCAGCCTTGGTAAAAATATAAATATCATCGGAGTAATTCTGTTTGGCTTTTTCCTCGATTTGACTCAGCACCTGCGGGGTAATCGCTGCCTGCGAAGTGAAGCTGGCCAGCGCCATCCGCGGACGGTAATCGGCAATGCGCTCCTGCAGCTGCTGCTTCAGGCGCAAGCCTTGATAGTGAACCGCATCCAGTGTCAGGCCTGGCAGCAGTACCGCCACGCTTCCTGGCTCATCCCCGCTCCATACATCAAACTGAAGTCCAGGTTCAGACTCCAAAATTCCCCGCACCTGGGATGCCACGTAAGAGGGGCCGCCTGCGGAATAAATGAATACCACCCCGTTTACCTCGCTGGCTGTTTCCCTCACGCGTTGCCCCATGCCGGCGTATAAGCCGGATTGTTCCGTTTGGTTATGCAGTGCTGTCAGGTTTGACATCATTCATTCCCGCCTTTCTTCTTTCGTAAGTTTATCCTTAAGTTTGGTTACTTCTTGGATCCAAGCCTTCCTTTGCCCTATCATCTCCTTTCCGGCAACCGCCGCAAAGCGGGGGAGGGAGCTCCCCGATCCCTAGGCTGACTTGGCCGGCTTGGCTGTTTTGGCAGCCGAATCTCCTTTGTCCTGCCAGCTTTGACGGGTCATCGTCCCCCAGGAGTTGTTATTGCGCATGAACTGGATATGTCCCTGGATGCGCCACAATCCCCCGAGCTGCGCGTAACCGAAAAACTTTAGCGCCGAGAACAACAACAGCTTGCACAAATCCGACAGCTTGTCGAAGCGTTTGAACGCCAGTTCCTCCAGTAAGAGCGCCCCGATACTGAGCACGTAACCGCTGAGGAAGTTGATCAGCCAGAAGATCGCAAGAATCCGCCAGTGCGTCATGTCCATCAGCGTGTACCCAATCAGGGCGAGCAACCCCGTGATTTTAAAATAAGGGTTCAGTGCTTCAAAAATAATGTTGTACGGCATCGTCAGAAGCCCCATCACCTTGTATCTCGGATTAAAGGCCATGTCGTAGTTCTCGATCATGTTCTTCAGGTTCCCGCGGCCCCAGCGCTTGCGCTGGTTCGACAGAATCCGGTACGTGTCCGGCGCTTGTGTCCAGCACACCGCTTCCGGACAGAAGGCGATACGGTACTTCAGCTTGTTCTCCAGCATGTACCGATGAAGTTTAATGATGATGTTCATATCCTCGCCGGGATACCCGCCGCGATAACCGCCGACGGCAATAACGTAATCCTTGCGGAACAGGCCAAACGCTCCCGAGACGATGATCAGCCCATTGATGGAGCTCCAGCCGATCCGGCCGCCGAGGAACGCCTTCAAGTATTCCGTGGCCTGGAACATCGGCCAGATTTTGCGAGGCAGCGAAACCTCTTTCACTGCCCCGTTCTCAATCACGCAGCCGTTGGCAATCCGCACGTCGCCGCCGATGGCCACCGTTTCCTCCGGATTTTCCATATACATCCGGGCCATCCGGATCAACGCGTCCTTCTCCAGCAACGAGTCGGCATCAATCGAAGAAATGAGCGGATAATGCGCCAGGTTGATGCCGGCATTCAGCGAATCGGCTTTACCGCCGTTCGGTTTGTCGATGACGTACAGATGCGGGTACTTCGGATTGTGGTACACCGCCGTAATCGGCTGACAGTCGATCGTGTGACGAACGTCTGGATTCTCTAGCGGCATCAGCTCAAATTCTTCCCGCAGCACGCCCAGCGTGTTGTCCTTCGATCCGTCGTTAATAACGATAACTTCATAAGTCGGATAGTTCAGGGTCATCAAGCATTTCACGTTCTCAATAACCGTGAGTTCCTCATTAAAGGCAGGCACCAGCAGCGAGACCGGCGGTACCAGTTCAGAACCGGACAGCGTGTTGTATTTCGAATAGGCCGCCCGGCGGAAGATCGTCAAAATTTGGCGGAACGAGAACGTCATAATCGAAAAATAAATCAAGTTAACCGACATGACGTAATACGTCGCAAACAGACCATAAATCAGCAAAATATCTCTAAGCAGTGGTCTCCCTCCTCTCAAGCGCAAACGCATAACGCCCCAGCGCCGGGACTTGCCCCGGCATTTCTTGGCCGCGCATCGCAGCCATCGCCACCTTCACCAGATCCGGATTGTCTTCCTTCATCAACTGAAGCAGAAGCCGGCTGGTGTCAAGCCGCGTCTCCATCAGAATGTCAGCGGCGAGATGGTGAATCGGTTTGCCATGACGCAACAGATAGACCAGCATATCTCTGAGCTGCTGCTCATGCTCCGCGCTCTTGGCAATTGAGCGGGCAATGACGATGCTCAGCGGGCTGTATTTCTGATCCTTCAGCATCGTGAGCAGCCGCGGCACCGCCTCCACCGCCCGCATCCCGCCAAGCCGGTAGGCGGCGGCGATCCGCCGGCCGTAGAACAAGCTGTCGAGCAGCTTCAGGTCCTGCTGGACAAAGCCAGCGTTGTAACATAATGCGATCAGCTTCTGCTGCAGATCGCCCTTAAATTGTTCGATCCATTCGGTTACCCGCTGTTGGATCACCCGCCGTTCCAGCTCAGTCAGCTTGCCCGGCGGCAGCGGAAGCTCCTCAGCATCGCCCAAATGAGCCTGAAGGAACATGAAATAGTCTTGGTGCTTCTGCAAGTATTCCTTCGTTTTACGCTGAATGCGCAAATGCCGGATCTTTAAGTAAAACAAGAGCAGTATGCCTATGCCGATCAGCCCCAGGCATACATAAATAAAGGCAATTGCCAGGCCAAGATGCTGACCCGCCATCTTCATTTCCTCCTCTCGGCGCCTGGTTATTCTCCCGTGGTCCTGCGATCTGGCAAGGTGCGGTAGAACGCCTGCAAGGCGTAATAACCGGACTTAAGCCGTTCGGTGTACTGCACGGTTTCCCAAGGCTGCCATACGTATTTGGGGAACGTGTCCAAAGCAACGTTCTCCCCGCTGTCACCGTGATCTGTCCCCGATTCACTTCGCTCCTCAATCCAAGGCACGAAGGTGATGCCGTCGGTCTCGGTCGTCGAGAAGGCGAGGTCCTCCTTCAAAGGCCGGTAGTCGATGACCTGGCGCGAGCTGGGATCAGCGAAGCCCAGCAACATCCAAGGAATGCGCAGTTCTACCTCATTGCCGCTGTACTGCCACGAAGCGAGAGAGTTGAAATCATCGCTTCCCGTGTCGGTTGTGCCGCGAATCAGCTGCCCAACGGTCATGTCCTGAAACGGATGGGCCGATCGGGTATCCGGAGGTTTCATGGTCAAGCTGACCGCCAGCTTCCAAGGTTGAAACTGCACGGTTTGCTCCTCGGTAGGATCGTCCAGCATCCAATAACCGTACCGCCCGTAGAGACGGCGGTGGAAATCGTAGCTTGGCGCCACCCGCACCTCAGTCTCCTCATCGCTTCCGATATTCACGATCGCTTCGAGGCCGTCGTCTAACCGCAGCCTTGGCATCTCCGTCACCGGTTGGTTGCCGCCAGGCTGTGTGTTTGCACCGAGGCGGATGAGCCGCTTCGCAGGGTCGAACGGCTCGCTGAGCCGCAGCCCGACATACACATAAGCTTCGTCATGGGTCACCTGCAGCCGGTCGATGCCAGATGCTGGTTGATCCCAGGCTTGGACCTCTCCCTCCGGCAGGTTGTCCCAATCGTCCAGCTTGCCGTCGATGATGAGATCGTCTTCTTTTCCGGGACCCATGGACAACAGGCCAAATTGTTTTTCGTTCGTAAGCACATTCAGCCAAAAGGCGCGTCGATCCTCCGGGATCTCAAAGCGCATCGTATTCCACGTCTTCTTAAACCATTCATCCTGCCACATGAACAAGATCGCGCCGGCATATCCGGTATCGTAAATATCCTTCGTCAAAGAGACGTTGATTTCACCTTGCTCTTGTTCGTTGTGCCCCCCTTGGTTCCGTCCCCCTCGGCCGAGGTGGGAGACGCCCAGCGAAGACGGGACGCCATATTCGGTAATCATAACCGGAATGTCCTTATAGTAAGCTTTGAGCTCCTGTAAGTAAGCTTTATAGGTGTTGTAATCCCCATTTCCGTCCGGAATCGTCTCGAGCGTCTTATCCAGATGGAAAAAGTCGGGATAGTACGGATACGCGTGATAAGCAGCGAAGTATCCTGCTTCCCATTTCACCGGCCGAATATGGGTGGCATCCACACTGGCCAGATCCTCCTCGAACAACGGTTCACCAGGATGCTCCAGCACATCCGTGGTCACCCAATTCGTAAACGTGATCGGATGCTCCCAACCGTAAGCCCGCTCCTTCTGAGCCGTGTCGTCCACCAGCTCCGCGAGCCAGCTCTCAAACGGGGTTGCTTCCTCGGTCGCCGCAAAATACTGTCCTTGATACGGCGTAACATCCGCGTGCTTGCGGTTCGTATTATCCACCATTTCCGGGTCCCATTCGGTGCCGATATGCCAAGCCATGAGATAAGGAGCGGCGTTGGCGGTATATTTGCCGCCCGATGTTCCCGGCTGCTTGGACACCTTCAAATCGCCGTATACAGCTTTGACCGCTTTTTCAATTTCCTTGTGAAAGGCATCCTTGATCCCCGGAATATAAGCGTCCTGCTGCTCAATGAGCTGCTCTTCCGGCGACCAGATCCCTTGAATGAAATAGAGGGGATCCTTCCCTTTGTCCCGGTTGTATTTGACGAGCGCCTTGTAGAACACCGGGTTATGCACCGTATAAATACGAATGACGTTTGCGCCCATATCGTCAATTTGTTGGAACCAGCGTAAGTAGTCGTCTTCCGTGATCGGAAATTCCCCAGGAAAATGTCCCGGCACCGTCGCCCCCAGGTTGACGCCTTTGACGAACAGCTCCTCCCAGCGGCTCTCGCCGTCATAGGCGAGAAATTTGTCCCCTTTGGTGCGGAACTTCAGCTCGGTTCCGTCCTCTGCCGCATAGCTGTAATGGGGCGGCGGCCAGTTTAATACGACCAGCACCACGCAGCCTGCGATCAAGAGGCCTGCCAGAACGAGCCCGATCGCTAATCGTTTCTTCGCTAATGTCGTCATCGGATTTACCTCTTAGTTCACCTCGCTGTTCTTCTTCTCGTGCACGTTCCGTTTAAGATCGATGCCCCTGCTGTGTCTGGCCTCCGATGAGCAAGCAAGGGCAGCAACCTTACGTACGGCCGCTTTTCTATGCAGCTATGCAGGTGATGATGCAGTATGGCCGATTCGCACCTCCGCTTCTCAAAATCACTTTTAATCATGAACCAACCGGACCTGTCGTGTAACTAGGCTGTTGGGAGTGTTTTACAGTTGGGCCTGTTTTCCGGGGGGATACGGATTTTCGGCACCCTTGTCCGGTTGGTTCATTTCGTGATAATAGACGTGCGAAATTCATCTAGGTTTCGCTCAATTTTTACACCCTTTTCCATAATGGTTACAAAATTGATACCAAAGTCTTGTCCGAAAATCGCATCATTCTGCGGTTTTTCGCGATTTGCTTCCGTTACAGCCCCTCACAAAAAAAGCTTCCCAGGTCCCAGCTTGGGACTATCGTTTTTTCAGCATCTTGGAATACGTTTTTGCGTCATGCCATCCTGCCTTGATCGGCGACTTCCTTCCTAAAAAATGACGTTTTCCCGCCCACTCACTCCAGATCCCAGCTCATCCATTTTTCACCTTCCGTTAACAAAAAAAGCTCCCGATCCGCCAGCGGCAGATCAGCAGCTTCATTGGTTTTACTTTAGCTTTGCACAAATTTACTCGTCGTTAATCCGGCGAATCGATGTCGGCTCCAATAATATCCGCAAACGCAATCCCTTCTGGTCCAGACTCGGTCTGAAGGCGCGCCCGTCGTGCCCCGGGATCGACTCTCGGCACAGTTCCTAGGACCTCTCGTCCTTGCCATTCCCCATAGAGACGTTAGGGGAACCGACCTTCCGGTTCACAGCGAGTGCCCGAGAATGCGCGGCCGGAATCGATGAACCTAGGGTCTGACTGCTTTGATGACGGCAGAAACAATGTAGTCTTCTACCTTCGAACCAGGGACCCAATCTTTAATAAACGCTCTAGATTCCTCTTTCGGCTCGACTACGATATCCTTAAATCCGCTTTGCTTAAGCATCGCTTTGAGTTCCTCAACCGATGAAGCCCCAGATACGCACCCCGAATACAAAACATCCAAGTCGTTTTTGATTTCCGTCGGAAGCTCTGCCGTCGTAACGACATCGGAAATGGCTAGACGCCCGCCGGAGCGTAAGACACGGAATGCCTCATCAAAGACTTGTTGTTTATCCGGCGAGAGATTGATGACGCAGTTAGATATGATCACATCCACCGTTTGATCCGCAACCGGTAAATGCTCAATCTCCCCTAGCCGAAAATCCGTATTCGCGAACCCGCCTTTGACAGCGTTGCCCCGAGCGCGGCTCACCATTTCAGGCGTCATATCGACCCCTATCACATAACCGGTATCCCCAACCTGCCTTGATGCCAGAAAACAATCGAAACCGCCGCCGCTTCCGAGATCCAATACGACTTCCCCCGGTTTCAGCTCTGCTATTGCCTGTGGATTGCCGCATCCTAGGCCTAGGTTCGCGCCAGTTGGAACAGCCGCTAGTTCTTCAGTCGAATAACCCAACTGCGAAGAGACGTCATTGACCGTACCGCAGCAGCTTGATTCTGACGAGCAGCACGAGTTGGACTCCTCCGCCCCTTGCAAAGCAATTTCTTTGTACCGGCTGCGTACATTTTGGCGAATTTGATCGTTCTTGACTTGATTCATGAATCCTCTCTCCTTTACTTTTATATTCGTAATTATTTGCAATTTGCAAATATTATGAAAAAAGATCGCCCTTAATAAGGGGCTGAACAACATTGGCTGGATTTCGCCATCGCTTCGTTTAATAGTTTGATCGAGCGGATGACGGTCTCTTTTTCAAAATCGTTCATGTGCGAGAAGATTTCGTTGAAATAATCTTTCATTTGCTGGTCAATCGCCCCCGCAACATACTTGCCTTCCGTCGTTAAGGAAAGAAGATGCACCCTGCGGTCGTTTGGATCGGGCGTTTTCTTGACTAAATTCATCTTAATTAACGATTGAACCTGTCTGCTAAATGTCGTGATATCGGTCCCTAATGTCTCTGCTACTTGCTGAATAGAAGGCTTGTGCTGACGATCAATTTCATAAAGGATATGGCTTTGAATGACGGAGATGTCACAGCCACCCGCAGAACAGCAGTTTTTATTCAGAAAGCCAAAGCGACGAGTCATGATTTGAAATAATTCACGTACATTTTCCACATTTTCCACGGTGCCTCACCTCTCATGAAACAGTTATACCGCATTTATTTGCAATTTGCAAGTATTAACTTTACCTTTATCTCAGGAAATGGGTTATGAGGAGGGCGTAAATTTCGGTATTGACTTTTTTTAATACAAATAACAATATGGTTATATGGTTTTAATATGGGGTGATAATCATGACAATGGAATTTGAAAAGATAGCGGATATTCTGAAAGCTCTAGCCGATCCGACAAGGTTGAAAATCCTCTCTTTGCTCCGTATTCGCGATTGCTGCGTGTGTGAACTGGTTCCCATCTTTAACATTTCCCAGCCAGCCATTTCTAAACATGTAAGCCGTCTAAAAACGGCTGAATTGGTCCGCGAAACGCGAAAGGGGCAATGGGTGTTCTATTCGATCAACGAGAAGCGGTTAGAGGAAATTGGTTATGCTCTGTCCCATTTGCCTGATCTGTCCGAGGAGCTGCGGAAATTGGAGCAACGAGGAATGACAGTTACATGCGAGTAAAGGGAGTGTACAGTAATTGAGTAAACAAAAGAAAAAGCGACTCTCATTTCTGGATCGCTATTTGACGTTATGGATTTTTATTGCGATGGCGATAGGAATTGGCTTGGGTTACGTATTTCCTAACTTTGTCGCCGGTTTGAATGAATTTCAAGTTGGAACCACGTCGATACCGATTGCACTTGGCCTTATTTTAATGATGTATCCGCCGCTGGCGAAAGTACGATACGAAGAAATCGGCCGTGTCTTTCGAAATGGCAAAGTGTTATCCATTTCATTGATTCAAAATTGGCTTATCGGCCCGATCTTAATGTTTTTCTTGGCTATAATTTTTCTCCAAGGTTATCCAGAATATATGGTCGGCCTGATCATGATCGGTTTAGCCCGCTGTATTGCAATGGTTATCGTCTGGAATGATTTGTGCAGAGGGGATGCCGAGTACGCGGCGGGACTCGTTGCTTTCAACTCGATCTTTCAAGTTTTGTTTTACTCCGTCTACACCTATATCTTTGTTACGATTTTGCCGGGATGGTTCGGGTTGGAGGGCGTCGTTGTTGATATTACGATGGTCGAAGTCGCCAAGAGCGTGTTTATTTATTTAGGGATACCGTTTGTAGCCGGAATGATTACTCGCTATTCGCTTGTAAAAGCAAAAGGGCGATCCTGGTACGAAACGGTCTTTATTCCAAAAATCAGTCCCATCACACTTATCGCATTGCTGTTTACGATTATCGTCATGTTCTCACTGAAAGGCGAGATGATCATCCAATTGCCTTCGGATGTCGTGAGGATCGCGATTCCGCTATTAATTTATTTTGTCGTTATGTTCCTGATTTCGTTCTTCATGGGCAAAAAAGCCGGAGCTGACTATCCAGTGACTTCTACACTGGCATTTACCGCCTCGGGAAATAATTTTGAGTTGGCAATCGCTGTTGCCGTTGGGGTCTTTGGAATTCATTCCGGCGCTGCATTTGCGGCCGTGATCGGACCTCTTGTAGAAGTCCCTGTGATGATTGCGTTGGTCAACGTCGCGCTCCGATTTCAGCGAAAGTACTTTTCAAAGGAAGCTGCTTAACATAAACAGGAGGTATCATCATGTCAGATAACAAAAAACTCGTTTATTTTCTTTGCACAGGAAACTCTTGCCGCAGCCAAATGGCGGATGGTTGGTTGAAGGCGCTCGGTAATGATCGGTACGAAGTAAAAAGCGCCGGGTTGGAGGCACATGGGCTGAATCCGCGTGCCGTCCAGGTGATGAAGGAAGCTGGCGTCGATATTAGCGGTCATACATCGGATGTTATCGATCCGGAGATTTTGAATCGGGCTGACTATGTGATTACGTTATGCGGCCATGCAGACGAACATTGTCCGGTGATTTCGAATAAAAACGTCGTGAAGTGGCATTGGGGCTTCGATGATCCAGCCAAGGCAACCGGCACCGAGGAAGAAATCATAAGCCAATTTCGAGCAGTTCGGGACGCGATTAAGTCGCGTGTCGAAAAGTTTCTTGCTGAAGACTGCTAATCTGTCAACATTATCCTAACTTTGCATATTTCAATAAAAAGAGCTATCCCGGAAGCCGTCTACGACGACTTTTAAGGATAGCTCTTCAGGCATTCTTTATTTCATATCATTTCCACATACCATCAATAATGTCCGATAGCTTGATCCAACGAAAATCATTTCCATCAGTGATTCTGATGTTTTTTTGTTGCAGATCGATCTTCGTCACGACTCCGGTTATTTCCGCTCGATTCAATTCGCCAAATAATACTAAAGTGATCTCTTTCCTGAGCTGCATGGATTCAGCAATGAGCCTGGAGATCCGTTCCATCTCTTGATCATCTAATTGCGGCCGCGTGTTCTTTCTCAAATTCTGCTGGTGCATGAGATAAGCTTCCTTGTGCTCTGGAAGCATCATTCTTGACGATTCGAACAAGCCGTTTCCTTTCAGTTTTTTGCTCATTTATAATGTCCTCCAATTTTTTGTGCACGATCCCGCGCCTGGCCCGACGCTTTTAAAGAAGAGGCCCTCATAATCGCGGTGCTTCCGTATTTCTCCTTTATTCGGTCCGTGGTTCTTTCCAAGGCTAACTTAACTTCGCGGTTATTGAACAAAGTAAGCTGATATTCCTGGTCGCTTACTAACTGACTTAAAGTGACCCCAATTTTCCGAACAGGCAACCCATCCCAATGGCGTTTAAACAGTTTTTTCGCTGCGTCGAACACCTCATCCGTGAGGCTCGTCGGGTCGGGTAATTTCATTTGTCTGTAGAAGCCGGAAGGGTGATCAAAATCCGCCCCTTGGCATCCTACCGAGACCACCCAGCCCATATACCCTTTCGTTCGAGCTCGTTGACACACTAACTCCGACAGCTCTAACAAGGGAACCATGATGTCATCAAACTCCCAGTAATCGTAGGGAAGGGTCATTTGATGACCGATGGCTTTTTGCAAATCATGTGTACTTGGCGTTACCGGGGAATGATCCTTGCCGTTGGCAATGAGCCACAGAACTTCCCCATTCACTCCCCATTTGGCTCTTAATTTGGTCAGGGGAGTCTGGGCCAGCTGGCCAATGGTATATATCCCCATTCTCATTAAATGCCGGCGCATCCGGGAGCCCACCATAAACATCTGATGAATCGGCAACGGCCAAAGCATTTCTTGCACGTCTTTCACAGGCAAGTAAAAAATCCCTGTGGCATTCCGTTTGGCGAAATTATCGCAGGCCATTTTGGAGAGCACCTTATTTTCACTAATTCCAATGCGTACACGAACTCCCGTCTCCTTCATGACTTTATCCTGAATGCTCCGCGCAATGTTATCAGGACCGCCAAAAAGCTGTAAGCTTCCCGTGACATCCAAATACTGTTCATCGATGCTGTACGGCTCGACCAAGTCCGTGTAGGATTGATAAATTTCTGTAATTTGCAAGGATACCCTGATGTATTCCTCCATACGGGGACGAATGACCACAAGATCCGGGCATTTGGCAAGTGCCTCTCCCAGCCTCTCTGCCGTAGTGATCCCATATTGCTTGGCAAGGGGACACGCGGCGAGGATAATCCCGGAACGACGCGCGGGGTCTCCTGCAACCACAACAGGTTTGTCTGCATACTCGGGGTGGGCCGCTTTTTCAACACTTGCGTAAAAGGATTGACAATCCGCCAGCATGATGACTCGACTTTTGTTATCGCTTTTCATAGGCCGTCGCTCCTTAAGTCGACGTTAAGATACTTACTCAAATATTGATTAAGCTCCGCTTTCACCAAGCTCCAAAGCATGGAAAATCTATGTTGATAGCCCCTGCACAAATAGCGGGCCTCCATGCCCAATTCAGTACGTTGTTGCTCGAACACCTTGATCCCTCTGTCGCGCATTTGTTTCCGAACCGACGTCAAATCTGTAGTGATCACATCTTGGGCAGTGTGTAAGGCTCTTGCGTACACCACGTCCATCTTTAGCTTTACGGTCCCTAATGCTCTCATATCCCTTTCCAACACATCCAAGAGAAGAGGGAGTAGAATGTATTCTTTGACCAATTGAAGATCTTCTTCCGTCTCCAAGGGCGCTGGAGGGATACCTTTCATGAGGACATCCCCTCTTTCGTCCCATCGATCCCTAGATAGGCGCAAAGTCGACGGATCAGTTCCGCCTTCACCAATCCCCAGAGCATGGAGAACTCATACGTATACCCCCGGCATAAATAGCGGGCTTCAATCCCCAGGTTCGTCCGCCGCTCTTCGAATACCTTCAGTCCATGCTCACGCATGCCTTGGCGCACCCGGGCCAAATCCGCGGCTGCGGCGTTCTGCAGCAAGCGGATCAGCCCCTTGTATACCTGAGGCAGCTTCAACGAAGCGGATGCCAATGCGCGCTGGTCTCGTTCCAGCACATCAAGCAACAGAGGAAGCAGCACATATTGCTTGATCATCTCCGCTTCCTCCTGCGTTTGCCAGGGAATAGGGCTCATGCGTCTCCCTTCTTCATGCTGTCTGTCATATGCTCACCTTCTAATCAGAACGTCTGTTCCTATTATACTCATAATACGAACAAACATTCCCTTTCGCAACAGGTTTATGTTGGATAATTTGGCAGAGCGAAAGCATGCCAAAAAAGGCGGATCCCTTGTCCCTTCGGACTTTGGGCATCCGCCTTCCTTTCCTGCTTGCTGCTTATTGAGCTGTTAAAATCAGCGGTCCATCCGCCGTCAGCGCGATCGTATGCTCGAATTGGGCCGACAATTTGCCGTCCGCTGTACGCGCCGTCCAGCCGTCATCGTCGATCACGATGCGGAAAGTGCCTTCATTGATCATCGGCTCGATCGTAAACACCATGCCTTCCTTGAGCCGAATGCCCTTACCCGCTACGCCGACATGCTCGTAGTTGGGCTCCTCATGCAGGCTGCGTCCGATCCCGTGACCGAGCAGATCGCGTACGACGGAATAACCGTTCGCCTCCGCATGCTTCTGGATCGCCGAAGTCACATCGCCCAGCCGGTTGCCTGGAATCGCTTGGGCGATCCCCAGCTCCAGACATTCCTTCGTCACCCGCATCAGCTTTTCCGCCTCAGGACTCACCTGACCTACCGCATAACACCAGCACGAATCGCCAAACCAGCCGTCCGCCTCCGCAACGATGTCCAGCTTGAGCAGATCGCCGTTCTGCAGCGGCCGGTCCGAAGGGAACCCGTGGGCCACCACATCGTTCACCGATGCGCAGGTTTCGGCCGGGAACCCGTTGTACCCTTTCGTAAACTGCTTGCCGCCCAGCTTCGTAATATGCCGGACTACAAAATCATTAATTTCCTTTGTCGTGACCCCGGGTTGAATCATTTTGGCGACCTCCCGGTGACAATCCGCAACAATCTGATTCGCCCGTTTCATCTCTTCAATTTCCCGCGGCGATTTCAATATAATCATTCAGCTCTCACTCCTTCGAGGGTCTGTCGGGTTCGCTCCGACAGCCGATACAATAGCAGGCGCGCAATGTCTTCCGCTTCATGGTCCAGCGTGCCTTGGCGCAGCGGAGAGCCGGCGCAACCGGCCAGCGCAGCCAACAACCGTTCTGCCTGCCGGACGCCCTCTCCAACGGCTTCTTGTCCCGCCGATGCTGTGCTCGCAGTCGCAACGATCACACCGGACCCCGGCGGTCCCCCATGCTCCAGCACCGCGGCGAACGGCTGCAACACCTGACGGCGGAACGTCTCCGCCAGCGGCAGCGCCCGCGCTTCTGGAAGCAGCTGGAAGCCATCCGCCGCCAGCTTATACAACAGATAAACGCCGTGATCCTTGGCCCACAGCTTCAGCAGCCGGGTACCTGCCGCAACAAGGGAATCGGCGGCCGCTTCCTGCTCCTCCGTCCTCAGGTCGATCCATTCCCCAGCCCGGTCCATCGCCGTCCACAGCACGTCATGCAGCAGATCCCCTTTATTACTGTAATAGTGGTAGACCGTGCCGTAACCAAGCCCGGCCTTGGTCGCCACGTCCCGAATCTCTAACGTCAGGCCTTTCTCCAGAAACACATCGGCGGCCGCGACACGAATTTGAGCAAGCCGGCGCAGCCTGATCTCTTCATTTTGTTCCTTCGTACGCGGGGTCATCCGCCACAACCTCCTTTTATTTTTGACCTACTCTCATGTCAATATAAAACAAAACATGGAGATTGGCAAGCAGAAATGACTCCCGGCGCTTTGTGCCCCGCTCATGTATCGTTTAGCTTATCTCGCCTGGCCCCGGATCATCCCTCCGAGAAAATAGCAAAAGGCCGCCGGGGTACCGGTCCCCAGGGCCTTATCACCCGTCCCGCCGCATCTCTGCGCGCTTGCTCTAGCGGAACATTCCCCATAAGCGCAGCAAGTGAAGCGTATTCCGCGGGTCGATTCGCTGATCGATGACGAATTGGACGATTTGCTCTTCCTGAACGCCGCTCAATCTTTCGCCAAGCACAGAAGCGGCCGTTCTAACGAGCCTGCGCACCTTAACGCGATCCTGCAAATCCGCGCGGGTGAGGCCGTCGACGACCTGTTTCATCCGCTCTTTGATCGCCGGATTTTTCATTTTCAACTTCACCCGTTCGACCAGCTGCGGACTGATTCCATACTGATAATAGCTGGGCATCGTGACTAGCACCTCCTGTCCCGTCATTTCCGGACTTCAACCCTAATATATGACGGTAAGGCTGTCCATAGTGCCTGAAAATCCAAAAGCACGCGGGAAAGCCGCTAGTTCTGTTTGAGGAACGCCGTTGCCTCATGGGTTTGACTCAATCGGAGGATCGTCTCTTCGTATTGCGTCGAGGCGTACGCAAAGAACAAAATATCGATCATGACCAATTGCGTAAGCCGTGAGCTGGACGCCCCGCTGCGCAAGGTCGCTTCCGGCGCCTGCGGCGTGTACAGCATCAAATCGGCCAGCTCGGCTACTTTATGATTGCCGAAACGGGACAAGCCGATGGTGCGCACGCCGTACTTTTGGGCAACCCGGAACAATTGCAGCACTTCCTTGGTGTTCCCGCTGTAAGAGATGCCCATAAACAAGGCCCCCGGCGGAGCGCTGGCCAGCGCGGCCGCAATTAGATGCTCGTCCTGCAGAGCGAACGCTTGCTTCCCCAGGCGCAGCCACTTTTGTGCGGCATCCGCTGCGACGATGGCCGAAGCGCCTACCCCGTACATATGGATGACGGAAGCTTTTCGGAAGCTGTCCACCACCTGCTCGATCAGTTCGGGCTGCAGGTGAAGCATCATATCTTGAATGGCTTGGAGACTGTTGGAGACCGTCTTTTGAATGACGTTTTGAATCGTCTCCCCGCGTTCGATGTCATAATAGCCTGGTCTTTGCGGTTTGGCATTATCGACCGACAAACGCATTTTCAAATCAGGAAATCCGCTCAGCCCCAGCGAACGGCATAGCCGGGTAATCGCCGCCGCACTGGTCCCCGCTTTATCGGCGACCGCATGGATACTTAAGCCGGAGACTTCCGCCGAAGCCGCCAAAATATATTGGGCCGCCTTTCGTTCCGATTCAGGCAGTTGTTCCAGCATGGCCTCCATTTGCGTAAGTATACTTCCCGTCGTCACGGGCATCCCCTCCGTTTTCCCCATCCGTCTGATGCTTATTTCCAATTCCCTAAAACGCAAAAGAAACGCGGCAGCCCGGTAAAAGGCAGCCCAACGTTTCTTCTGCTGACTTGTATTATCTATTATGCTCTATAAGCATCTGCTTTGTAAAACCAAAGAAATACGTGAGCAAGAATCCGGCGATATAAGAGACAACGAGCCCGGCCAAGTAACCGAGAATCGTCATTCCGATTCCCATCGGTCCTTGAATCAGCGGGATCAGGACAAGGCCGGAAGGTCCAATCGCGACCGAACCGATGAAGTTGCCGGTCATTGCGAACAAACCAAGCACAGCCCCGCCAAAACCACCGCCGAGACAAGCGGTGATAAACGGCCGGCCCAGAGGCAAGCTGACCCCGTAAATGAGCGGTTCACCGATGCCAAGAAATCCGACGGGCAACGCCCCTTTGATCATGTTGCGCATCCGGGAGTTCTGCTTCAACTTGATATAAATGGCGATCGCCGAGCCAACTTGACCTGCACCTGCCATGGCCAGGATCGGCAGCAACGCGGTGTATCCAACCTGCGAAATCAATTCAGCATGGATCGGAATGAGCGCCTGGTGTAAACCGAACATAACCAACGGCAGGAACAGCGAAGCGAGTACAAATCCGGACAGCGGTCCGCCATGGGCTAGCAGCCAAGTAGTAGCCTGTCCGATGCCTTGAGAGATAATACCGCTGACCGGCATCAGGAAGAACACGGTAACTAAGCCGGCAAGCAGCAACGCAATTGTAGGAGTGACGATGATATCAATTGCTGCCGGCATCCGTTTTCGGATCCATTTTTCCAACACCGAGATCAACCCTGCCGCCAAAATCGCCCCGATGATACCGCCCTGTCCCGCATTCAGTTTAATTTCCCCAAACAAGGGATAGGTGTAAGAGATATTCGCCACCGCCGGTGCAACGATAATCGCCGCCACAGCACCGCCAAGCGCGGGCGTTCCTCCAAACTCTTTCGCGGCATTCACCCCGGCAAAGATCGTCAAATATCCGAAGAAGGCCGAGCCAATGACGCTGATAATCGGTTGGAGCGTCAGCAGCCAATCCGCCCCATTGCCGGAGGTAATCAGGTTGTTGATCAGACCGGCAATACCGTTAATGATCCCGGCCCCGACCAACGCAGGAATCAGCGGAATAAAGATGTTGCCGATTTTACGCAGAAAATTTTTGAAAGGCGTGTTGTTCTTCTTCTTAAGCTCGGCCTTGATGTCCGAGCCCTCGCGGAGCGCCGCCGTTTGACCGCCAGTTGCAGCTCCTTGACCGCCGCCGTGACCCTGCGCTTTCAGAAGTTTGCCAAATTCCTCCGCCACACTATTGACAACCCCCGGACCGAGGATCACTTGATACGTCTCATCATCCACCGCCCCAAGTACGCCCTCGATCTGTTTAAGCCCAGTTTCATCAATTTGGCTGCGATCCCGGACCGACACCCGCAACCGGGTCATGCAGTTTGTATATTGCTCCACATTGTCAGAACCGCCGATGGATTCCAAGATCCGTTTCGCCATCGTTTCATATTTGCTCATTGGGAAGCCTCCTGCCTCTATAGGATGGTCTAACTTTTTTTCTTAACGTATTGCAGTCGCAGACTTCGCAGCTTTACCGATAAACCCTTGGTTCTCCTCTAATTTCTCCAAAGCGACCTCATACGAATATCCCGTCAAAATCATCAGAATCGCCGGTTTCGGTTTACCTTCGGTAAGGCGCAAGGTGTTCTCCGCAGTTGATGCATCGCAGCCGGTTGCCTCCATCACGATCCGCTTCGCGCGATCGGCCAGCTTCTCATTGGTGGGCTGAACATCAACCATCAAATTGCCGTAAACCTTACCTAAGCCGATCATCGACGCGGTAGACAGCATATTGCAGACCAGCTTCTGCGAGGTTCCTGCCTTCAGCCGTGTCGACCCGGTCAGCACCTCGGGACCGTTCTCGATCTCGATTGCGATATCGGAAATGGTGCTAATCACCGCATTCTTGTTACAACTGATACTAATCGTTTTGGCACCCATTTGCTTCGCGTATTCCAATCCCCCGATGACATAAGGTGTACGACCGCTGGCAGCGATTCCAACGACTGCATCCTTGGCGGTAAGCTCGAGGTTTTGCAGATCGATGCGCCCCAGCTCGGCCCGATCCTCTGCTCCCTCAACGGCCTTGATAAAAGCGTTGCTTCCGCCTGCGATCAGACCAACCACCTGGTCCGGGGAAGTCCCAAATGTCGGCGGACACTCCACCGCATCCAGCAAGCCGATCCGTCCGCTCGTGCCGGCTCCCATATAAATCAGTCGACCGCCCTTTTTTAGCGATTCCGTAATGGCAGTCACGGCTTGGGCGATTTTGGGGATTTCCTTTTTCACCGCTCCAGCAACTTTCGCGTCCTCCTCGTTCATCACCGTAAGCAGCTCAGTTACATCCATTTCATCCAAACGCATCGTTCGCTCGTTTCTCGCCTCAGTTGTCAAATTTTCCAGCATTTCAGATACACTCCTTTGTTTGCAACAACCCTAGTTGTAAGTGTTTTCGACATGATTATAATTCATTTGATATTTTATTTCAATATATAACTTTTTGGTTGAAATAATATGTCAAACCATGTCACTTCTTGCTAGTTCTAGTTGAAGAGGTTAGAACGTATCCGCTTCAAGGCCTGACATCCCAGATATTCCAGTAAAAAGAGCAACGCTAGACGCAACCTGTCAACTTTAGGATGGATTTTCGGGTAAAAAATAACCGTCCGCGGATCCCGCGAACGGTTGGATACTTGCTTTTTCGTATGAAATTTAATCGATCAGCTCACCTTGAAAAACCTGCTCCCGCCGCAGATAATCCCGCAGCGGTCCGTACTCGGGCGAAGTCCAGAACGCTTCGCCCGCAACCAGCCGGGCGGCGTCGTCCCGCGCCGCCTCCAGCACCGCGTAGTCGCTGACCATGTCCGCGACACGAAAATCCGGCACACCGCTTTGCTTCGTGCCGAAGAAATCCCCGGGACCCCGCAGCTCCAGGTCCCGCCGAGCCACCTCGAAGCCGTCGTCCGTATCGGTCATGACCTTCATCCGCTCCTGACCCACCTCCGACTTCGGATCGGCGATAAGCACGCAATACGACGCGTGCTCCCCCCGGCCAACACGCCCGCGCAGCTGGTGGAGCTGGGACAAGCCGAACCGGTCGGCATCCATCACGATCATCAGCGTGGCGTTGGGCACGTCGACGCCGACCTCTACGACGGTCGTCGAGACGAGCAGCTGCACCTCGTTCTCGTAGAACGCACGCATCACTTCGTCCTTCTCCGCCGCCGTCATCCGCCCGTGCAGCAGCCCGACCTTCATATGCGGGAACGCCTGCTGCATCGACACGTACAAGTCGATGGCGTTCTGCACGTCCAGCTTGTCCGATTCTTCGATCAGCGGGCAGATGACGTAGGCTTGGCGGCCTTGCGATACCTCCCGCTCAATAAAGCCAAGCACACGGTCCATCATGCTGTGCTTCACCCAATAGGTCGTGATTGGCTTGCGCCCCTTCGGGCGCTCCGACAAGGTGGATACGTCCATATCGCCAAAGGCGGTAATCGCCAGCGTGCGCGGAATGGGAGTGGCCGTCATCGTCAGCACGTCCGGGTTAAAGCCTTTGCGCCGCAAAATGCTGCGCTGATTTACGCCAAACCGGTGCTGCTCATCCGTGATGACCAAGCTCAGCGACCGAAAGAACACGTCCTCTTGGATCAACGCATGCGTCCCCACCACGATGTCGGTGAGCCCCATTTGCAGCGAGCCGAGCAAATCCTTGCGTTTTCGTCCCGTCACACTGCCGGTCAATAGGCCAACCGTAATACCAAACGGCTCAAACAGCCGGGACAGGGAGCGCATATGCTGCTCGGCCAAAATTTCCGTCGGCACCATAAAAGCCCCCTGGTGCCCCGACTTCACCGCCGCGTACAACGCGATGGCGGCGATGACCGTTTTGCCGGAACCTACGTCGCCTTGCAACAATCGGTTCATGCAATAAGGCGAGCGCATATCCTTTAGAATTTCCAGCTCCACCTTCTTCTGAGCATCGGTCAGCTCAAACGGCAGGCTGCGCACGAATTCCCGAATCGTGGCGTTATCCACCACATGCGCAACCCCGTCCATCCGCTCGTGGTTCATCGCCCGATACGCCTGCAGCTTGAGCTGGAACAGGAACAGCTCCTCGTACACCATACGGCGCCGCGCTTGCTGCCCCTCCTCACTGTCCTGCGGCTGGTGCAGCCGCAAAATCGCCGTCTTGCGGGGCATCAGCCCATATTTGCGAAGCAGTTCGAGCGGCAGAATCTCCGGGATCATCTCCCCATATTGCTGCAGCGCTTGTCCAATCGTCTTCCGCATCCACTGTTGCGTAATTTTACCGCCGACCGAATAGACCGGCTGCAAACTGCCGCTGCGGAGCGTCCCGCGGTCAGGGAACTCCGACTCGGACACCGTCAGCTGGCTGCGACGCATGTCCCATTTGCCGGTCAGGATAATCTCCCGTCCCGTCGTCAGCTGATCCTTGAGGAAATGACGGTTAAACCATGTCGCCGTGAACATCCAGTCATCGGCGATCATTTTGCAGGTCAGGCGAGATTTGCGCCCGTACCGTTGCAGGACCGGAAGCCCCATGATTTTCGCCTGCACCGTTACCTTGTCTCCGTCCTTCACTTCCGTCAAGGAGCGCAGCCGGTAATCCTCATACCGGAACGGATAATATTCAATCAAATCATTCACCGTAAAGATGCCAAAGGCGTGAAGCTCTTCTTGTTTAAGAGCGCTCACGCCGCTGACTTGCTTTACGGGGATGTGATGTAAATCCAACTTTCATCCCCTCACTTTATAGAGGTAGTTCAAAAACGCATCTTCGGATCACGAAGCACGGGCGCGAGCCCGGCTGGCAGTCTAACGGACACCAGAGGCGTTAATCCACCAGTTCTCGATAACTTCCGTTTCTAACGGACCGAGCAGCCCTTATTTGGATCAAAACCAACCAGATACCGTTCGTATATGCCAAATAAGGTCTCCGGAGTCCGTTAACGCAGGAAATATCCGGGAATTAAAGCTAATAAGGTCTTTACTGTCCGTTAGATTTGCTGTCCAGGCACAAACGACGTGCTTCATCCGGATATCACCAGTTTCGCCCCTAGTCCCATCACTTCGCCGGCCAAATAAACGTCGCCACGGTCCCCGGACCTACGTGCGTGCCAACCACGGCACCGATGCTGTTGCGGACAACCTCATGCAGCGTAAAGTGCTGCCGCAGCAGAGCTAGGATCTCCTCGGAGCCTTCCGGATTCACGCAATCGCAAACGGCCACGTTAATGTCCTTCACCCCGGCAAAATCATTCACAAACAACTCGATGACGCGGGCCATAGCCTTCTTGCGGCCTCGGACTTTATCGACAGCGTAAATCACGCCCTCCTGGTCCACCGACAAGATCGGCTTAATGTTCAGCAGGTTGCCCAGAATGGCTGCGGCTTTACCGATCCGTCCGCCTTTTTGCAAGTATTCCAGCGTATCGACGAGAAAATATAACCGACGCGCCTTCCCGAGCCGCTCAACCTCAGCTCGAATTTCCTCGACCGAAGCCCCTTGCTTCGCCATCCGCGCGGCATGCACAACCTGAAGGCCAAAACCGTACGTCGCACACAGCGAGTCAATGACCGTGACATCGACCGGATGCCCCAGCTCTTCTTCCAGCATCTCCTTCGCCAGCACTGCGGATTGATAAGTTCCGCTCATCCCGGAGGAGATATGGATCGAAATGATCGGTGAACCGGGATAGGCGGCAAGCAAGTTGCGGTATACCTCCACATACTGAGACGGCGAGGTCTGCGAAGTGGTAGGCAGTTCCTTCGATTGGATCAACTTATCGTAGAACTCTTCCGCGGTGATGTCGATGCCTTCAAGATAAGATTGGTCTCCGAAGGCCAGCCGCATCGGTACGATATGAATTCCGTATTCCGAGACGGTCGCCTGCGGGATATCCGCCGTACTGTCGGCAATAATGATAGCCTGATTCATAAGCATCTTCATCCTCTCATGGGGATTAGGATTCTACCGAAAACAGATAATAATAAATCGGTTGCCCGCCGTTATGGACCTCTACCTCGACGTCGGGATACTCCTCATGAATCCAGGCCACCAGCGCATTCGTCATCTCTTCGTCAGCTTCTTCACCGGCCAGCACCGTCACGATTTCATCGCCGCCAGTGAGCATCTTGGCTAATAAGCCCTGACTCGTTTCCAGCAAGCCCTCTTCGGTGGCCACGATTTTAGAATCTGCAATACCGATATAATGACCTGCCGTAATCTCCAAATCATCAAACATCGTGTCGCGGACCGCATACGTCACTTGGCCCGTCTTCACGTGTTGCACCGCGTTCTGCATATTATCCGCGTTGGCTTCCACGCTTTCTTCTTCTTGGAAAGCAAACGCTGCGGCAATCCCCTGAGGAATGCTTTTGCTTGGGATGACTGTCACATTGCGCTCCCCTTCAAGCAAATCACGCGCCTGCTGTGCAGCCAGAATAATATTCGAGTTATTCGGCAGAACGAACACGTGCTGAGCCGAAATCGACCGGATCGCCTTCACGAAATCTTCCGTGCTTGGGTTCATCGTCTGCCCGCCGGACAGGACGACATCCACGCCTAAGCTCTTGAAAATTTCCGAAATCCCGTCTCCAGAAGCAACGGCGATAAAGCCATAAGGCGCCAGCTCATCCGCAGGAATCCCTGCTGGATCCACCGGTTGAGCCGGTTCTGCTGGAATCTCGGCGAACAGCTCCGGCATCGGCGGCGCGGCATCCATCCCCGCGATCAACAGATCCCGGTGCTGCTCACGCATGTTCAAAATATGAATTTGTGTAATTTCACCGTAACGCAGTGCCAGATTCAGCACGTCGCCCGGCGTTTTCGAATGGACATGGACTTTGATAATCTCGTCGTCCGCGATCACGATAATCGAATCCCCATTGACCGAAAGCGCTTTCCGGAACTGATCCTCGTCAAAAACAGCATCCTTGATTTCACCGATTTTTCGATTAATGAAAAATTCCATGTCATAGAGGTATTCGATATCCTCTGTTTCGAGCTTAGCTTGTGCCGAAGTTGGAGCATGCACCGGTGCGGCCGCTGGAGCACGCAGCTCTGGTTTGGCAACGAGTGCGGGGGCTTGTCCCAATGTCGCAGCGGCTTCACTGCTGGCGCCGCCTTGCAGCCATTGTAAAAATCCTTCATAAATATAAACAAGTCCTTGACCGCCCGAATCCACGACGCCAACCTGTTTCAATACCGGCAACAGCTCCGGCGTATTCGCGAGCGCTTCCTTCGCTTTGGCCAGCACCTCGCTCATCAATTCCGTGATATCCGTTGTTCTGCGCGAATAATAGACGGCATGCTTAGCTGCTTCCTTGGCTACCGTCAGAATCGTGCCCTCCACCGGTTTGACGACCGCTTTATAAGCGGTATCTACCCCGCTTTGCAGCGCAGCGGCAAATTGGGCTGCATTCATCTCTTCCAATGATGCAGCAGAACGGCTAAAGCCACGGAACAGTTGGGACAAAATCACGCCGGAATTCCCGCGTGCGCCCATCAACAGGCCCTTGGATAAAGTGGCTGCTCTGCTGCCCAAACCTCCGGTTCCGTGATCTTTCAATTCCGTTACGCCGGCGGTCATCGTCAAATTCATATTCGTTCCAGTATCCCCATCGGGTACCGGGAATACGTTCAAGGAATTGACGTGCTCAGCATGCTCTGTCAGCCGCTTCGCGCCTGCCAATACCATAGCGGTGAAATCTGTTCCAGTTAAAGAACGCTTACTCAATGAAAATTCCCCTTCCTAGCTTGATACGCGTACACCTTGGACTACGATATTCACCTGATCCACTTCGAGTCCAACGATTTCATTTAATACGTATTTCACTTTGAGCTGTATGTTGTGTGCGACCTCGGAAATTTTCGTGCCATAACTGACTATAATATAAAGATAAATAGCTAATCGATGATTATCCAGGTTCACTTCCACACCCCGGGCCAAATTCTCGCGCCCCAGCAATTCGGCAATGCCGTCCTTGAACTGCTTTCGGCTTGCCATTCCAACCAGTCCATAACACTCCATGGCGGCCGATCCGGCGATCACCTTAATGGCTTCCTCCGAAATATCGATTCGTCCATATTCGGTCGTAAGATTTACAGCCACGCCTATCTCACTCCTTCCATAGAAATTATTATGGACTAAACTATATTGTACTATAAGAGCAGAGAGAAATAAATAAAAGAGTCGAACGTCAATAGCTGTTGACGGAGCTTTTTTTACTGTGATATTATATTTAAGTATTGTCAATAACCGTGATATTGAAGTGTTAGTGTTATTTTCAAGACAGGTGTATCTGGAACAGGAGGTGTAATGAATGGCTCGCAAATGTTATGTGACTGGCAAGAAGCCAGGCAGCGGTAACCATGTATCTCACGCAAACAATCGCAATCGGCGCTCTTGGGGCGTAAACGTGCAGAAGGTCCGGATCTTGGTAGACGGCAAACCGAAACGCGTATACGTTAGTACTCGGGCTTTGAAATCCGGTAAAGTGACCCGCGTGTAACAGACGGGACGAATTATAGACAAAAAGCACCTTTTCCTATGGAGGTGCTTTTTTACTGCGCATTTTCCCTTGAAGTCAGCGCCCAAGCAATCCTTGTTGGCGGGAACCGCTAGGCGCGCCCTTCCGCTGCTCGGGGCGGGTATTCAGGCCCCGCCCGTTAGTTCTTGTGAAACGTGTTCAGTACCGCCTTAACGAATCCTCCCAAAAACTTAGGCAGCTTGAATGTGTAAAATTTCATCGTTCACCCTCCCCATCGTGCTCATGCCTTCACCCATATTCTATGTTTGATGTCATTTACCCGTGTATTCCCGCCACAAAAAAAAGGCTACATGAGAACCTTCGCTCATGTAACCAATGTATGCGCATCTTAAGGCGCCTATGCCAATCCGACCAGGCTCTCGCGGATTTCTGCCATCGCCGCACGTCGGTCAGCTTGGCCAAACACCGCATTGCCGGCGACCAGCACATCCGCTCCCGCCTCGACAACCAGCGGCGCCGTCGCCGCAGCAATCCCGCCGTCCACTTCAATCCGCAAGTCTGTTAAGCCCAGCTCATCCTTCCAGGCCTTCAGCTGCCGAATTTTGCGCAGCGTGCCCGGAATAAACGCCTGTCCGCCAAAGCCGGGATTTACCGTCATAACCAGCACGAGATCAACGTCTTCCAGCACCTCGCGAACAGCTGAAGCCGGAGTGGCTGGATTAATTGCTACTCCTGCCTTCACCCCTTGCTCCTTAATGAGGTGGAGCACTCGATGCAGATGGACGCAAGCTTCCGCATGGACGGTGATCAGATGCGCACCTGCTTTGGCAAAGGCTGGGATATACTCCTCGGGCTTCTCAATCATCAGATGGACGTCCAGCGGCAGCTTGGTTTGCGGAGCGATCGCTTGCAGCACCAGCGGACCAAACGTCAGGTTCGGGACGAAATGGCCGTCCATTACGTCCACATGCAGCCAGTCAGCGCCTCCCCGCTCTACGTCAGCGACCTCCTCACCCAGCTTGGCAAAATTCGCCGACAAAATCGACGGCGCGATATAGATGTTGTTGCTCATGACGTCAATACCTCCGCTTCTTGTCCTTCATCTCTTCATAGAACTGTACGTAATGCTCATAACGGCTGGCGGCGATTTCTCCTTGGTCCGCAGCCTCTCTGACCTTGCAGCCGGGCTCATGCAAATGGCTGCAGCCGCGGAATTTACAGCCCTCCGCGTAATCGGTAAATTCCCGGAAGCAGCTGGATAACTCCTCGATCCCTAACTCGAGAAAATCCAGCTGACTAAAGCCGGGGGTATCCGCCACGTAACCGCCGTTCTCCAGCTCAATCAGCTCGACATGCCGCGTCGTATGACGTCCCCGGCCCAGCTTGAGGCTAATTTCACTTGTCTCCAGCGCTAACCCGAGCATCGCGTTAAGCAGCGAGGATTTTCCGACCCCCGATTGGCCCGAGAAGACGCTGATCTCCCCAGCCAAACGGGATTTGACTTCCTCGGTTCCCATTCCGGTCACGGAGCTGGTGACAATGACCTCATAACCGATGGATTCATACATGGCTTTGACCTGGCGAATAATTTCTGGAGTTTCTTCCGCTCCATTCTCCTCCAGCAAATCCTCCTTGGTAAGGCAGATCAGGGCTTGCAAACCCGCGTGCTCGATATGCACCAGAAACTTGTCTAGCAGCTGCAGATTGAGATCCGGCTCCCGCAGGGAGAACAGCAGCACCGCCAGCTTGGCGTTGGCAATCGGCGGACGGATCAGCTCGGTTTCCCTTGGCAGGATTTCATCCACGGTCCCTTCCCCGTTTTCGGTGGGGGAATAAATCACCCTGTCGCCTACCAAGGGTGTAATGCCTTTCTTCTTAAAAATCCCTCGTCCGCGGCACTGGATATACCCCTCCGCTGCCCCGTCCTGCGCCGTCGTCGCCGGCTTCACGTAGTAATATCCGCTTAATGCCTTCACAATCAAGCCTTCAGGCATAGATGCCGGCCTCGCTTTCATATCGGTCTAACTTAATTGTCTTTGCCCTTACCATGTTCTTTGGGTTTACCCGCCTTTCCTTTACCTTGGGCTGCGCCTTGTTCCTTCTGGACCGAAGCCAGCTTACCGGATAAGATCATGCCGGTATCGGGCGGATTATCGCCCGAGTTCATATCCATGGTGTTCTCATCTTCCGTACCGCCGCCTTGGTCCGGGAATTGCGGCACAGGTACGGTTCCTTGCTTCGCATCGATGTACGAGATCGGGTAAGTGTCCAGCAAGACGCCGTCACGCGTCACCGTTACGTAACCGTTCTTGTTCGGCGCCAGAACCAGGTCAACCGACAGGTATTGCGGTTTGCCTACCTTTTGCGAACCCCATTCGCGCCCCTCCCCGCGAGCATCGCCGTACACGATCGTATATTTACTGATTTGGCCTTCCTGTGCAGGTGCAGCCGGTACTTGGAACGTATAGTTAATCGCTTCCTGCGGATAGCCGGTGCTGATAAACAAGGTTACTTTTGAACCCGGTGCCACCAGATCGTCCGGGGCATAAGGCCACTGCTTCGTTACTCTGCCCGCCTCGACCTCGAAGCTCGATTCTTCTTTGATACCATCCTCTGCCAACACCAGCCCTGCGTCTCGGAGCGCTTTTTCCGCTTCCGCTTGTGTCTTGTTCACGAGGTCTGGCATTTTCACCTCAGACGGTCCCTTGCTGACCTTCAGCACGATCGTATCCGTCTCTGGGTTAAAATCCTCTCCCGCTTCCGGCGATTGGCTGAGGACATTGCCTGGCTCAATCTCGGCGTTGTTTTCCTCTACTTTCTGCACGCGGGACTCGTCTACTCCAAGATCCTTCAATTGCTGGAGCGCATCATCATAGGTTTTGCCCGTTAATGACGGCATCTTCTCCGGCGGTTTCTCCGTGCTCACCTTCAAGTCGATGACCGAACCTTCCTTGACCATCGTCCCTTCCGGCTTGCTCTGCTCATAGACGATCCCTTCGTCCACGCCTTCTTTGTATTCCCGGGTGATCTCCCCGACGGCAATCCCTTTATCGGTCAAAGTTTGGATTGCCTGTTGCTCTTCTAAGTTAAGCACGTTTGGCACAGCGACTTCAGGAACGGTCACCAAGCTCGTCACGTACCAGGCCACACCGGCTAAGGCGAGCAGGACAACCAGCGTCAGGCTGACCCAAAGCGTTGGCTTGCTCCAAGCCTTTTTCTTAGGAGCATTTTCTCGTTCCTCTGCCATCGTTGATCCGCTGTCGCGGGACAGTTTGGATGGTCCTGCTGCCGCACCTTGAGGTTGATACTGCGGACGAATCGCTGGAATGACTCGCGTGCTGTCTTCGTCATGATCATCTATAAAGGCCAATTTCGATTCCGTTCTTCGTTCCGGCAACAAGCAGGTCTCCAGGTCGCGAAGCATCTCTTTGGCAGACTGATAGCGTTCGTTCGGATTCTTCCGCATCGATTTCAAAATGATGTTCTCCACGCTTTGCGGAATCATCGGATTCACCATGCGCGGCTCATCAAATTGCTCCTGCAAATGCTTTAAGGCTACGCTGATGGGGCTTTCCCCAAGGAACGGCAACCGACCGGTCAGCATCTGGTACAACACGATCCCCAGCGAATACAGGTCAGATTTCTCCCCGGTGGCTACACCTTTCGCATGCTCCGGCGAGAAATAATGCACCGAGCCCACCACGGAGCCGGTTTGCGTAATGGTCGCCGACGTGACGGCACGGGCAATCCCGAAATCGGTCACTTTGACGCGTCCGTTTCGTCCAATCAAAATGTTATGCGGCTTGATATCCCGGTGAATAATTTGGTTCTGATGGGCGTGGTCCAGCGCATCGGCGATTTGCGACGCAATGCGAACGGCTTCCTCGACCTGAAGCGGGGCCCGCTCCTTAATGATTTCGTTGAGGTTCTGCCCTTCAACGTATTCCATCACGATGTAATGAATCTCATCTTCTTGTCCAACGTCATACACGCTGACGATATTCGGGTGCGACAAGGATGCAGCAGACTGCGCTTCCCGGCGGAATCGCCGGATAAATTCCTCGTCGTTCACAAATTGTTGACGCAGCACTTTGATGGCCACGTAGCGGTTCAGCAGCAGGTCCTGCGCTTTGTAGACAAGCGCCATGCCCCCTCCGCCGATCCTCTCGATAATTTGATAACGACCGCCCAATTCGTGTCCGATCATGAATTCCACTCCTTTTTGCCCGACCCGGCATCCTCATGTTGTTCCAGCAGAGCAACGCTAATGTTATCGTCGCCTCCTGCGTTCAGCGCCAGCTGGAGCAATTGGTCGGCCCGGCCCTGTAACCCAAGATCTTCTGATCCCAGCGTCAGAGCCATTTGTTCCGGTGTTACGTAGTTGCTGAGACCGTCGCTGCAAAGCAGCAAAATATCCCCTGGCTCCAACGACACCCGGTTCAAGTCGACCTCAACTTGCTCATCGGTTCCCAGCGCGCGGGTTACGACATTCCGATGCGGATGCACCGTCGCCTCCTCCGCGCTGATCTGGTTGTTCTTGAGCAGCTCATTGACCAGCGAGTGGTCATCCGTCAGTTGGACGAGCTGGCCCTGCCGGAAATGGTAGGCCCGGCTGTCACCGATATGGGCGATCACGCCGTCGCGGCCTGCGAAGATCCCCGCAACAACTGTGGTGCCCATACTATGGTACTCCACATGCTCTGACGCTTTGCGGAATACGGCTTCGTTCGCGTGAAGAATTGCCTTCTTCAATTCTTCCCCGCAAGCCTCCGCCGACAACCCTGCCGGCAGCGATACCAAATCCTCGGTAATGGTATCTACCGCCATGCGGCTGGCAATGTCTCCAGCCTGATGGCCGCCCATTCCGTCCGCAACAATCGCCAGCGTGTATCCGGATTCCAGCTGGTCCACCCAGGTACAATCTTCATTGACGGAACGGACTCGTCCCACATCACTTACAAACACACAATTCATCACATTCGCTCACCTCGCACCAGACTCCATGTGCTTCGCCCGCAATTGTCCGCAGGCAGCGGCAATATCATGGCCTTGCTCCCGGCGGATGGTCACATTGATGCCTTTATCCGCCAATACGCGCTGAAACTTAAAAATATCATTACGCGACGTTCTCACATACTTACGCTCCGGCACATAGTTGACTGGAATCAAATTGACGTGGCAAAGCATATCCTTGATCACGTCGGCCAGTTCCTCCGCATGCTCCGGCTGGTCATTCACCCCGCCGATCAGCGCGTACTCGAACGTAATGCGGCGGCCGGTTTTGGCAATGTAATAACGGAGCGCCTCCATCACGTCGTCAAACGGAAAGCGCCGGTTGACCGGCATCAACTTCGAGCGGAGCGCATCATTTGGCGCATGGATCGAAATCGCCAAGTTAATTTGCGTGTTCTCGTCCGCAAACCGATAAATGTTCGGGACAATCCCGCTCGTTGATACAGTAATATGCCGTTGTCCGATGTTCAAGCCCTTTTCATGGATCATAATCCGCAAAAATTTCATCGTGGCATCATAATTTTCAAAGGGCTCGCCGGTTCCCATAATCACGATACTGCTGACGCGTTCGCCTTTGGCGTCCAAAATTTTTTGCGCCTGCACGACCTGGGCGACAATTTCTCCCGCCGTCAAATTCCGCTTCAGCCCCCCTAATGTCGAGGCACAAAACGTACAGCCGACCTTACAGCCGACCTGGGTGGTCACGCAGATGCTGTTGCCATAGTTATGCTTCATGATGACCGTTTCAATAGCATGATCATCATGCAGCCCGAACAGGAACTTCACCGTTCCGTCCTTAGATTCCAGCTTCGTAATCTCCTGCAGCGTAACGAACGCAAATTCGTCATTTAGCTTCTGCCGAAGCGCCTTGGACAGGTTGGTCATCTCATCGAAGGAGCTGACGCGCTTGACGTACAGCCAATCAAAGATCTGCCCGCCGCGAAACGCGGGTTCTCCCTGCGATACGGCCCATTCCTGTAATTCTTCCAACGTATAATCATATATAAAAGGTTTCATCTTCACACACCTGTCCATCTCGATTTTGAAAAGTTACCCACTCATTCTTCCCATTTTATCATAAATTGGCTTCCGACTAAAGTCGAGCTTCCGACAGCAGCGGCGCAAAAAGGCCAAGCCCGCCGTTTCAAACGGCTGCTTGACCTTGGCATGTCAATTCTTCTCTATCAACTTCCTGCGAAGTCGGACAATATAAAACCCATCTGAGTGAGCGTCCTGCGGCAAAATCTGCAGGCCAGCCTCGACTCGCCCAGCGGCAGCTGCCAAAGCACCACGTTCCTCCCAGCTGATCAGCTCATCCGCCAGCTCGAATTCCGGATGGCGGCTCAGGAAGGAGGCAACCATCTCGGCATTTTCGCGCGGCTCAATCGTGCAAGTGCTGTAGACCAGCAAGCCGCCCGGCTTGAGCAGCCCGCTCACCGAATCGAGCAGTGCATTCTGGATGCCGGTAATCTCCGTGATGTCCTCCGGCGTCTTCGCCCACTTCAAATCCGGCTTGCGGCGAATCACGCCAAGTCCGGAACAAGGAGCGTCCAGCAATATTCGGTCGAAGGAAGCGGCCTCCAGCCGCTCCGCGAGCTTCAGAGCGTCGCCTGACAACGTATCGACGTTGTCCAGCCCCAGCCGCTTGGCATGGTCCTCGATCAGCTTCGCCTTGTGCGGATGGATGTCGTTCGCCAGCACCCGGCCGCGGCCTTTCATGATCTCAGCGATATGGCATGTCTTGCCGCCAGGCGCAGCGCAGCAGTCCAGTACATTCATCCCTGGCTGCGGATCCAACGCTTCGGCAACCAGCATGGAGCTTTCGTCTTGAACGGAAATCAAGCCTTCCCGGTACCAGAAGGTCAGCGCCATATTGCCGCCGCTGTGAACAACGATGCCGTCCGGGGAGATCGGCGAGGCCGAGGCTCGCAACCCTTGCTCCTCCATGAGGCGCAACACCTCGTCCCGACTCGCTCTCGTGCGATTAACCCGAACGCTGACCGAAGGCGGCTCATTGTTGGCACGGCAGATCGCCTCTGCGGCAGATTCGCCGTATTGCCGGATCCAGAGCGCCACCATCCATTCCGGGTGCGAATGCTCCAGGGCAATGCGCTGCACAGGGGCCAGTCCCTCCGGTAAATGCAACTCCTCTTTGCGGCGCAGCACGTTGCGAAGCACGCCGTTCACCATGCCGGATATCCCCTGATGCCCCTTGCGTTTCGCCAGGTTCACCGCTTCGTTCACAGCGGCATGCGGAGGGATCCTGTCCAGATATTGCAGCTGATAGAAGCTAAGTCGAAGCAGATTACGCACCCAAGGCGCTAATTTTGCGAGCCCCTTCGTCACAAACTGTTCGAGAAAATAATCGATCGTGTTCAACCGCTGTATGGTGCCGTAGACGAGCTCGGTAGCCAGGCCTGCGTCCGGCCCGGTTAATCCGGACCTTTGCAGCGCTCCATTCAGCAGTAAATTGCTGTAGGCTCCTTCCTGCTCAACGGCGGTCAGCACCTCAAGCGCTACGCTGCGGGCCGATGCAGCCGTCTGATTTCGGCCGCCCCCGCGGGATGAAGGCGTGCCAGACGGCTTATTTACTCCCCCGCTGCGGCTGGCTTGTCCAGCTGTTTTCGCGCCGGTTCCAGGTCCTTTGCCACCGCCCGAGCCTGAACCCGGCCGCTTTTCGGTGCCGCTCATGACAAGACCGTCCCAACTTGCATTACGCCGCCGCGAATGAAATCGCCGGCCTCCATCGCCTTCTTACCAGCGGGCTGCACCCGGGTCAGCCATACCGCGCCGTCCCCGGTTTTCACTTTGATGCCCTGCGCCGATAGCTCCAGCACCGTCCCCGGCGCGGGTTCAGATGCCTTACCATTCGCAGAGGCACCTGTCTCCGCAGGTTTGGCCACCGCCCAAACCTTAAAGACCTCGCCGTTCCAGGTTGTAAACCCGCCGGCAAAAGGCACCAGTCCCCGCACGCGATCATAAATTTGCCGCGAGGTCGCGCTCCAATCGATGCGCTCATCCTCCCGCGTCAAATTTGGTGCATAGGTCGCTTCCGCATCGTTCTGCGGAATCCGGTCTGCCTTGCCGTCAAGGATCAACGGCAGCTGCTCCAGCAGCAGTCGTGCCCCGGCTTCGCTCAGCTTCTCGAACAACGTCCCCGACGTATCCTCATCGTCGATCGGCACCACCGTCTTGGCGATCATATCGCCGGTATCAAGCCCCTCAGCCATGTACATCAGGGTGATGCCCGTTTCTTTCTCGCCGTTAATAATCGCCCGCTGGATCGGCGCTCCGCCGCGGTATTTCGGCAGCAGCGAGCCGTGTACGTTCAGGCAGCCGTACTTCGGCAGATCGAGCACGCCCTTCGGCAAAATTTGACCGTACGCTGCAGTGACGATCAAGTCAGGCTGCAAAGCGGCGACCTCCGCCACCGCCTCCGGCGCACGCATCCGCGTCGGCTGCAGCACCGGAAGCCCATGACGCAAAGCGGCTTCCTTGACCGGCGTTGGCGTCAGCACTTTTTTGCGCCCCTGCGGCCGATCCGGCTGCGTGACCACGCCTACGACGTTGTATCCTTCGCGCAGCAGTCCTTCCAGCGAAGGCACCGCAAACGCCGGCGTCCCCATAAATACGATATTCATCGGGCGCTGTTCACTCCTTCTCTTCACCCTCAGGGGTAATTTCGTACACTCTTTCCGCAATGTCCGTATACAATACACCATTGAGATGGTCGATTTCATGCTGGAACGCGCGCGCTAGCAGATCGGAGCCCGTATAAGTCACTTCATTGCCGTTGCGGTCCAGTCCCTTCACGGTAACGGTCATAGCACGGCGAACATCCCCGCGATATCCCGGAATACTGAGGCAGCCTTCCGGCCCGAATTGCTCACCTTCCTTGGACACGATCTCGGGATTGATCAACTCAATCAGTCCGTGCTCATCGCCGACATCAACCACGATCACCCGCTTGAGGATGCCGATTTGCGGCGCAGCCAGACCTACGCCCTCCGCGTCATACATCGTATCCGCCATATCCGTCAACAGTTTTTGAATATTCGGCGTAATCTTCTTCACTTCTTTAGCTACCTGATGTAGCACTTCATCCGGTTCCTTCACAATAATCCGAATCGCCATGATGGCACTCCCTTTCCCGTCATCACTTTCATAGTTTCTCTTGCTCTTTCCCTATTTTATCCCAAATATATGCTAGCGGATGAAAAATGGATCATTTCTTCCGTGCTTACATCAGCATTTGCGGATCGACATCGATACTGATCTGAAGCATTGCATCGCGCCATTGGTCCAGCGTTGCCGCGGCCGTCTCCCGGACCAGGCCTACCGCATCAAGATCACCGCGGTATTTCACCATGCATTGGATCCGATAACGGTTCTTAATTCGCGGGATCGGCGAAGCGACCGGGCCAAGTATATCCAACGCCGCCGGCACGAACCGATCTAGGCTGCCGAACCATCCCTGGCGTTGAGCTTTTGCCCGCAGATCGCCGGCAAAATTTTCAGCCATGCGCAGCAGCAGCGGCAGCTTCTCATGCGACAGCGTAACCAGGATCAACCGGCTGTACGGCGGATAATGCATCGTCTTGCGCGTCTTCAGCTCCTCGCGGACAAACGATAAATAGTCGTGGCCGCTGGCATGAATAATCGAATAATGCTCTGGCATATAAGACTGGATAAATACCTCACCGGGCAGTTGGTGCCGCCCTGCACGCCCGGCAACCTGCGTGAGCAGCTGGAACGTCTTCTCCGCCGACCGGAAATCCGGGAAATTCAGCGCCGTATCCGCCGCGATGACGCCGACCAGCGTCACATCAGGAAAATCCAGCCCCTTCGCAACCATCTGCGTGCCTAGCAGGACATCGCCCTTTTTCTCGCGGAACGCCTGCAGCAGCTTCTCATGGGCGCCTTTTTCGCTAGTGGTATCGACGTCCATGCGAATGACGCGGATGCCGGGAAACAGCTTGGCCAGCTCACCTTCCACCCGCTGGGTTCCGGTACCGAAGTAACGGATATGCTCGCTGCCGCATTCCGGGCACACAGAGGGCGCGACTTCCGCATAACCGCAATAATGACAACGCAGGTTGTTTGACTTCTGATGATACGTGAGCGAGATGTCGCAATTCGGACAACTTGCCACATACCCGCAGGTCCGGCACATGACAAACGTCGAATATCCCCGCCGGTTCAGCAGCAGCACGGTTTGCTCCCCGCGCTCCAGCCGGGCGGCGATGCCTTGATGCAGCGCGCGGCTGAACATCGAGCGATTGCCTTCCTTCAGCTCTTCACGCATATCGACGATTTGCACGCCGGGCAGCCGGCTGCCAGCCGGACGCTGCTTCATCTCCAGCAGAATCGGGGCAAACTCCCCGTACTCGCCGCCTCCGGAACGCGCCGCGTGGTAGCTTTCCAGCGACGGCGTGGCCGAACCTAGAATCACGGCAGCCCCATGCTGGCGGGCCCGTCTCACCGCTACGTCGCGGGCATGGTATTTTGGCGTTTCCTCTTGCTTATAGGAGGTTTCATGCTCTTCGTCCATTACGATCAGCCCAAGCTTGCTGAACGGGGCGAAGATCGCCGAGCGTGCGCCAATCGCCACTTCGACGCGGCCTTCGCGGATTTTACGCCATTCGTCGTACCGTTCGCCGGTGGACAAGCGGCTGTGCAGTACCGCCACCTTCGCGCCGAAGCGCCCCTTAAATCGTTCGACCATTTGCGGGGTCAGCGAAATTTCCGGCACGAGGACGATCGCCTGGCGACCCGAAGCAATGCAGCGTTCGATCGTCTGCAAGTACACTTCGGTTTTGCCGCTGCCCGTCACACCGTGCAGCAAGAACACTTCATGCCGCTGAGCGTCCAGCGTTTCCGCAAGACGTTGGTAAACCAACTCCTGCTCCGGCGTGCGCGGCAGCGGCTCACTGCGCTGGAAGCGCCGGCCTTGGTACGGATCGCGGAACACCTCGACATCCTCGATGACGGCAAATCCCTTCTCCGCCAGCTTCTTCACAGTACCGGCGGTTACCTGCAGCGCCTGCAGAACGTCTTGAAGCGACTGCGGCAACCCCACCTCCAGCAGGTATTGCAATACTTCCTTTTGCCGACGCGCCTGCGGGCCAAACGACGCGAGCGCCTCCTGCGCCGCCTCGCCGCTGACTGCGGCAGCAACGGTTTTGACCGTCTTCTTGCGCACCTTGTCCTTGATCGCCTGGCTTTCCGTCAGCACGCCCCGGGCTAACATATCTTTAATGAGGCCGGCAGCCTCCGGATATTTAGCACCTAGCTGATTCATCGTGACGGTGTCGGAAGCTCGGACGAAACGTAAAATTTCCTCTTCCGCCGGCGTGAGTAAATGCGATAAGGTGAAGTCATTGGTTTCGCCTTCTACCCGTCCAACCGCCCCGGTCAACGCCCCTTCTTCAGCGGCGTCATCCGCCGCGCGAATATACCGCTCCGCCTTGCCCTTCAGCGCCGCCGGAATCATCGCTTGCAGCGCGGCAATGAGACTGCAGGCATATTTCCGGCTCATCCATTCCGCTAATTCCACCAGGTCCGGCGGCAGCGGCGGCATCATGTCAAGCAGCTCCTGAATCGGCTTCATCCGCGCCGGGTCCATCTCCGGCTGCTCATGTAAGGACACGACAAAGCCCTGAACCGTACGGCGCCCAAACGGAACACCCACCCGGCTGCCCACCTCGATCCAGCCAGCCATCGATTCAGGGATTAAATAGTCAAAAGGCCGGTCGGTTTCCCGGCTCGGCACATCAACAATCACTTTGGCCATACGGTAGGTCATCGGTCAATTCCCGCCAACCGTTCGGCAGCCAGCTCCATAATCTGCAGCGCCACTTCATCCTTGGTCATCTGCGGCACAGATCGAACTAAGCCGGATGCGTCGTAGATATTCACGATGTTCGTTTCAGTACCAAATCCCGCTCCCTGCACGGTCACATCGTTCGCAACCAGAAGATCGCAGTTTTTGCGTTTCAGCTTATCCATGGCATACTGCTCCACATTTTCTGTTTCAGCGGCAAAGCCGATCAGGAACTGCGTTGTTTTTTGTTTGCCTAGGGTCTCCAGGATATCGATGTTTTTTACGAGCTCCAGCACAAGCGAATCCCCGGTTTTTTTGATTTTCTGTTCAGCGGCTTCCTTCGGCCGGTAATCCGCTACGGCGGCGGCCTTAACAAGGATGTCGGTATCCGCCCATACGGCTTGTACCGCCTCGAACATATCCCGAGCAGACTGCACGCGGGTAACCGAAATGCCAACTGGAGGCTCTACCTGCGTATGCCCGGCGATCAACACGACCTCCGCACCGAGGCGCTGTGCTGCTTTGGCGATGGCGAAGCCCATTTTTCCCGAGGAATCGTTGGTAATATAGCGAACCGGGTCAATTCGTTCCACGGTCCCTCCCGCAGTGACGACAACTTTTTTGCCGGCCAAAGGTTTCTGCTCGATACGGGCTTCCCGTGCAAAATAATCCTTTACCACCCGGACGATCGACTCCGGCTCCTCCATCCGTCCTTTCCCGACATAACCGCACGCCAGGAGGCCTTCGCCGGGCTCGATCATCATGACGCCGCGCGCCGTCAGCTCTGCCATATTCCGGACAACCGCCGGGTGCTCGTACATGTGCACGTTCATCGCCGGTGCCAGCATAATTGGCGCCTGGGTCGCCAGCAGCGTCGTCGAGAGCATCTCATCTGCGATCCCTGCTGCCATTTTGCCGATGATGTTCGCGGTGGCCGGAGCGACCAGCACCAGATCAGCCCAATCCGCCAAATTAATATGTGCGATGGAATCGGCGTGTTTTTCGTCAAAGGTATCGGTGTATACGAAATTTTTCGATAACGCCTGCATCGTCAGCTCTGTGATAAATTTGGTCGCAGATTGGGTCATAATGACGCGAACCTCCGCGCCTTCCTTCACCAGCTTGCTGCACAAGGATGCCGCTTTGAACGCGGCGATACCGCCGGTCACGCCTAACAAAACCTTCTTACCGGTTAACATCGCTATCCCTCGCTTTCCCCAAACGAAAAAAATAACAACCTCGCGGTTGTCGTAAAAAGAAGCCCGGAGGCCTTTCGTATATGCTTTGTTCTCTGAATGAGTCTGGTGTTAGTCTTTGTTGATCTCTTCCGTCACTACGTCATCTTGTTTCAACTTAATGTAGTCCCCGTAGATCTCTTCGAGGGCAATGCCCACTTGCTTGTGCGACTTCGGTTGCTTCAGTTCGCTCTTCTCCCCTTCACGCAGCTGTCTCGCGCGCCGGGAAGCCGCTACAACCAAAGAATATTTGCTGCCGACTTTTCCAAGCATTTTGTCAATCGATGGATACAGCATGTTCAAAAACACCTCTTCTTATTTGGACTCATCGCCATATGAAGCGTTAGCTAGCACGACTTGCGAATTCTGCAATGCTCCGCGATGATAATGGATTGTATTCTCTGACAAGCTAAATCGATCTCGTCATTCACGACGGCGTAATCATAATTCTCCATCAGTCCGATCTCATGGGCTGCCACGCTCATACGATGATCGATCGTCGCCTGGTTCTCCGTCCCCCGACCTTGAATCCGGCCTTTCAGTTCATCAAGCGATGGAGGAAGCAGGAACACGAACACGCCCTCAGGGAATTTCTCTTTCACTTTGAGCGCTCCCTGAACCTCGATTTCCAAAATGATATCCTTCCCGCCAGCCAGCGTTTCCTCCACGAAATCGCGGGGAGTCCCGTAAAAATTGCCGACGTACTCCGCATACTCCAGAAGCTGATCATTCTCGATCATTTCCTGGAATTGCTCACGGGTTTTGAAGAAATAATTGACGCCGTTCTCTTCCCCAGCTCGGGGTTGCCGTGTGGTGGCCGAGACGGAATAAACCAGCTCCGGCATCCGCTTGCGCAGCTCAGTGCATACTGTTCCTTTGCCAACGCCAGACGGTCCGGATAATACGATAAGTAACCCTTTAGACATAGCTCTCTCCATTTTATTCGTCGTTGTCTTCTTCCTTGGTGGACAGACGATGAGCGACGGTCTCTGGCTGGACCGCCGATAATATCACATGATCGCTGTCCGTGATGATCACCGCGCGCGTACGCCGCCCGTATGTAGCATCGATCAGCATGTGGCGATCTCTCGCTTCTTGAATGATCCGCTTGATCGGCGCAGACTCGGGGCTGACGATCGATATGATCCGGTTGGCCGATACGATATTACCAAAGCCGATGTTAATAAGTTTAATTGCCATGTTCAGGTAGTTCCCCCTAATTTGCTTCACTCACCCGGCGCCGGGTAGATGGCTTACTCGAGATTCGCCGCCTGCTCGCGGATCTTCTCTAACTCAGCCTTCATCTCGACAACCAGGTTGACTAGAGCCAAATGATTGGCTTTAGATCCAATCGTATTGGTTTCCCGGTTCATTTCCTGTATGAGAAAATCCAGCTTGCGCCCTACCGGTTCATAAGCTTGAAGCAGACTGCGGCACTGTTCGAAGTGACTCTTCAGCCGAATCAGTTCCTCGTCGATGTTCGACCGGTCCGCAAACACGGCCACTTCCATCGCAAATCGCTGCTCGTCGTAGTTCCCGTCCAGCAGTTCGGTTAGCCGATTCTTCAGACGGGTTCGGTACTCTTTCACAACTTCCGGAGCTAACCGAACCAGTTCGCCATGGATCGCTTCCAGCCGCTGCAGTCGCGCACCCAAATCGGCGGCCAAATGCTTCCCTTCCCGTTCCCGCATGCCCAAAAGCCCAATCAGCGCTTCCTCCAAGCCTTCGGTCAGCACCTGTTCCCATCCGGGATCAGCACTGCCGGCCGGAGCCGCTTCCTCGGGCGTCGTCAAGACATCCGGCAGAGATAGCAAATCTTTGGCGCTTAGCTTCGCGTCAACACCGTAGTGCTTGGCGAGCTCACCCGCTGCCTTCAGGTATGCTTCGACGACCGGACGGTTTAATACGTAAGGAAGGGTGCCGGATTCATCGCGTTCTTTACTGATGTATACATCAATGCGTCCCCGTTTGATATGGCGCTGAACCAGACGCCTTAGTCCGTCTTCGTAGCACGTCCATTCCCGCGGCATCCGCAGAACAACCTCAGCATACCGATGGTTGACGGACTTGATTTCAAATTGGACGACGTAACCGCCATATGATCTGACGGCCCCACCGTACCCAGTCATACTGTGCGACATAGGCATCACATCCGTTACCCTATTGTAATTGATTATGACAACCGAGACAAGTGGGCCGAGTCCCGTTTGGACTTCTCGCGAATATAATTCGTTAATGCGACATTCATTTCGTAGAACATAAACGGCGTCATGAGATAAATTCCGTTAAAATGCTCCATCGCCGTATCGAGCAGCTCTTTGGCGATCTCAACGCCCATCGCCCGTCCCTCTTCACCTTGCAGGCCCTCCATCCGCTTGCGAACTTCATCCGACAGCTGGATTCCAGGCACCTCATTATGCAAGTATTCAGCGTTCTTGCCACTGGCCAGCGGCATAATGCCGATGAAGATCGGCACGTCCAAATGCGCCGTTGCCTGCTTGATCGCCACGATCAGCTCCGGATCGTATACCGGCTGAGTCATGATGTAATCCGCGCCGGAGGCGATCTTCTTCTCCAGCCGCTCCACCGCTTTGTGCAAATGCTTTACATTCGGATTAAACGCGGCGCCTACGACGAATTTGGCTTTTTGCTTTAACGGCTTCCCGGAAAAAGAAATCCCTTCATTCAACTGCTTGATCATCCGAATGATCTCAAATGACGTCAAGTCGTACACTGAGCTCGCTCCCGGCAAATCGCCAAAGCGGGCAGGGTCGCCCGTCACCGCGAGCACGTGGTCGATGCCCAGCGCATCGAATCCCATCATATGCGACTGCGTACCGATGAGATTGCGGTCCCGGCAGGCGATGTGCACCAGCGGTCTTACGCCAAGCTGAGACTGGACGAGATGTCCAAGCGCCATGTTGCTCATCCGCGTCACCGCCAGCGAGTTATCCGCCAGCGTAAGCGCATCGATGCCCGCTTCTTTCAGTGCAGCTGCGCCCTCCATAAATTTCCCGATATCCAGGTCGCGCGGCGGATCCAACTCAACGATAACGGTATGCCGTTCTTTCACGAGCTCGGTCAAGCTCGGAAGCTTGTGGTTCTCCCCACCGCCGGGTACAGTCCCCTTGTCGCTGGAGGCGACAGATACGGCATTCGACTGCTCGTTGATTGATAGGCTAGCAGACAGATGCGGCTTAGGCAGCTTCTGTTCCTTCGCCAGCGGCTGAGCAGCGTACCCTTCCAAGGCTTTGGCCATCGCGGCAATATGCTCCGGTGTCGTACCGCAGCAGCCTCCAATCAATCTCGCCCCTAAATCGGCGAAAGCACGGGCACACTTTCCAAAATAATCCGGAGTCGCTCCATATACATATTCTCCATCGATATAGTCCGCCAAACCTGCATTGGGGAAAACGGACATCGGCACGTTGAGCGGCCCCTCCACGTCATCCATCACACCCATGATTCCTTTTGGACCGGAATGGCAGTTGAAGCCAACCACGTCCGCCCCTTCCTCAACCACCGCTCCAAACGCATCTGGAATCGTAAATCCGTCCAGCGTGCGTCCGATTTGATCGACGGCGAACTGGCAAATCACCGGAACATCCGTCAGCTTGCGAGCTTGTCCCAAAGCGATTCGCATTTCTCCAAGGTCGTAAAACGTCTCGAACAGCAGCGCATCCACCCCTTCGCTCAGCAAAGCAGCAATTTGCTGCTCAAAATATTTGCCAAGCTCTTGGTCGGTGACGTTCGCCCGCTTGCCGCCGCGGATGGAACCAACCGCTCCTGCAACATACGCACGTTCGCCCGCGGCTTGCTTCGCGATCCGTACTGCAGCCCGGTTGATATCCTCCACCTTGGCCTCCAGTCCGAATTTAGACAATTTATAGTAATTTGCCGAAAACGTATTGGTTTCCAACAGCCTTGCCCCAGCATCGAGATAGCGGCGATGGATGTCGCCGATCACGTCGGGGCGCAGCAAATTAAATTCTTCATAAGAAATGCCGACCGGAAAACCCAATTGGTACAAATACGTCCCCATGGCCCCGTCGCCGACAATAACTTCGCGCTCCAAAGTCGCACGCAAATCCGGTTTCATGCTTCTGCCCCCTGACTGCCGTGAAGTTAACTCGCATTATGAATCAATCCCGGCGCAAACTATTATCATATTAATTTATCATAAATCGTTCTGATTGATAAGGTATCGCCGGTGAAGATCGCTGGTAGTTACCGTAAAAAAAGCCGGACTCCCGATCAGGGAACCCGGCGATTGTTCATCATCCTCTCGGATGAACGTTATGCTTCGATTATTTCGACCACGTAAACTCCGACTTAAACTTCGACGTTACCTTTGTATACCGCTTCGGCTGGCCCCGTCATATAGACATGATTGTCGCGTTCATCCCATTCGATGAACAAGTCTCCGCCCTTGAGTCCTATCCAGGCGGCGCGATCCGTCAATCCGTTTAGGACGGAGGACACCAGCGTAGCGCAAGCGCCCGTACCGCAAGCCAGCGTTGGGCCTGCCCCGCGTTCCCATACGCGCATCTCCACCCGCTCACGATTCGTCACCGTGGCGAATTCTACGTTGATCTTGCGCGGGAAGTATGGATGTACCTCCAGCTTCGGTCCCCACGTGGTCACTTCGAAATTCGGCGCATCATCCACATAGATGACGCAATGTGGATTGCCCATCGAGACGGCCGTAAACTTAAATTCTTGACCGTCCGTCTCAATCGGCTGGCTTACTATCGGATTTTGATTCAGCGTCGTTGGAATTGTCAGGCCGTCCAGGATCGGTTCGCCCATGTCGACCCGCACCGTCTTGACCACACCGTCTTCGACCTGCAAGGTCACTTGCTGAACGCCTGCTCCCAACGTTTCAATCGTTACGCTGTCTTTATCCACCAGACGGTTGTCATAGACGTATTTGGCTACGCAGCGAATCGCGTTGCCGCATTGTTCTGCTTCCGTACCGTCCGAGTTAATAATCCGCATTTTAAAATCCGCTTTGTCCGACGGGAGAATAAATACCAATCCGTCCCCGCCAACGCCAAAATATCGGTCACACCACCGGATCGCCAGTTCGGATACGTTATCCGGCAGCTGTTGTTCACCATAAAATACGAGAAAATCGTTACCTAGTCCATGCATTTTTGTAAATTCCATGCTAACCCCACTCCTGCATCGTTGGATGATAGGGTTAGTCTACGCCTTTGCCCGGTAGAAAAGCTATTGATTTTATGCACGAATGTTTGTACTTTTCGCGGTAACAAAGGGACGCGGTCCACTGCTGCGCCGTTTCCGATTGCCTGACCAGACGCTGCCCGCGCCCATTAGGAAGGTCGGAATGCCTGCGGCCACCAGCGTGATTGCCCACTCCCGCGTGCCAAGCGGTACCGTTTTGAAGATCGGCTGAAGCGGTTCAATGTACATGACGCCAAGCAGCAGCACAATCGACGACAGGACGGCGGCCACTAAATATTTATTTTGCAAAATGTTACGATGGAAAATCGACCGCGAGCTGCGGCAATCAAACACATGGATCAGCTGCGCCATAACCAGCGTCGCGAAGGCGACGGATTGCGCTTTGACCAGTTGGGCCGGATCCGACGGCGCATGGCGCAGCGTCAGCCAGAACGCCCCCAGCGTACATACGCCGATCAGCACGCCGCGGCTGATGATCTTCCACCCTAACCGACGGGCAAAAATATTTTCGTTCTTGCCGCGCGGCTTGTGTTCCATCAAGTCTTTTTCCGGTTGATCGACACCGAGTGCCATCGCTGGCAAACCGTCGGTCACCAGGTTCACCCACAAAATCTGGATCGGCAGCAGCGGCAGCGGCAAGCCTGCCAGCATGGCGAAGAACATTGTCAGAATTTCGCCGACATTGGAGGCCAGCAAATAACGAATAAACTTGCGAATGTTCTCGTAAATGCTGCGTCCTTCCTCAATTGCAGCGACAATCGACGTGAAATTGTCATCACTGAGGATGAGCGAGGACGCTTCTTTGGAGACGTCGGTGCCGGTCATGCCCATGGCGATGCCGATATCAGCGGCTTTGATGGCCGGCGCATCGTTTACGCCATCGCCGGTCATCGCCACCACATGCCCGTTCCGCTGCAGCGCCTTCACGATCCGCAGCTTATGCTCCGGCGACACCCGGGAGTAGACGTAGGTGTGCTCTACCTGCTTCTCCAGCTCCTCGTCGCTCAGCATCTCCAGCTGCTGGCCTGACATCGAGGTGCCGCCCCGCGGCAAAATACCCAGATCGGCGGCGATCGCTTCGGCGGTCAGCCCATGGTCGCCGGTGATCATCACCGTCTTGATACCTGCCCGGCGGCAGACGGTAATCGCGTCCCGCACTTCGCGGCGCGGCGGATCGATCATGCCGGTGAGGCCTACGAAGATCAGTTGGGATTCCACTTGATCTTCATGCTCCGCCCCCTCGGTTGGCTTCAAATCGCGGTAGGCCAGCCCAAGCACCCGAAGGGCACTGCGGGCCATTTGTTCGTTGGCTGCTTGCACTTTTTGCCGGAACGTGCCGGTGAAAGGCACCACTTTGCCATCCCACAGGATATAAGAGCAGCGTTCAAGCAACATATCCGGTGCCCCTTTGACAAGCGCCATTTTGCCGCCTTGATGGGAGACGATGACGGACATCCGTTTCCGCTTGGAATCAAAAGGAAACTCCTGATCGCGGACATACATTCCGCTCAAGGTTCCCGGCGTCATTCCCATTTTGGACGCCAGCGTTACCAACGCTCCCTCGGTTGGATCGCCCTTCAGCTTCCAGACCGAACCACCTGCAGCGGCTTCCTCCTTCGTCTTGCGGCGGCCGCGCTTCTCCGGATCGTCCTCATAGATCACCGCATTGCTGCACAGCGCGCTGATCTGCAACAAGCGGCGCAAGCTTTGATCATTGCGCATATCGACAGGCTTGCCTTGGTCCAGAATATTGCCAACCGGCTCATAGCCTTCGCCCGTCACTTCCAGCGACCGGCCTTCCAGCCACACCCGGGTTACGGTCATTGTGTTTTGAGTCAGCGTGCCGGTCTTGTCCGAACAGATGACCGTAGCGCAGCCCAGTGTTTCCACCGACGGCAGCTTGCGAACGATCGCCTTGCGTTTGATCATACGCTGCACGCCTAGTGCCAACGCGATCGTCACGATGGCTGGCAGACCTTCCGGGATCGCAGCCACGGCGAGACTCACTCCGGCGAAGAACATGCTGGCTGCCGGCTGTCCCTGCAGAATCCCCAGCAGCACCACAACGACGGTCAAACCGAGCGCCACATAAATCAAAATTTTGCCGAGCTGCTCCAGACGCCGTTGCAGCGGGGTTTCTTGGACTTCGGTATTTTGGATTAAATCGGCGATTTTCCCCATCTCGGTGTCCATGCCCGTGCGGATCACGATCCCCCGGCCCGTCCCGCGGGTAATCATCGTGCCCATGAAGCCGATGTTCTTCTGATCGCCCAGCGGGACGTCGCTTTCACTAAGCACCCCCGCATGTTTGCCCACCGGATGCGATTCGCCAGTCAATGCAGATTCTTCCACGTCCAAGCTGTTCGTAGATAACCACCGGATATCAGCCGGAATCCGGTCCCCGCTTTCCAGCAGGACAATATCCCCTGGAACAAGCTCTCTGGCAGGAATATGCTTGACGACGCCTTGGCGCAGCACATTGGCATGGGGCGCGGACAGTTCTTTTAATGCCCGCAGGGAACGCTCCGCACGGAATTCTTGGATAAATCCAAGCACCCCGTTCAGAATGATGATGGCGATGATGGTGACGGCATCCAGATACTCGCCGAGAAAACCGGATATCAGCGTGGCACCCATCAGTACCAGCATCATAAAATCCTTGAACTGGTTCAGGAACAGCAGAATCGGAGAGATGCGCTCTCCTTCCTTCAGTTCGTTCCAGCCAAATTCCTCGCGTCTCTTCTGCGCTTCTTCATCGGTCAGGCCCTGTTCACGCGTGACGCCGAAGTGTTGCAAAAGCGCATCACTGCTCCACTGGTGCCAGTTTTTTTGTTCCATCCTCCTTAATTCCCCTTCCGTTTATTATGCAGTATCGGCGTGAAGGCTTTTCCACCTAGGGTAAATGTATTCCAGCCAGTCCCAAATTATCACAGGGGAGCCCTTAAGTTTTTGCCCGAAGTATGGCATCATAGAAGGGGGCTTTCTCGTGAAGCCGCCGTTTTTATACCACAGTTTCAGAACAGGAGATTATCATAAAATGGCACTCGACGGCATCGTAACCCGAGCGATCGTACACGAATTGCAAGCCTGCATCGGCGGTCGCATCAATAAAATACACCAGCCCGCAGAAAGCGACCTCGTCTTTCACTTACGCACGCATGCGGGCAATAAGCGGCTCCTGCTGTCGGCGAATCCGACATACCCGCGGATTCATTTCACGGAAAGTTCATTTCCGAATCCGTTGGAGGCACCGATGTTCTGCATGCTGCTGCGCAAGCACTGCGAAGGCGGGACCATCGAAGCGGTGACGCAGGTCGGCATGGAGCGGATCATCCATATCGACGTCCGTACTCGCGATGAGCTTGGAGATTTATCCATCAAGCGGATCATCATCGAATTGATGGGACGACACAGCAACATCATCTTGGTTGACCCAGCCACCGGCACCCAGTTGGACGGGATACATCACGTGACGCCGGCCATTTCCGGCTATCGGGTCGTCATGCCCGGCTTCGCCTATACCGCGCCGCCGGAGCAGCACAAGCTTCATCCGCTCGAAGCGGATCGGGCGGCGTTTATGGGCGCCTGGCAAGCGGCAACAGCCGAAGGCAAAGGCAGCAACTGGCTGGTCGATGCCTTCGCCGGGCTCAGCCCGCTGATCGTCGGCGAAATCTACGCCCGCGCCGGAGTCAGCGGCATTGCAGCCGAGATCGGGCTTAACCCGGAGGAGGCGGAGCGGTTATGGGGGGCTTTTAACGGATTGATGGGGGAGGTTCACAGCCAGAACTATTCCCCCATGACCGGCGAAAACGCCAAAGGAAAAAGCATCTTCTCCGCCGTCCGTCTCACAAGCGCCCACGGGGAGATTCGCACCTATTCTTCGATCAGTGAATGCATGGAAGATTACTACGGGGATAAAGCGCTGCGGGATACGGTCAAACAGAAGACGAGCGACCTGCTGCGCTTCCTGCAAAACGAGCGAAACAAAAACATCAAGAAGCTGACCAACCTGGAGAAGGATCTAAGCGAAGCCGAGGATGCCGAACGTTACCGCATCTGGGGTGAGTTGCTGCTGCCTTCGTTGCATGCGATTCGCAAAGGGGACACCAGCGTGGAGCTGATCAACTACTACGATGAAGAGCAGAAAATGGAGACGATTCCACTGGATCCGCTGCTAACCCCATCGGAGAACGCCCAGCGGTATTTTAAGAAGTACAACAAATTTAAGAACAGTCTCGCCGTCATCGAAGAACAGATGAAGCTGGCGAAAGAGGAAATTGCTTACCTCGACGGCTTGCTGCAGCAGTTAAACGATGCGACGTTAAGCGATATCGACGAAATCCGCGAGGAGTTGACTCAGCAGGGATATTTGCGAGACCGGGCCAAGCGGGGCAAGAAGAAGAAAAAGAACGACCGTCCGACGCTGCACGTCTATACTTCGTCGGAGGGCATCGAAATTTACGTCGGCAAAAACAACCTGCAAAACGAATACGTCACCAACCGGCTCGGCAAACCCAACGATACTTGGCTCCATACGAAGGATATCCCGGGTTCCCACGTCCTGATCCGCAGCGAGTCATACGGAGACGCAACGCTGAATGAGGCCGCGCAACTTGCCGCTTATTTCAGCCAGGCGAAGCAATCCAGCAGCGTTCCGGTAGACTGCACGCTCATCCGCTACGTCCGCAAGCCAAACGGCGCCAAGCCCGGCTTCGTCATTTATGACCATCAACGGACGTTGTATGTCACACCGGATGAGCAGCTTATTAAATCGTTGCCAAACACGGTGAAGAACGGCTGATTGGATGACAGATGACTGTTGGCGATACTCAAATGTCATAAAAAACGGTGCTCCAAAAGGGTTTATCAATGCGTAGACCCTTTGGACCACCGTTTTTTCGATTTTATCAGTTTGCTAAGTTTTTCCCAGCCCGTCTGACCGCCTCTGCCGCCTGTTTCAACCGTTCCACCGTACCCGGCGGTGCCGTGCGTCCACCTAAATCACCGTGAAAAACAACCCCCTGCCGCACACCGTGATAATCAGATCCCCCGGTAACGATTAGCCCGTACTGCTCGGCCATGGCGGTATAACGGCTCTCCTCTTCTGGGCCGTGGTCAGAATGATACACTTCAATCCCATCCGGCTTCCCGTGCTCCAGGATTGACCGTACCAACTCGTCGTCCCCGTACAAGCCCGGATGCGCTAACACTGCCGCGCCGCCTCCCTCATGAATCCACATGATGGCCTCTTCCGGTGCTATGCGCGGCAGAGAAGCATAGCCGGGTTTGCCTTCGGCTAAATATCGATCAAAAGCCTCGCGCATATCCGATACATATCCCTTGCGAACAAGGGCATCTGCGATATGAGGCCGGCCTAGGCTTTCCCCCGGACGCAGCGGCCGGTCCAGCCCAGCTTGCACTTCCTCCATCGTAATCTCAACGCCTAACTGCTGAAGCTTCGCGATAATTAGATGATTTCGCTCCTCCCGAACCGAGCGAAGCCGGGCCAAGCGCTCCTGAAGCTGCTCATCCTCGTAATCCAGGAAGTATCCCAACACATGGATGTCTTTGCCCCCGGCCCTTGTGCTGATTTCAATGCCGGGGACAACGTCCACGCCAAGCTCCTTCCCGGCCAGCAATGCTTCCTCAATCCCCGCAACGGTATCGTGATCTGTGATAGCCAAGCCAGTGAGCCCTTTTTCCTTGGCCAGCCTTACGTTTTCCGCCGGCTTATTCATCCCGTCCGAAGCTTGGGTATGTGAATGAAGGTCGTAACATTCGTCTTCCATATGTGGTTCCATGTGATCCCATCCTTCATTTCGCAAGTTTTTACGTAGTTTGCGGGTATTCCCGCAGGAAAGTCAAAAACGTCACTGCGGTGACCGGCAACAGCGTCGACTTCAAATGAATCGAATAAAACATCCGTTTAAAAGACAACCCTTCAATATCCAGCACCTCCAGCAGTCCCAGCGCCTGCTCATGCTTAACGGAAGAAGGCGAAATAATTGTGATGCCGATCCCGGCCTCGACGGCCGATTTTACCGCCCCCGTGCTGCCAAGTTCCATCACAGTACGAAGTTGGTTGATGTCAACGCCACATCTCCGCAATTCATCCTCCATCACCTGACGAGTACCAGAGCCTTTTTCCCGCAGTACAAAGGGGTAATGAATCGCTTCCTCCACCGTGACGGACCTTCTCCCTGACAGCGGGTGACCGGCGGGAACAATCAGCTTAAGCTCATCCTCCATGACAGGTTCAGATACCAAGTCCGGATGTTGAACCGGTGCCTCAACTAACCCAAAATTCAGTTGGTGATTCAGAATCTCCTCAATGATTTGCGTCGTATTGATTACCTTCATCACAATTGAAATATGAGGATATCGCTGCCCAAACGGACCTAGGAGCCGAGGAAGGACATATTCCCCGATCGTCAAGCTAGAGCCGAGCTGAAGCCGCCCTTCCAGCATCGACGTATGCCGCGACATGGCCTGCTCCGTTTCACGAATTAACTCAACGCTCTGGCGAGCAAACGGCATTAAAGTTTGTCCGGCTTCCGTTAATTCGATTCTTTTGGTAGAACGGATCAGTAGCTTGGTGCCGAAGTAATCTTCCAGCGATTGGATTTGCATCGTAACCGCAGGCTGAGTCATGTGCAGGGCCTGGGCTGCAGCCGAGAAGCTGCCACGCTGCGCCACCGTATAGAAAATATGAAGCTGGTGATAGTTTAACGCCATCGTCCGGCACTCCCCTTTCTCTCCATTGCAAAGCTCTCCATTAACAATAGCATGCTCGCCCCAACTCCATAAAGTGCCCGTACCATGAATTTGATGCAGGATCAAAAAAACGCGCTTGTATATAGTCTTGTGCGCCTCTTTTGCACCATTATCCCTTTTGCTCAGAAGAGGGAGATTCAGGAGGATCATCTTCTTACCGCCCTTTTTGCACCATTATCCCCTTTGTTCAGAAAAGAGGGTCCGATAAGCCCGATGGTAAGGAGGTTACCCGGAAATCCGATCAACCTCTGAATATCGGATGGTCAATGTGTATTTTTTTCTTGATGATAGAACGTACGTTTGGTATAATTTAGAAAAGAGAACGTATGTACGCATTTAATGGAGGAAGCGGACATGAAATTAGGCATGAATACGGAGCATCAAGCTATCAGCCGTCGTTTTCAAAAAGAAGCCGACTGCATCGAGGCGATCATCGCGATGAAGTGGCCAAATGGCTTTGTCTGCCCGCGCTGCGCTTATACCGAGAGCAACCGTCTATCCACCCGCCGGCTTCCTTTGTTTGAATGCGGAAGATGCAGTTATCAAGCCTCGCCTTTGGTCGGCACCATTTTTGAAAGAACTCATCTGCCTTTGGTGAAGTGGTTCC
>NZ_BILV01000002.1 GCF_004000745.1 Paenibacillus barengoltzii NBRC 101215
CAGCGCAGCTGGTGCGCCTGTTGACGGCGGCGCGCTGCCGCGCAGCGCCGCCTATCCCCCCGCAGCGGCCGATGGCCTGACGCTGCGGGAGCGGGGCGCCGGCGCCGGCACGTACGGCGCCGCGCCAAGCTCGGCCAAGCCGCAAGGCAGGCTTGGCCAACCTAACGCCGCCACCTATGGGGGTGGCGAGCGGCTGCAAGAGATGCCGGAAGCGTTGTACGGCTCGCCTGCGGCGGCGCCGGAGCTTCCGGCGTTTCCTGAGCTGTCCTTGATCGGACAGCATCATGGGACCTACCTGATCGCCCAGAACGATCAGGGACTTTACATCATTGACCAGCATGCCGCCCATGAACGCGTAAATTACGAGTACTATTACGAGAAGTTTGGGCGGCCGGCCGATGCTTCACAAGAGCTGCTTATTCCGATTACGTTGGAATTTACCCCATCGGACAGCGCGAAGCTGCAGGAGCGGCTGCACTGGTTCGAACAGGTGGGGGTTGTTCTTGAGCATTTCGGAGGCGGTACCTTCCGCGTGGTGGCGCATCCGTACTGGTTCCCGCAAGGAGAAGAAGCAAGCATTATTGAAGAAATGGCCGAATGGGTGCTGAACGAACGGGCCATTGACCTGGCCAAGCTGCGTGAAGCTTCATCCACGATGGTCTCGTGTAAAGCTTCGATCAAGGCGAACCAGAAGCTGACGCCGGAAGAGGCAAACACGCTGCTTCGCCGACTGGCTGCCTGCAAACAGCCATATACCTGCCCGCACGGGCGGCCGATCATTGTTTCCTTCTCTACGTACGATTTGGAGAAGTTGTTCAAGCGGGTCATGTAACGAACGCAAACGGAGGAATTCATCATGTTAATTACCACAGGAGACCATGAATCACCCGCTGCCGTACGCCGCGCACAAGAACTGGCCCAGCTGGCCCGCGTTCCGTATATCCCGCGCAGCGGGACCTCACTGGCTCGGTTGGCCGAACGCCATGGCGACAGCGATATTCTGGTGGTCCTGGAGCAAGGCGCCCGTCTGCATCGAACTGGCCGAGAGACGATGACGTTTCACCCCAGCATGGCGTTTGTACGGGCCAAACGGCTGTTTAAAGGAGAAAACGATGCGATGCTGGATGCGGCCGGTGTGGTACCGGGCGATGTCATCATCGATGGTACGGCAGGACTTGGGGCAGATGCGATGATCTTTTCGATTGCCGCAGGGGCTGACGGTAAAGTGCTGGCCTTGGAGGATTCCTTGCCGCTTTGGGCCTTGCTGTACGAGGGGCTGAAGCACTACGTCTCCGGTCTGCCGGCTTTTGACGAAGCGTTGCGGCGGATCGAACCGATACATACGAACCACTTGGACGCGCTTCGGGCGATGCCCGACAAGAGCGCAGATATCGTCTACTTCGACCCGATGTTTCGCGATCCGATCACGGAATCGTCGTCCATTTCACCGCTGCGAGCGTTTGCGAATCCAAATCAACTTGATCCGGAGGCGGTGAAGGAGGCTTGCCGGGTTGCTCGAAAAGCGGTAGTGCTGAAAGAGAAGCGCGGGAGCAGCGAATTTGATCGACTGGGGTTTCAGGCGATCAACCGCTCCCACACCAAAATTGCCTATGGAGTGATTTCGCTTGACCCGAAACGATAAACCGAAACTGCTTGTGCTGCTCGGCCCAACGGCGGTCGGCAAAACGAAGCTTAGCATCGAGCTGGCGCGGGACCTGTCTTGCGAAATTATTTCCGGCGATTCCATGCAGGTCTACCGGGGAATGGACATCGGCACCGCTAAAATCACCAAGGAAGAAATGGGCGGCATTCCGCATCATCTCATCGATGTGCTGGATCCCGACGAACCGTTCTCCGTCGCATTATTTCAGGAGTGGTGCCGCAAGCTGATCCCAGAGATTACCGAACGCGGGCATTTGCCCTTTATCGTTGGCGGGACGGGGCTCTACATTGAATCGGTCTGTTATGAGTTTCAATTTACGGAAGCGGGGGCAGATGAAGAATTTCGTGCTCAGCAGCAAGCGTTCGCTGAAACTCACGGGGTCGAAGCGTTGCACGCCAAATTGGCGGAGGTCGATCCCAAATCTGCAGAACGTCTGCATCCGAATGATGTGCGTCGGGTGATCCGGGCGTTGGAGATTTTTCATATCACGGGGGAGACCTTATCGTCCCAGCTGGAGAAACAGCAGAAGCAATCCCCTTACGAGCTTTGCCTCATCGGTTTGACAATGGACCGCCAAATGCTTTATAACCGTATTGAACGGCGAATTGACGAGATGCTGCGGCTTGGCCTTGTGGATGAAGTTCGCGGACTCCTGCAGAAAGGATACAGCCGCGATTCCGTTTCGATGCAAGGTCTGGGGTATAAAGAAATTGTTGAACATCTGGTGGACGGCGTTCCGTTGGATGCTGCGGTCGAGAAGTTGAAACGGGATACGCGCCGCTTTGCCAAGAGACAGCTTTCCTGGTTCCGCCATATGAAGGATATCCAATGGATTGACGTCGGCGACGGCGAAAATTTTTCCGAGATTTTGGCGTCAGCGCATGCTATAATAGCAGGAAAGTTTCCCGCTGATCTTGAATATAATTCTAAACACTAATTGATTCCTATTGGGGGTACGGCTATGAATAAGACCATTAACATCCAGGATACATTTTTGAACCAATTACGGAAAGAGAGCATCCCGGTCACCGTATTTTTGACGAACGGCTTCCAGATCAGAGGGACGATTAAAGCATTTGACAACTTCACGATCGTCATTGACAGCGATGGCCGCCAGCAAATGGTGTACAAGCACGCGATCTCGACGTTCCAGCCGCAGCGGAATGTATCGCTCATGCAGGAATCGCAAAACGAGGATTAACTCAGGCTGAAACTTTTTGAACTTCAATACGTTAAGAGTATAGGATGAAGATGGAGCAACCTGAACCAAGGTTGTTCTTTTCTTTCCAGGCACTTTTAAGCCAGAAGCTTAGGGTCTGCCGAAATTGTTATTCGGTCAGGTGATGTTCAAAAATCACTCGGATATCATCGATTCCGTCATCGAACGAACGCTTGAGCGGTGATATGATAGGTTCAAAGTGGAAGGGGCTGCACCTTACGCCACTGAACACTGCTCGTGGTTGGGAATTTCCATTCACGCACAGGATAGAGAGAACAAACCGCAAAGGCCGATCTTTGAACATCGACTTAAGTGAAATGGCAGGAAGGGAGTCAGAACAAACCATGTCTAGCCAAAGGCCATCAAGACTGCAACGAAGCGGTAAGCCGGACAAAAAGAACAAAGCGCCGAAAGCTCATAAAAAGAAAAGGCTGACGGCCAAACGCGTGTTGTGGACTTCATTTTTTACGATTGCTTTTGCGGTCTTCTGCGCAATTGCAGGCTATATGTACATTACGGTCAGCGGTGAGAAGATCCTGATGGAAAATGGGGACAAGCTGACGGATTATGAAACAACGAAGGTGTATGACCGCAAAGGGGTACTGATGGGCGAATTGTCCATCGATAAGAGTGAACCCGTGGAATCGGACGAGATTCCGAAGCTGTTGAAGCAAGCGTTCGTGGCAACGGAAGACCGCCGTTTCTTCGATCATAAGGGTGTGGATTTATGGTCGATCGGCCGTGCGGCTGTGAAAGATATCATCGCCCGCTCGTTGGTTGAAGGCGGCAGTACGATCACCCAGCAGTTAGCCAAGAACATTTTCCTAAGCTCGGACAAAACCTTCTTCCGGAAGGCAACGGAAATGTCGATTGCCTTGGCCTTGGAACGCCGCAGAACGAAGGATGAAATCCTAACCTTATATTTGAACCGAATCAACTTCGGGGGGACGGTCTATGGAATCAAGGCCGCCTCGATCCGGTATTTCGGCAAAAGCGATTTGAATGAACTTGACTTGTGGGAAATGGCTACACTAGCGGCGATGCCAAAGGGGCCGTCTCGATACAATCCGCTAAAAAACCCTGAGCTTTCTAAAGAACGCCGTGCCGTGGTACTCGAGCTGATGTATCAGGAAGGTTATATTACAGCGGAGCAACGGGATGAAGCGAAGGCGGTGGATTACAACTACGAGCCGCCGGCTACCAATCAAAGCTATCTCGCATTTAAAGACTATGTCGTGGAAGAAGCCGAAGAGAAATTTGGGCTAACCGAGGACGAGTTGAACCGCGGCGGATATAAGATCTACACGACGATGGATGCACAAGCGCAGAAAGCGTTGGAGAAAGCTTTCGCGAACGACGATTTTTTTGAGAAGAGCAAAGATGACCAGCCAGTTCAGGCATCGATGGTTATCATGAACCATCAAAATGGGAGTCTCGTCGCCTTGCTGGGCGGCCGGGATTATCAGCGCAAAGGGTTCAGCCGACTGGACAGTCGCCGTCAACCGGGCTCGGCGTTCAAGCCGATCGTATCGTACGCACCGGCTCTGGAATCCGGCAAATTTACGCCAAACTCGCAGATCAGCAATGAGAAGCAGTGTTTTGGCGATTATTGCCCAACGAACCTGCATGGGTATTCGAAGACGATTAATATGACGGACGCGTTGACGAAGTCCGAGAATATCCCAGCCGTCTGGTTGCTGAATGAAATTGGCGTAAGCACCGGGGTCAAATATGCCGAGGCGATGGGCATAAAAATGGACAAAAATGACCGCAACTTGGCCATCGCATTGGGCGGTTTAACCTACGGCACAAACACGTTGGAAATGGCCGGCGCTTACAGCGTTTTCGCTAATGGCGGCTTGTATAATCCGCCTTATTCGATCAAATCAATCGTTGACCATAATGGCGTGGAGAAATATAAATACAATGCGCCTAAGTCAAAACGGGTCATCAGTGAGCAAACGGCTTATTACATGACGACCATGATGCAAAACGTCGTGAATGACGGTACCGGGAAACGCGCGAAGTTAGACCGTCCGGTGGCCGGTAAGACTGGGACTACGCAGCACGGGATTCCTGGGCTGAAGAGCAGCAAAAACCGCGATGTCTGGTTTGTGGGCTATACCCCAGAATGGACCGGAGCAGTATGGATGGGATACGATAAGCCGGACAAAAATCATTTGCTGAACGGAAGCAGCGGCCAGACCGCAGCCTTGTTCGCCGCCGTTATGAAGGAGGCATTGAAGGGCGAGCCGGTGAAGCAGTTCCCGGTTCCGCAGAACTTGCAGCCGGATAAGCCTGATGAGCCGGAAATCGCCGCTCCAACTGGTTTAAATGCCGTCTATAATCCGGATACCGGTGCGGTATCCCTCAGCTGGACTGGCGTTGAAACTCCGGACACGGTATATCATATTTACCGCCGGGAGGCATCTGAAACGACCTTCACTCATATTTTGGATTCCGTGGCGACGGACGTTGAAGATATCAGCGTCACACCGGGTACTGGGTATGTGTATTACGTCACGGCGTATGATCCGGTGAATGCGGTAGAGAGCGAACCTTCGAACACTGCGCAAGTGCTGATCGACGGCGTGGAACCGCCAACCGACGACGAAACGCCTGTGGGTCCGGATCCGAATAATCCACTAGATCCCAATCTGCCTGATGGCGGAGGTGGAGATCAAGGGTTCCCGCCAGGCAACGGTCCAGGGGATGGTCCAGGGAATGGAAATGGCCATCACAATGGCGGAAATGGCAATGGGAACGGAAATGGTGGTCCGAATGGGAACAACGGTAACGGCCAAGGCAACGGGGGAGACAACACCGGAAACCCAATGGATGATTTGCCTATGGATGATGATGACGGAGGTGTGATCGTTCCATCGGCCGATGGCGGGGACGGAACCGGCAACACGGATATTCCAGCAGGAACTACGGATGGAACCGTAGGGGCTGGTGGATAACGGCTAGTCATCCCATGTTTATGTTCAAGCCAAACAACCCTCAGCTCTCGCATAGGCGTGACTGGGGGTTGTTTTTTCTGTTAAATCAAGAAACACTTCTGCAAAACACGATTAGTCTACCTTGGATATACGTTGACAGGCGTTCTTTTCATGGGAAAATGGCTTTTGTGACTCTCTTTCAAATATGGTAAGCTGTTATTACATTGTGTTGAAAGGGATCTTATTTATGAAGCGAAAATTCGGAGACCGTGCGAATTGGCGCCGTGTGACTCATCGTCAATTCAAATCCAAGTATGTGGAGAGCGATGAGTTTACGGGATATGTTACGCTGTACAGTATTTTCGCCTTGCGTGATCCGTTATGGAAAACCTACGGGGGACATACTTTTCGGATCGCTGACAAGGGCTATACTTGGCTGCAGTACTATCCCAAAGGTGCCCATTTCGTTGTGACGGCGATGTTTGATGATCAAGGTGAGATCGTGGAGTGGTACATCGATGTTTGTAAGACCCAAGGCGTGACCGATCAGGGAGTGCCCTGGTTTGATGATTTGTACCTGGATATCGTCGTACTCAAAAATCGTGAAGTGTTTCTTTTGGATGAAGACGAGCTGGATGAAGCTTTAACGAAAGGACTTATATCGGTAAAAGACTATGATCTGGCAACGGAAACGGCTCAGCGATTACTTCATGACATTAAGGAGCGGCGTTTTCCCTATTTCCGCCTGTCTCTAGATCATTATCAGAGCGGATTTATGACTTCGGAACCGAATCAATCGGGGGGATAAACCATGCGTAATGCCAAACCTAACGAAATGATGCGGATGTCGCTGCGGCCCAACCAGCGCAAAGGGCGTGTGAGGAAACGGATCTTCCGCTGGGGGCTGGTCGTGATTTCGCTGGGGATCGGATGGATGTTGTACGTACTAGCTCAGATCGGCAGCATCGAGCGGAATCCGGCGGCGAATTCTGATTTATCCGAACCGGCAGAGGTGGGCATTGTCTTGGGAGCCGCGCTTTGGGGGGACGAGCCGAGTCCAGGTCTCCGGGAGCGGCTGGATCAAAGCCTGAGGGATTACAAGGCGGGCAAATTTCAATGGTTTCTGCTGACCGGTGGGTTGGATACGGCAACCTCCAACTATACCGAAGCAGAAGGGATGGCAAATTACTTGGAGCAGCAGGGAGTTCCGCGGGAGAAGATGCTGCTTGAGAACAAGGCGACCAGTACCTATGAGAATCTGAAATTTAGCCAGGAGATCCTAGAAGAACGGGGGTTTACATCCGTTCTGATCGTGACCCACACGTTTCATGGAAACCGTGCTTATGAAATCGCGCAAGCGCTAAATTACGAGCAACCTCGCCTGTCGCTGATTTCTTCAAAGGTGCTGAAGCCGCTTCCCAACACGTTCCGGGAGATTTTGGCGTATACGAAATGGAAGCTCGATCAAATAGGATTAGCCATCGGTCTGATCTCATGACAAAACTTCTAATAACGGACAGGGAGAGAGAATACATTTAGATGTGTGTTCCGTAGATTGGGATTTATTCTTCCTCTCAGCCCTACCCTTATAAAGAGGTGATTACCTATGTCCGGGCGTGTCATGGCCAGAAACGGCTCTTCCGATGAGAGACCGTCGCGTCAGATCAACGTGATTCTCCGCAATACCGAGCCGCCTGTCGTCTCGCAGGCCATTGCCGATAGCGAACCTCAGGTGTCAGCCAAAGGTTTGCCGCAGCAAGGGATATTTGCCGAAATCCAGAAGGAACTGGATCACCTGGTCGGTTTAGATCATATTAAAGAGCTCATGTACGAGATTTATGCGCTTCTGCAAATCGCCTCGATGCGTTCGGAAGCGGGATTGTTGTCGAGTTCCCAAGTATACCATATGGTGTTTAAAGGGAATCCGGGTACCGGAAAAACGACAGTAGCACGTATTGTCGCGAAAATGTTTCAACGGATGGGCGTGCTGAGTAAAGGGCATCTGATTGAAGTTGAGCGTGCCGATCTGGTCGGCGAATATATCGGCCATACGGCGCAGAAAACGCGCGACTTAGTCAAAAAAGCACTGGGCGGCATTTTGTTCATCGATGAGGCGTACAGTTTGGCGCGCGGTGGAGAGAAGGACTTCGGCAAAGAAGCCATCGATACGTTGGTCAAAGCGATGGAGGATCATAAAAACCAATTTATCTTAATTCTTGCCGGATATTCCGATGAAATGGACTTTTTCCTGTCCACCAATCCGGGACTGCCGTCTCGATTCCCGATTCAGATGGATTTTCCGGATTATACAATCGATCAGCTGATTCAAATTGCCGAAGGGATGGCGAAAGAGCGGGACTATATCTTGATGCCGCAGGCGATACTCAAATTAAAGCAACATTTATTGCGTGAAAAATGTGAAAGTGATCAGGTGTTCAGCAATGCTCGTTATGTTCGCAACATCATTGAACGGTCTGTCCGGCAGCAGGCGGTGCGGTTGCTGAATCAATATGGCGGTGGTTCACCAGGTAAGCTGGAGCTGATGACTATTCGAACCGAAGACTTGAAGCTGGATGTGAAGAAAACTTAATGGAAGTATCGCTTGGGATCCCTTTGAAGGAGCAGTGATCATGTCGAAGATGCAATTGCATGAAACGACGACCCACCAACCAGATGTAGCTATCTTAGTTAGCTTGGTTACATCGGAGACGAAGCAAAATGGAATAAATTCGGACTACTCCCTGGCCGAACTGGTACAGCTGGCCGAAACAGCCGGGGTTGAGGTCGCAGGAACGGTCGTCCAACATCGGGAGAAGCCCGATCCCCGCTGGTTGATTGGGAAAGGGAAAGTGTTGGAGCTTCGTGACCTTATCACGCAGCATGGGGCGAATACGGCGATATTTGACCAAGAGCTGTCCGGAGCGCAGGTGCGCAATCTGGAAGGGATGCTGGACGTGAAGATTATCGACCGTACTCAGCTGATTTTGGATATTTTTGCGCAACGGGCAAAAACGCGGGAGGGGATCATTCAGGTCGAGTTAGCGCAGCTCACCTACCTGCTCCCGCGTTTGTCTGGGCATGGCAAGAATCTGTCCCGTCTCGGCGGCGGGATTGGTACGCGGGGCCCCGGGGAAAGCCAGCTGGAAACGGATCGCCGCCATATCCGCCGGCGGATCGGTGAATTAAAACGTCAGCTGGAGGAAGTCACAAGACATCGGCAACTGCATCGAGCGCGCCGGAAGGAGAGCGGTGTAGTGCAAATTGCCCTGGTAGGTTACACCAACGCGGGAAAGTCTACACTGCTTAAGGCGTTAACCTCAGCGGATGTCTTCGTGGAAAACCGGCTGTTCGCAACGCTGGATCCGACCACCCGGTTGTTCCCGTTGCCAGGTCGCAAAGAAGTGGTGCTGACCGATACGGTCGGATTTATTCAAAATCTGCCGCACGACCTAGTTGCTGCCTTTCGTGCCACTCTGGAAGAGGTGAACGAAGCGGACCTGATTCTCCACGTCGTGGATGCCTCATCCCCGATGCGTGAGGAGCAAATCGAGGTCGTGGATCGGATTTTAAATGATTTGGGAGCTGGGGGAAAGCCGCAAATCATGTTGTTTAATAAGAAAGATCTTTGTCCACCGGAGCAGCTGGAGATGCTGCCGGCGGGCGAGGGTTATTTAAAGATATCCGCGTTTGATGAACGCGACTTGGCTGCGGTTCGCGAAGCCGTACAGCGCAAGCTGTCCGGCGGCACCAAGTCGTATCGGATTCCTGCAGAACGCGGGGATCTCGCTTCTGTGTTATACCGAATTGGCGAAGTAGTGGACAAGCAGATCGACGACGAAGACCTCATTTACGAAATTGATGTGAATCAAGCCGATTTCGAGAAGTACGGTTATCGTTTAGCTCCTTTTCTCATTCCACAGCAAGAAGCCCCTGAGGATAACACGACAAACGATGGAATAGATTAAGGGAGAGATTACGTAACAATGGCAGTATTTTCGGAAGAAATCGTACATTGGCTGGAAGCCGCTGAACGTCAGGTGGAAGGCCGGTTCCGGGAGGTCGACCGGATCGTCGATCACAACCAATGGAAGGTTATCGAAGCTTTTCAACGTCATCAAGTCAGCGATTTTCACTTTGCCGGTTCCACCGGTTATGCTTATAATGATCGGGGTCGTGAAGTTTTGGACCTGGTTTATGCGGACGTTTTTGGAGCGGAGGCCGCACTGGTAAGGCCGCATTTCGCTTCCGGCACGCATACAATCGCTACAGCGTTGTTCGGGGTCTTGCGTCCCGGGGACGAACTGCTCTATATTACGGGGCGTCCATATGATACACTACATAAAGTGATTGGAACGCCGGGTGACGGCAGCGGCTCGTTGCAGGACTATGGTATCCGGTATCACGAAGCTGCATTGCTGGCTGACGGCACAGTCGACTGGGACACCGTGAAGACCAAAATTTCCAATAAGACCAAAGTCATTGGGATTCAGCGCTCGCGCGGCTACGATTGGAGGGATTCCTTTTCCGTTGAGCAGATCGGTGAGATGGTTGCCCAAGTGAAAGCAATCAAGCCGGATCTGATCGTCTTTGTAGACAACTGTTATGGTGAATTTACCGAGGAACAGGAACCAACACAGGTTGGTGTCGATTTGATGGCTGGTTCGCTGATTAAAAATCCGGGAGGCGGCTTGGCAGAAACCGGTGGATACATTTGCGGAAGGCAGGATCTGGTCACTCTCGCATCTTACCGGTTAACTGCACCGGGCATTGGCAGCGAGGTGGGAGCGATGCTGGGAACGACGCGAGGCATTTATCAAGGTTTGTTTCTGGCTCCAACGATCGTCGGACAAGCCGTTAAAGGCTCTATCCTGGCTGCAGCATTGTTTGAGCGGGCAGGATTCCGAAGCCGGCCGGCTTGGCAGGATCGGCGTACCGATCTCATCCAGGCGATTGCCTTTGACGCCCCAGAGCAATTAATAGCATTTGTTCAGGGGATTCAGCGGGCAGCTGCTGTGGACGGCCACGTAGTGCCCGAACCTTGGGATATGCCGGGCTATGACCACCCGGTGATCATGGCGGCCGGGACATTTATCCAGGGCGGGAGCCTGGAATTGTCTGCCGATGCTCCGATCCGTGCGCCATATATCGCGTATATGCAAGGTGGTTTAACGTATTCCCATGTTAAATTTGGCCTGCTCACCGCACTTCAGACGATGAAAGACCGCAACTTGTTGTAAGTTATCCTAACATATCTATTGACATGTTAGGATAACTAACATATGATAAGGTCATGATAATCTAACTGGAAGGTTGATAGCGATGAGTGAGGAAATTCGCAGAAATATGGCCTTGTTTCCTATTGGTATCGTCATGAAACTTACGGATTTAACGGCAAGACAAATAAGATATTACGAGCAACATGAATTAATCGTACCCGCACGTACCTCGGGAAATCAGCGGATGTTTTCTCTGAATGACGTCGAGCGGTTACTGGAAATCAAGAGTCTCATCGACAAAGGTGTCAATATCGCGGGAATCAAGCAGGTTATGAATCCGATGTCTCGGGAGTCCCAGGATGCGACAGTCATCACGAAGGACACGGAAGAGAAGCGAAAGGAAATGACAGATTCCCAGATCTACCGGATGTTGAAGCAGCAACTGGTGTCAGGGAGCAAACCGGGACAAGTTTCTTTGCTCCAAGGTGAGTTGTCTCGGTTTTTCAAAAAATAATCTAAACGTTGGGAGAGGTTAGGGTGAGTAACAAGCAATACACCAAAGAAGATATTTTGCGGATTGCTAAGGAAGAAAATGTACGCTTTATCCGTTTGCAATTCACGGATTTGCTGGGAACGATCAAGAATGTAGAAATCCCAGTCAGCCAGTTGGAGAAAGCATTGGATAACAAAATGATGTTTGACGGTTCTTCCATTGAAGGGTATGTCCGCATCGAGGAATCCGATATGTATCTCTACCCGGATCTGGACACTTGGGTGATCTTCCCTTGGGTGACCGAGGATCGCGTTGCACGTTTGATTTGTGATGTATACATGCCTGACGGCACTCCGTTTGCCGGCGATCCACGCGCGATTCTGAAACGTGCGCTCAAGGAAGCTGAGGAAATGGGGTACACTTCAATGAACGTTGGTCCAGAACCGGAATTCTTCCTGTTCAAAACCGATGATAAAGGCAACCCTACAACCGAATTGAACGACCAAGGCGGATACTTCGACTTGGCTCCTACGGATTTGGGCGAGAACTGCCGCCGCGAAATCGTATTGACCCTGGAGGAAATGGGCTTTGAAATCGAAGCTTCTCACCACGAAGTGGCACCAGGTCAGCATGAAATCGACTTTAAATATGCTGATGCAATCAAAGCAGCTGACCAAATCCAAACGTTCAAGCTGGTCGTTAAGACGATTGCTCGTCAACATGGGCTCCATGCAACGTTTATGCCGAAGCCGCTGTTTGGCGTAAATGGCTCCGGGATGCACTGTCACCAATCGCTGTTCAAAGGCAATGTCAATGCTTTCTATGACGAAAGTGATGAATTGGGCTTGAGCAAAGAAGCACGTCATTATATGGCCGGTATTCTGAAGCATGCCCGCGCATTTGCAGCGATCACGAATCCAACCGTAAACTCCTACAAACGTCTCGTACCTGGGTATGAAGCTCCTTGCTATGTGGCTTGGTCTTCGAGCAACCGCAGCCCAATGATTCGGATTCCGGCTTCCCGCGGTCTCAGCACACGAATCGAAGTGCGTAACCCGGACCCGGCTGCTAACCCATACTTGGCTCTGGCTGTGATGTTGAAAGCCGGACTGGATGGAATTAAGAAAGAGCTTCCGTTGGTTGATCCGGTTGATCGCAACATCTATGTGATGTCTGAAGAAGAGCGGGTAGAGGAAGGCATCCCAAGTCTTCCATCCGACTTGAAGGAAGCGCTCGGCGAATTGCTCCGCAGCGAAATCATCAGCGAAGCGCTGGGAGATCACGCATTAACTCACTTCTACGAATTGAAAGAGATCGAATGGGATATTTTCCGGACCCAAGTTCACCAATGGGAACGCGATCAATATATGACGCTGTATTAATCAGGGTTCACAGCCAAGCCAGCTCCCGGCATTTCAAGCAGGGGCTGGCTTTTTTTTATGGTGAAGACGAATGAATTACAGCTTTTGGATTTCGAAACAATGCCATGATTTCACTCGAATTGGGACAACTTATAGGTATAAGGAGGTTCATGCAGATGACAGTAACCGAACTAAAAAGATACCAACGTCGTCGCTATCGGTTAAAGCAGTGGTGGATCACAGAGCGTTCGGGGCTAGGGTGGGGTACGCGCGGGCGCCGGGAGAAGAACGGCTATAATCCCATGAGCTTCTTAGACCTCGAATGGGAGTAAGAGGGGAAGTCATCAAGTTCCCCATAAAGTAAACAGGACGAAGCGGAAGTCACTGCATCGCTTCGTCCTGTTCGGTTTCCTTATCTTATGTGGCCTACGAAAGGGAAGATTTCAAATTAGTGCAGGTCGCGGAACAAGCCGATGACCTTGCCCAAAATGGTTACATGCTTCAAACGAAGCGGTTCCATCGTTGAATTCTCCGGCTGTAGGCGAATATGGTCACTTTCTTTATAGAACGTCTTAACCGTTGCTTCGTCATCCTCCGTCATGGCCACAACGATATCTCCGTTGTTCGCCGTCTGCTGCTGGCGGACGATCACATAATCCCCGTTATGTATTCCAGCTTCGATCATGCTGTCGCCAACCACGGAAAGCATAAAGACATCCCCTTCCGCTGCGTAGTGCTCTGGCAACGGAAAATAATCTTCAATATTCTCTGTCGCTGTGATCGGCACGCCCGCGGTAACCTTCCCAACAATCGGAACGCGGGTCACGCTGTGTGCAAATAAATTGTAATTCTCCGATTCCTCTTGACCCAGCAATTCAATGGCGCGCGGTTTCGTTGGGTCGCGGCGGATAAATCCTTTCTTCTCCAGACGGTCTAAATGGCCGTGAACAGTAGAACTGGAAGCCAATCCGACGGCTTCACCGATCTCCCGGACCGAAGGAGGATATCCCTTAGCGCGTACTTCGTTGCGAATAAACTCAAGAATAGCCTGTTGCCGGCTCGATACCTTTGACATTTACGGATCAACCCCATTTAGTAACGTTTGGAAAAATTATAACATAGAACTTCCGTTCGTACAAACATTAGTTCTAAATAGTTTGGGAGAAGAGAACTACTTTAAAAAAAAACAAGAACAACTGTTCGAAAAAACTATTGAATCAAACAAATGTTCGTGTTATATTGAATACATGTAAAACAGAACACTTGTTTGGAGTGATGGTGAAATGTTGAAATATAGTTCTTATCAAAGCATCTATGAACAACCTTCTTTTCGTCGTCCGGTGAAGAGAAGTCTACATATGAATGTCTTCCTTAAGAGTAGATTGTCCAAAATCGTCCTGCTTTTAATCATCCTCAGCATCACATGTACTGGAATGGTACAAGCCTTTGCTGCTTCCACAGACAACGCTGACGGAACGTATCGGCCGGAATATGTCGTGGTTATGCCAGGAGATACGTTGTGGGAAATTGCTGTAGCACATAAGCCACAAGGACTGGACACAAGGGTCTATGTTCAGAAGCTGATCCGGACTAACGGGTTGAGCAGCAGTGCGATTCAAGCTGGCGATACGTTGATGTTGCCCAGTAGATAATTCATACGTTAAAAAATAATTCACAGGTTTATCAATGTATTCGAACAGAGCTTGTCTTAAGGTATTACGGCAGGGGTTGCCGCGCCTTGACAAGCTCTTTTTCTCATGTCAAAGTAAGAATTAATGCCCTGTGAGACATCATGGGTAGCATAGTATATCAAAGAAGCAGGTGGATTTATGGATATTGATGCTTTGGTTAAGCGGATTAACGAGCTGGCTCGAAAAGCGAAACAAGAAGGGTTAACGCAAGACGAACTCTTGGAAAGAGCCCAGCTTCGGGAAACGTATCTGCAAAACGTTCGCAGAAATTTTCGGCAACAGCTCGAGTCGATCGAGATTGTAGATAAATAGGGAGGAACAGGTATGGGGTCGTTTGACCGAAAAGTAGAACGCAATCAACGAAGAATGTACAAGAAAGGCAAAGGTTCCAATGTCGGACAAGGGACGCGCAACCCTCGTACTTCACTTGGAGCAAATGGGGAAGGCGACGTATTTAAAGGGCGGAACTTCATTTTGCCTACCGCCTTGGTTCTGTTAGCGCTGCTGTATGCCGTGGTCGGGTTGATCGGGAATACCGAGGAAGTGAATTCGGTATTGTTCTGGGCAACGATCTTTTTGTATTTCGTGCTGGCTCTGGTGATTTTCATGCGCAAGCCTTATTTGCGCGTGAATAAGAGCTCGTTGTACACTTCGAAGTTCAACCGCGATCGGATGTTGGATGCGGGTAACATCAGCAAGATCAAAGTGAGCCGGAACAAAATCGTCATTGAACCGAAGACGCGGGAACCGAAGTGGGTGTTCTACCGCGCCCGTAACCGTTTTGACACGGAAGCAATGGCTGCACGCCTGCGGTTGTATGCTGATACCCATCATGTGAAGCTGGTGAAGGAATAAACCTTATACAATACACTTGCGATAGGAATGGAGAGGTTGGGACGAATGACAATCAAGGCGGTATGTTTTGACCTGGATGACACGCTGCTCTGGGATGAGCGAAGCGTAAAGGAAGCTTTTGCTGCAACGTGTGAACGCGCTGCGGCGAAAATTGATGGATTAAACCCCGATCAATTGGAAGAAGCCGTACGCCGGGAAGCTCGGGGGTTGTATGAATCCTATGAAACGTATCCTTTCACAACGATGATTGGAATCAATCCGTTTGAAGGGTTATGGGCGACATTCTCTGCTGGAGAACAACCGGAATTCCGCCAGTTGGAGCAGTTAGCTCCAACCTATCGTAAGGAATCCTGGCGGCGCGGTCTGCTTGCGCTTGGCGTTGATGACGAGGAACTGTCCGGTGAACTGGCGGAACAGTTTGGCCGCGAACGGCGTGCCCGTCCTCATGTATACGAGGAGACTTTTCAAGTGTTGAAGGAATTGCAAGGCAAGGTGAAGCTGCTGTTACTTACGAACGGCTGTCCAGCCTTACAGCAGGAGAAGCTGGATGGTGTGCCTGAGCTGGCGCCTTTTTTCGATGAGATTGTGATCTCCGGAAACTTCGGTAAGGGCAAACCCGATCCATCCATTTTCCGCCACGCCTTAGAACGGTTAGGGATCGAACCGAATGAAGGAATCATGGTTGGTGATAAGCTGACGACGGATATCAAAGGTGCGCTAAGTGTTGGTATGACCGCCGTTTGGATTAATCGAGACGGCAAAACACTTACCGGTGAGATCGTACCGGATTATGAGATCAAGCATTTGTCCGAACTTCATGACCTCTTAGCGAAGTTGGCATAACTCAAGTTGGCTTGTAGTGAATCAGAAGTAAGGTATTCTTAGGCGGTGGAAGGGGGAAATCTGAATGCGAATCAAGGGAAAAACGGGGCTGCTTGTTGCCATCGTTCTTGCGCTCATTGTTGTCGCTGGATGCAGCCGTAGTGAATCATCGTCTGCTTCAGCGGAAGAAGCGGCACTGCAGCCGATTCAAGTTGAGCTGGACGTAACACCAGCTGCAGCTAAGGCCGGTGAACCGGTGACGTTTACAGCCAAAGTAACCCACAACGGCGAGAACGTGGATGATGCGAAGGAAGTTATGTTCGAATTTTGGAATACAAATGACGATAACGCAAAGCACAATCAAGTCCAAGTGAAGAGTGCCGGCAACGGAACCTATGTGCTGGAGCATACTTTTAAGGAACCTGGAACCTATGAAGTGATTTCCCATGTTACGGCTCGCGATCAGCACTCCATGCCTTCGAAGCAATTCACGGTGGAATAAGCTGACAACTGAATCGGTGCTTTTGTTAAAGGAGCTGCTGTTCTCCATTTGGAGAAGGCGGCTTTTCTATTAAATTGATCCTCCTAATAAGGCGAATTTCCGAACTTTAAAAGAAAAGATTTGTAGCGTTGTTCGGATTTTAATTCAGGGATGACCGATAGGATAACAAGATCTTGAATGAAGTGTTTCACTTGGAGATTTCACGGAACTCTCTTTTCTTCAACGCTTTATTCTGTTAAACTATATTTTAACGTTTTACGGGAGGGACATGACATGAGTAAACCAAGCCTGCTCGACAGAATGAAAGAACGAATATTGATCCTCGATGGCGCCATGGGCACCATGATTCAGCAGGAAAACCTGACTCCAGCCGACTTCGGCGGTGAAGAGCTGGACGGCTGTAACGAAATGCTCGTGCTCACCCGTCCGGATGTGATCCGTGGCATCCACGAGAAGTATCTCGCGGCAGGTGCTGATTTGATAGAAACGAATACGTTCGGTGCGACATCTGTCGTGCTGGCTGAATATGATATTCCGCATAAGGCACGTGAAATCAACTTGGCTGCGGCCAAGCTGGCGATTGAAGCAGCGGAAAAATATAGTACTCCGGATCATCCACGCTACGTGGTAGGCATCCTGGGACCCACAACCAAGACCTTATCCGTTACTGGCGGTGTGACGTTCGATGAGTTGACGGCCAGCTATGCGGAACAAGCTACGGCGTTAATCGAAGCTGGTGTTGATGCGCTGATGCTGGAAACTTCACAGGATACACTGAACGTAAAAGCCGGGAGTATCGGAATTAAACGGGCTTTTACCGAGACTGGAACCACGTTGCCTCTGATGATCTCCGGCACCATCGAGCCGATGGGGACAACGCTGGCGGGTCAAAATATCGAAGCCTTCTATATCTCGCTTGAACATCTGAATCCGATCTCCATTGGACTTAACTGCGCAACGGGACCAGAGTTCATGCGTGACCATATCCGCACTTTGTCTGGACTAGCGAAAGCAGCGGTAAGCTGTCACCCTAATGCCGGTTTGCCGGACGAAAACGGCACTTACCATGAGTCCCCGGATTCGCTTGCCCAGAAGATGTCTGCTTTTGCCGAGCAAGGTTGGCTGAATATTGCCGGCGGGTGCTGCGGTACGACGCCTGCTCATATCGCTGCATTAGCGAACACGCTGAAGGATTACCGGCCGCGTAAGCTGAACGGCAGCCATTTGCCGGCACTTTCCGGTATTGAGCCGGTTTATATCGAATCAGCAAACCGACCTTACTTGGTCGGAGAGCGAACAAACGTTTTGGGATCACGCAAGTTTAAACGGCTGATCGTGGAGGGCAAATACGAAGAAGCATCGGAAATCGCCCGGGCGCAAGTGAAGAACGGAGCACAGGTTGTCGACGTGTGCGTCCAGGATCCGGACCGGGATGAAGCGGAGGATATCAAGAAGTTCCTGGAATTGGTGGTCAAGAAAGTCAAAGTCCCGCTCATGATTGACACGACCGATCCGAAGGTGCTGGATATTGCTCTACAATATTGTCAGGGCAAATCGATTATTAACTCGATTAACTTAGAGGACGGCGAAGAGAAGTTCGAGCGCGTCACGCCGTTGATTCATAAATACGGTGCGGCTGTGGTCGTAGGTACGATTGATGAACGCGGGCAAGCGATCACGCGGGAGGATAAGCTTGAGGTTGCTAAGCGTTCCTATAATCTGCTCGTAAACAAATATGGTCTGCAACCGGAAGATATCATCTTCGATCCGCTCGTATTCCCTGTAGGGACAGGGGATGAGCAGTACATTGGTTCGGCCAAGGAGACGATCGAAGGGATCCGCCTGATCAAAGAGGCATTACCAAAAGTTCATACGGTGTTGGGCATCAGTAACGTCTCGTTTGGTTTGCCTGAAGCCGGCCGCGAGGTTTTGAACTCTGTTTTCCTGTATGAATGCACCAAAGCAGGACTGGATTATGCGATCGTGAATACGGAGAAGCTGGAGCGCTATGCAAAAATTCCGGAAGAGGAGCGTCGTCTGGCGGAAGAACTGATCTATAATACGAATGATGAAACGCTGGCCGCCTTCGTAGCAGCTTTCCGGAACAAGAAGGTAGAGAAGGCCGTAACTACCACTCAGCTCACGCTGGAGGAACGGTTGGCTTCCTATGTTGTAGAAGGAACCAAGGAAGGGTTAATTCCTGATCTTGATGAGGCGCTTAAAAAGTATACCGCCCTGGAAATTATTAATGGCCCGCTGATGGCAGGGATGGAAGAGGTGGGCCGGTTATTTAATAACAATGAATTGATCGTTGCCGAGGTATTGCAAAGTGCCGAAGTAATGAAGGCATCGGTAGCGTACCTGGAACCGTTTATGGAGAAGAATGAAACCAGCGTAAAAGGGAAAATTCTGTTGGCAACGGTGAAGGGCGATGTTCATGATATCGGCAAAAACCTGGTTGAGATCATTCTGTCCAATAACGGTTACCAAATTGTGAATTTGGGCATAAAAGTACCACCGGAACGCATTATCGAAGCGTATCGGGAGGAGAAAGCGGATGCGATCGGACTCTCCGGTCTGCTGGTGAAATCGGCTCAGCAAATGGTCACAACGGCACAGGATTTGCGGAATGCCGGCATCGACGTCCCGATCCTTGTAGGCGGAGCGGCGCTCACCCGCAAATTTACCAAAACGCGGATTCGGCCAGAGTACGACGGCTTGGTCTTGTATGCCAAAGACGCAATGGATGGTCTCGATTTGGCCAACAAGCTGATGGATCCGGTCGCTCGGGAGCAAATTCGCCTGGAAGTAGAAGCGGAGAAAGAAGCGGATAGCGCTGTAGCCGTTGCTGAGCCGCTGCCGGAGCTTACGCGCGTGGAGCGTTCCAAGATTTCTACCGATGCGCCGGTATTTACTCCACCGGATCTGGAGCGTCACGTCCTGCGTGATTATCCGATTGGTCACATTACGCCTTATATCAACATGCAGATGCTGTTAGGTCATCACCTAGGACTCCGCGGTTCTGTGGAGCAGCAGCTGGCGGCAGGTGAGACAAAGGCAGTTCATCTGAAGGAGACGGTGGATCAAATCCTGCTCGAAGCGGTCACAGACGGCATCATCCGCACGCAGGCGATGTATCGGTTCTTCCCGGCACAATCATCCGGTAACGATATTCTGATCTATGATCCGGCTGAACCTGGCAAGGTGCTCAAGCGATTCAGCTTCCCTCGCCAGAAGGTCGAGCCTTACCTGTGTTTGGCGGATTTCCTGAAGTCCGTGGACAGCGGGCAAATGGATTACGTTGGTTTCCTGGTTGTAACGGCAGGGCAAGGCGTTCGAGAATTGTCCGAGAAATGGAAAAATGAAGGCGAGTATCTGCGCTCCCATGTGCTGCAGGCGGTAGCGCTGGAGCTGGCTGAAGCGCTGGCGGAGCGGGTTCACCATATTATGCGGGATACTTGGGGCTTCCCGGATCCGGCGAATATGACGATGAAACAGCGGCATGGAGCGCGTTATCAAGGGATTCGCGTCTCGTTTGGTTATCCGGCCTGCCCGGACCTCGAAGATCAGCAGCTGCTGTTTGACTTGATGCATCCGGAAGACATTGGTGTCACGTTGACGGAGGGCTTCATGATGGAGCCGGAGGCATCCGTCTCAGCGATGGTCTTTGCACACCCTGAAGCGCAATATTTCAATGTGGACAAAGCCGGGAACTAAGCCCGTCATGCAACCTTTGCAAAACCCTCCGAGATTCGGAGGGTTTTGGCAATCTGTACGTGTATCGATGTATCATTCTAGCGTAAAGGACGAAATGGCATGGAACTTTACTTTTTAGGGACGAATGCAGGGGTACCGTCCTTGGAACGGAACGTGACTTCAGTGGCGTTGCGTCTGCTGGAGGAACGCCGTTCGCTCTGGCTGTTCGATTGCGGTGAAGGCACTCAGCATCAGATCCTGCGTTCACCGCTGAAATTAAGCAAGTTGGAATATATTTTCATCACCCATTTGCATGGTGATCATTTGTTTGGCTTGCCTGGGCTCATTTCGAGCCGTGCCTATCAGGGCGGGGATACACCTCTCGTCATATACGGTCCCAAAGGCCTGAAAAAATTCGTTGAAACGACGCTGTCGCTTAGCGAATCGCGGATTAACTATAAGCTCGAGCTGGTGGAGCACCAGGGCGGTGTCCTGTTCGAGGACGATTCGTTCCGGGTTGAAGCGGCGCTGCTAGAGCACCGGATTGACAGTTACGGGTATCGAGTAATCGAAAAAGATTTGCCTGGTAAGCTGGACTCCGCTGTGCTGGAGCGTTGCGGCATTCGTCCAGGCCCGCTGTACGGCAAGCTCAAACGCGGGGAAAGCGTGGTTGCGCCAAATGGCGAGACGGTTCATGCCAAGGATGTGCTGGGGATGCCGAAGGCTGGCCGGATTGTCACTATCCTAGGCGATACGCGGCCGTGTGATTCTGTGCTAACTTTGGCTCAAAACGCGGATATGTTGGTTCATGAGGCAACTTTCTTGCATGAACTAGCGAAGACGGCCCACGACTATCACCACAGTACGGCGAAGCAAGCGGCGACTGCTGCGAAGGAAGCCGGGGTGCAGCAGCTGCTGCTGACTCATTTTAGCTCGCGTTATAAATCAGACGATCAGTTGCAGCGATTAGAAGAAGAGGCGCGTTCCGTCTTTCCAAACTCGCACCTAGCCCGGGAACATGTCCTCTATCCAGTGGCACGCCGCTGCGGGCGGAAATAATTATTTTCCGGGAAAGCGCAGGAACTGACAGGGCATTTCAAAGTTTGTCAAGAGGAACAAGACCGATTTATGTCACTGTTCGCGATCGTTCGACGCCAAACGGCGGACTCAAACTTTGAAATGACATTTCCCCTAAATTGAACGGAAAAATTTGCCTGACCCCTAGGTTCCTAGGTACAATAAATAGAGACACGGTCGTATCGAAAGGATGAGGATTTTGCCAAAGGGTTGGAAGGCCTATCTCATTGATTTAGACGGCACGTTATATCATGGGCCTCAAATGATTCCCGGTGCGGACGAGCTGATCTCCGCCTTACGCGCGCAGCGAATCCCTTTTCTGTTCGTGACGAACAATTCTTCGCGGACACCGGAGGAGGTCGCTGCACATTTGAAAGCGATGGGCATATCGGCTCAGGCCGAAGAAGTCTGTACCTCGGCCGTAGCTGCAGCCAAGTATATTGCCGAAGAACAGCCTGGCTGTAAAGTCGCAGCCATTGGTGAGACTGGTCTGATAAAGGCGTTGGAGGATGCCGGATTACAAATAGTCTTGGAACATCCGGACGTAGTAGTGCAAGGCATCGACCGCCATTTTACATACGAAACATTAACCCGGGCTGCCCGTTGGATCCGAAGTGGGGCGCGTTATATCCTAACCAATCCAGACTTGCTACTGCCCTCCCAAGACGGCTTAATGCCCGGAGCGGGAACGATTTCCGCCGCGGTGCAAGCTGCATCGGGCGTTAAGCCGACGGTGATTGGCAAGCCGGCTGCGCCGCTGATGGATTTTGCCATCGCTCAGCTGGGGCTGGAAGCTTCGGAAGTGGCGGTAATCGGCGATAATCTCAATACCGACATCGCTGCAGGGAAGCATGCCGGCTGCGGGACCATTCTAACCCTAACCGGCGTCACCACAGCGGATAACCTGCCGGATTATGTGAAATCTTCCGGTGTAGAGGCGGATGTAGTGTGCCGCGATCTTGCGGAAGTCCGTGAACGAATTTGCGGAAATCGTGGATGATCCTGTTTTATTTTATGAGATGAACTAATGATCGAACTTACGAACTTATACGGATGAAGGGAAAGATGTACCATGCCGGAATTGCCGGAGATGGAAAATTATCGAATCCAGCTGTCTCAGCATATTTTGGATCTCCCCATTACGGGAGTGAACATCGGCCGGGAGAAATCCGTGAATTTGCCGGTCGCAGACTTTACACGGGAACTGATGGGTAGACAGGTGATCTTCATTGAACGTCGAGGCAAGAACCTGTTGTTCCATCTGGATAATGGGCGAAGATTGATGCTCCACCTGATGCTGGGTGGGTTACTGTACCTCGGCTCCAAGGAGGATCGTCCCGACCGGAACACGCAGGTGGAAATCACCTTTGGTGAGAAGCTAGTCCTGTACTTCATCGGGTTGCGTCTTGGTCATTTGCACTTGCACAGTGCCAAGGAGGCTGAGGAGCTGCTTTCGCACTTAGGCCCGGAGCTGCTGGATCGGCGGATGAACGAAGAACGGTTTACCGCACTGCTGCGCAAGCGGCGGGGAAGTCTGAAGACGACCCTCGTCAACCAGGACGTCATAGCCGGCATTGGCAACTGTTACGCGGATGAAATTGCGTTTGCGGCCCAGTTGCTGCCGATGGCGAAGCTGCAAAATTTCAGCGATGAAGATTTTTCACGATTGTATCAAGCGGTTCGGGATGTGCTCATCGAGGCAACCGAGGCTGGTGGTTATATGGAGATGCCGTTAACCCGGGACGATCAGTTGACCGGTGGGGCCAACGAGATCTGCAGGGTGTACGACCGGGAGGGAGAGACCTGTCCCCGCTGCGGAGATACCATCGTCAAAGCGGAAATGAACGGGCGTAAAGTATTTTACAGCCCGGGCTGTCAGCATGACCGATAAGGTGAAGGTTGGGGGACACCTTAGCATTCGAAGCGGTTATCTTGGGGCTGCCAAAGCTGCGCTACAGATGGGGGCCGGCGCTTTTCAGTATTTTCCAAAAAATCCACGGAGCCTTGCAGTCAAAAGCTTTGATCCGCGGGATGCGGAACAATGCCGAACATTTTGCGAACAACACGGCTTGGTCTCCATTGCGCATACCCCTTATCCCAGCAACCTCGCGATCAGCAAGGAGACTGACGGCGAAGCATATGGCCGAGTTGTACAGTCGTTGCGAAATGATATGGAAATCGCTGAAGCGTGCGGATCGATTGGGATTGTGGTACATTTTGGCACATTTAGGGCAGGAAACCCCTTACAAGGATACCAAAATATTATACAATGTATTAATGATGTGCTATCTGACTGGCAAGGTTCCGCGAAGCTGTTAATTGAGAACCAGGCCGGTGATCACGGCGACATGGGGATGACGATCGAGGAGTTGGTCCAAATCCGCAAATTGTGCCGGGATTCGGAGCACATCGGCTTTTGCCTCGACACCTGCCATGCTTTTGGGGCGGGGATGTGGCGGGGTGAAGGGGACGAGAGCTTTGCGGCCAAGGCCAAGGAGCTGAAGTTCTGGGACGGTCTCTGTGCCGTTCATCTTAACGATTCAAAATACCCGGTATTATCGCGAAAGGACCGTCATGCCCGTGTGGGGCAGGGCCATATCGGCGAAGCCGGCTTTCGCTGGCTTCTGCAGATCGACGCGATTCGGAGAACCCCGCTTATCTTTGAGAGCGAAACCGGGGAAGACGGGACGTACAGAGAGGATATGGAGCGAGTGAGACGGTGGGCGGAGACCTAGAGAGAGAACCGGGCTCCGCTTGGAGTGAAATACCGCGGGAAAGGAAGAACACTATTGATTCATGTATATATGGACGATTTTCGCCGATGTCCGCAGGGATTTACGTTAGCGCGCACCGTCGAGGAGTGTCTAGAATTGCTTCGCTTGACGGAGGTAGACATCTTGTCGCTGGATTACGATATGGGGCCGGATGAACCTAACGGTACGGAATTGGCAGCTGCCATGGTGCGGGAACGGCTTTTCCCTCGTGAAATTTATCTTCACACCTCCAGCATGTCCGGGAAAAAGAGTATGTACGAAATTTTCTATCAAGGCTTGCCGGAGCATGTGAAGCTGCATAACGGGCCGATTCCGTTCGAACGGTTGGAGGAAATCGCCCGAAATTGCAAGGTGCCGCCGCAATCGAAATGGATATGCACGGCGAATCATGGCTTTGCTCCTTATGCCCAGGAGGAGCTGCGCCGCATGTTTGGCAGCGTCAAGAGTACGATGCTGGTTCCCGGCGAGGTTTTTGCCGCTTCGTTGCAGGCGGTGCCGGAGGATGTGCAGCACCGGCTGCGACAGGATCCGCCGATTTTTCTGCGGCATGTATTTCTGGTTGATTGGGAATGGTGTCCGGTTGAAACGGAAGAGGTCAATCCTGTGCAATGGTTGGAACCGCTGCGCAAGTATCTGATGGCGGATTTCCGGCTTCCAGGCGCCAAGATTGCCGTGCAAGCGCGCAAATCAGACGACGGACTATGGCCGGGAACCGCGCCGGAGTTGAAGGACCGTCTGCAGGAATTACTGCAGGACGTGTGTGTAGGGGAATTCGTGGTAAGGAATGCCGACTGGATCATTTCAGTGTTTGCCGGGCAAGATCGGATATTTGCCGGTGTCGCGCATCCGCAGGATAACCTTTCCGACTGGAACGGCGGGGCAATCCGCTTCCGCAAGGAGGAGGGGCAAATCTCGCGGGCGAAGTTCAAGTTGTTGGAGGCGGAAGCTACGTTTGGAATTCCGTTTGAATCGTTCCGCGAAGCGCTGGATATTGGCGCGGCTCCCGGGGGGTGGACCTCGTTCCTGCTGGAACGCGGATTAAACGTAACGGCAGTGGATACGGCGAAGCTGCATCCAGCATTGTTATCTTCGCCTAAACTGACGTTTTTGCAGCGTAATGCGAACAGGGTGAAATTTAAAGAAAATCAATTTGATCTGTTGGTTTGCGACATGAGCTGGAGTCCCAAATTGACGGCTAAGCTCGTGACTGAACTGCTCTACGCCTTGGTTCCGGGAGGGACTGCCATCGTGACAGTGAAGCTGCTGACGAAGAAACCGATGGCGTTAATTCAAGAGGTGATCACTCAATTTGAGGAAGCCCGCCTGCAAGTACAAAGAGCAAAGCAGCTATTTCATAACCGGGATGAAATCACGCTGTACATGATTAAATATTAATGGCGTGAATGAAGTGGCTTTAAAAAAAGCTTTACATTTTCCGCCATCCGTTCTATACTAATTCCAAAATTATACATTGAACTCGATTAGGGAAAGCATCCCCAGTCATTGATATCGGCCGTAGGGTCGGGAAATGACGGGAGGTGGCTTTCCCTTTTTTGCGTTCAAGAAAGGAGGAGGTATGACTAGGTTCGTGTCCAAGCTCGTTCCTGGTGACTTGCTGGCTGGGCGTTACCGGATCGAACGCTTGATTGGTCAGGGAGGAATGAGCCGGGTGTATTTAGCCGAGGACATCAAGCTGCCGGGAAAGAACTGGGCTGTGAAAGAATGCTTGAATGTACCCGAAGCGCCGATATCTGTCGCGAAAGAGGTCAAGCTGCTGATTACATTAAATCATCACCGTCTGCCACGGATCGTTGATTTTATTGACCCCGACCGGGACGGATATTCCTATATTGTGATGGATTATATCCAGGGCGTGCCATTGGATCAATTTATTCGGGCAAGAGAAGGGCGGTTACCGCTGGAGTTGATCCTTCGATTTGGTCTGCAAATCGCGGAAGGGCTGCATTATTTACATCGACATGAGCCTCCAGTGATCCACCGGGATGTGAAGCCTGCCAATCTGCTGGTTGATGATAAAGGCGAGCTGAGGTTCGTCGATTTTGGAATCGCCAGAATCTTTTCGGTGGGGAAATCGGAAGATACGGTGCAGCTTGGCACGGTTGGATTTGCGGCACCAGAGCAATATGACAATCGCCAAAGCGACGCGCGTACGGATCTGTATTCTTTAGGCGCAGTCCTGCTCTATATGGGAACGGGGGGCAGATATACGGTGTGGACATCCGAAGCGGCGGTGGCCTTACGGGAACATGGTTGTGAACAGCTTCGTCCAATCGTGTCCAAACTGCTGCAGGTTCGCCCGGAGGAGCGGTTTGTTTCGGCTGAGGCGGTAAGTGAGGCCTTGACCTTATTGTTGAGGGGGTTATCAGATGCCAGTTTGGCGGCCTCAGGTTCGAATGCCCGAATAGCTGACATGGTTGCGTACAACGGTCGCCCGGCATTGGTCAGTGTTATGGCTGCCTCAGCCGGGGCGGGTGCAACCCATACTGCCATTGCGCTGGCCCACACAATGGCACGGAGCATGAAGAAGGTTGCGGTCGTGGAGATGAACCCCAAATCAACGGCTTTTGTTAGGTTAGTTCAGCTGTTGGAGGGTGATGAATATGCAGCTGAACTGAACAATAGAGGGCGTTTTCGGGTAGGTCAAGTGGTTTATGCCAAGCTGACGTCCCGAGCAGATTTTCTCGCGATGTTGTCGGAAGGTTTCGGATGCGTCATCTGTGACTTGGGGACGTGCCGCAGCAAGGAGCTGATGGAGGAATTCCACCGTGCCGACTTATCTATCGTCGTTGGTGCAGGAGCAGAATGGAGGGCCGGAGAGATCGATCGCTTCGTCGAAACCTTCGGCGTCAAAGGTCAGATCCCTGTATCTTGGAGGATCTGTATCCCGTTTGCTTCGCCTGCCCGTTTACGGCGAATTCGCAGGGAGCTTCATTTTAAGGGCGTATATGCTCTTCCTCCCGATTCGAATCCGTTTGATCCCGGACCGTCAACTGCGGCTGCATTGCAGGAGGTTTGTGAGCATCTGCTCTTGAAGAGCAAACGACCAGGACTCAGGTTACGGATGAAAGTCAAACCATAGAAAGGAAGTGCTACAGACGAATGCCTAGATTAAGGCAAAAAACGAAGCAAATGCTGTTATCCGGATTGGTTGGTGTTGTTACAGCAAGCATGGTGTTTGCGGGGTATACCTTCGTGCGGGAAAGACAGGTTCATGCTGAGAGGAAAACCCTGGTTCAGGATTATGAAGCTAAGTTGGCCAGTTTGCGTGAGCAGGCTCAACAGCGGATGGTTCAGGGATGGGTACCTACACGAGATATTCCTGCTGGCAACCTCATTGCAGCAAGCGACTTAAAACGGGTGGAGCTTCCTGCCAATAGCGTGCCAGCGGACCTCTTTACATCGCAGGAAGCCGTTGCCGGGAAATATGCCAAGGTTGCGCTGCGTTCCATGACGCCCCTGACGGAGACGCTCGTCTATGAAGAGGCTCCGGTTCCGGACGATTTACGTTGGCGGGAAATGGCGTTTGTACAGCTTCCACAAGTATTGAAGGCGAACGATGTTATTGATATTCGCATTCAATTTCCAACGGGCCACGATTATATTTTGCTGTCCAAGAAGAAAGTCGCGAATCTGAGCTCTGATACGATCACGGTGACGCTGGATGAAGCCGAAATTCTCTCGTTATCCAGCGCGATCGTAGACGCTTATTTACATAAGGCTTCGATATATGCGCTCGCCTATGTCGAGCCCAATTTGCAGAGCAAGCCGGTCCCGACATATCCAGTAAACGAAGGCGTGATGGAGCTGATTCGCAAAGATCCGAATATCGTGGAGAAAGCGGAACATGCGCTTAAACTCAGCAATATGGCCCGAAGCGGCTTGGAACGGGATCTCTCCGCTATGTCGCCGCAGCGTGCCAGTGAATTTGCTCGTCAGACCACTGTTTCGCGTTCACAAACAGAGGTTCGGGGCTCGGATCAACCCGCTGGTAACATCGTTTCGGATGGAAGATCAGGTGACCGAGACCAATTTGAGCTCGATCCAGCAAGTTGAGAGGAGGAAAGGATTTGGCATGAAAAGATGGATGTTCGTAGGCAAGAGCGACAAAAGAGACTTGTTACTTTATTTTAGCAGCGTTTTGGCGGCATCCGGCTCCAAAGTATTGCTCACAGATGGCACAGAAAACAGTAAATACCGTTATTCGATTGGGGATGGAGATTCCTATCTTCCTTTAACGGAGTTTTGTGGTTTTGATGTTGCTACCGGGACGTCGGGCTTCATGAGCGCTGTATCTATGGAATTAAGCAATGAAGACCCGTCCACCGATTACGACTACATATTAGAAGATATCGACACGCCTAATGGTCTCACTCCTGAACGGTTGATGTCCGCAGATGAAATTGTTTGGGTCACCACGTTCGATCGTTACGAGGTTGAGGTAAGTGCCGGGTGGTTCCGCAGCTTGTGTCAACATTGGCCGGAGCTGCGGGGGCTGGTTGTTCGGCCGGTCTTTATCCGTACGGTCGACAGCGGGGTGAACAGTCGATATATTCTGGGTCTGTTAGAAGACCTTCCGCTGGAATGGCACTCCGAAGCGATTTGTATCCCTTGGGATGAATCAAATTGGGCTGTTCACTTGGAAAATGAACATTTGCAGCAGCTACGCCTTCGGAGCTTCTCCCGTTCCTATAAAAGGGCGGTGCGCCAACTGCTTCGTGAGCTGGCAGGCTGGGATTATTCGATCGCTAAACGTGCTGTGCGTCAAGCGGAAAGGAGACAAGCATGAGCCGCTTTGTGTTTTGGGATGGCGGACTAGGCCGCGCCGCCGAAGCTGCTGTGTCTACCGCTGTTACGTTAGGGCTGCGACATCCACAACGTCTGCTCCTGCTTAATGATGCGCCCGCTGGACGCGGCTTAGAGGAAGGCATCGGACAAATCGTCCGTTTGCATAGCGATACCTTCGGGGAGGGAGGGGTTCCAGAGCATGGCCTGGATGCACTGCTGCGCTTGCAGTCCAGCGGGCGGTTAACGGCGAGCAATTTTAGCGATTATACCGTCCCGTTGTTGCGTGGACGGCTTGACCTGGTGTGCGGAACGCGGATAAGCAACTCGGCGAGGATGGAGCCGGATAACGAGGTTATCCCTGAAATACTGGCGATTGCAGAACAATCGTACGATCGCCTAATCCTTCTCGAGCAAAAGCTACGGTTAAGCGAGGCGCTGCAGAAGCTACGCGAAAGAGATGTTCTCGTCGCGGTATTGCCGCATCGACTAGGAACCTTGGATGGTTGGTTGGCGGATGCGGCTCCTTATCTAGGTGAATCGAACAAAAAATTGCTTTTTGTCATTTCACCCTATGATCCGCGGTCCCGCTGGGGGCTAAATAATCTGAAGCGGCGTTATTCCGGCGTGCAACGCTTGATCGGGATACCATATCATACCGGGTTCGCGGATGCTTGGAATGCCCGGAACATCCTAGCATATTTTCGCCAATCTCCGATTTGGTCGAAACGTAAGGGGGAGCGTGAGCTTCTTATGAAAGGATACGCCGAGCTCGGAGACATGCTGATGGAAATGGCCGCCGAAACGGGTGTATCCATTTCACCGAAGGAAAGGGGGGCATAGAGTGTGAGCGGGCTGATGAACGGGATAATTATTTCGCTTCTTCTCCTGGCGGTTCTGATCTTATTGTGGCGCAAGGTTAAAATGACGAGACCCGGTAGAGTGGAACGTCCTACTGGACAGGATCGCTTTGAATGGTCAGTGATTGTAACCTACGTCAAAGAACGATTGCATGACCTTAGCCGTACGAGCGGAGCGGATTGGGGCCTAAACGAGGAGGCATGGAACCGTAAAGCGAAGGCGCGTGCAGAACTGCGCCAAGCGCTTCGGGGCTGTGCATATGGGGATCCAAAGGACAAGCAATACATTAAGTCATTTATTCGGGACTTGCTCACGGGCGATTACGGGATTAACGAGCACAATATCGATCGGATTCTGCCTTTTCATCGCCAAGAGCTGTTAACCGCCCAGGACCGCTTCGATCTCGTGTTATACCTCTATAAACAGCGGTATGGCGCCGACGGTTTAGCGCAGATGATCGAAGACTATGCGCTGGATGAAGCGAAACTGCCAAAAACGTCGGAGGGTTCCCCGGTATACGAAATTACGGGTGAGGACATCGACCGTATCTTTTTCTTAGAGTTTCGGCCTCTGGCGTTCCAAGAGAAGTTGGATCTTGTCGTGCAGCGTGTTTTCCAAATGTATAAGGGCTTCTCGGTCGTGGACGAGCTGAGGGAGATGCGGATCGACGGGTTGAGCGGCGGAGTAAGCGGGATTCCAAGTGGATATGGAGCCATTGAGCCTGCCTCTGGCATTGGTCATAGATATGAGGGGAGCGAGTTATTTCCTGTAGATGAGGATGGGCAGCAACTGACCCGTTCATGGGAGAGCGTCTGGATTTTCTATCGAGGGAAGAGTATCCGCCTGTCATTTCTATCCTTTGGCAGTGAAGCGGAGTTAAAGCGTGTTTGTCAGAACATCTATAAATTCAATCTGCCAGGCCAACTATCTGAGGTTAACGGATATAAGGTGAACGAGATGCAGGACGGTTCGCGGATTGTTGTTGTTCGGCCGCCATTTGCAGAGTCATGGGCTTTTTTCGTGCGGAAATTCGATATGATGGGTACCTCGTTGGAGCACTTGATCCAGGGAGAGAACGCCGAGCTGCCGATCGGACTGCTGAAATATTTCATGAAGGGCAGCCGGATTACTTCGATTACGGGTTCGCAGGGATCGGGTAAAACAACCTTATTGATGGCCATGGTCAAGTATATCTATGCCGCATATACGTTGCGTGTCCAGGAAATGTCCTTTGAACTGCATTTACGCCGCTTGTACAGTGGCCGTAACATTTTAAGCTTTCGGGAGACGGACTACGTGAGTGGGCAAGCCGCATTGGATCTTCAGAAAAAGACGGACGGCACCGTCCACATATTAGGGGAGATCGCTACGGACGAGGTTGCTGCCTGGATGGTACAGATGGCACAGGTAGCCAGCTTGTTCACAATTTTTACGCACCATGCCAAGACGTTTCGCGATCTTATAGAGTCGTTACGCAATTCGCTGCTCAAAACCGGCGTATTCCGTGACGAACGAGTCGCTGAACTGCAAGTGGCAACCGTGATTGACTTTGACGTTCACCTGCGCCGCGATATGACGGGGCGGCGTTATATCGAGCGGATCACAGAATGCTGCCGCCGGGAGCCAAGGTATGGGCCTGAACAGGAAGATCAGGATTCCTACCCAGCGGCTGGAGGTCCATCAACTTCAGTACATTATGCCCACTATCAAGAACGGGTGATCATGGAATACCGAAATGGCCGTTATGTTGCCGTGCAACCGATTTCTCGTCAGACCCAAGAAGCTATGATACGGGAAATGTTGCCGGAGGACGTCGCCGAATTTGAACGTTTTGTTAGCTCGTATTGGGGGGAGAAGGTTGGAGCTTAAGTCGATCCTTCTGATCGTGTTAGGAGCATCAGCCCTAGGTGGCATCGGCTTGTATGCTGCAGGGCAATGGCTCGGAAGAAAGACAAACCCTCTATGGGTAGACGCCGGGAGTACGGCCGGAGCTTCTTCTAAGCAAACACTGAGCAGGATACGGCAATGGGGGTCTGCGTTCCTGCTGAAGTCGTATGCCGCTTGGATGAAGGTGCCTGCGCTAAGGTTTTATGTGGGGAAAATCCGCATGCGGCTCGCACTAAGTTATCCCCAGGATGAGTTGAAGCTAAGATGTCAAACGATGAAGCTTGTTTATGGAATCACAGGGGCATTTGGTAGTTCGATTGCGATCTTAACCGCGTTGCATCCCGACGTGTTGTTTGTTTTGTCACTGCTGATCACGGCTGTCGTCTTGCAAGACTTGCTCCTTGATGGTTATGTCAATCGATTACAAGTCAAGTTGCTGGAACAGCTGCTTGATTTCTTCGCTGCCGTTCGACATGCCTTTCATCGACATGGCATGGTATCTGATGCAATTGAGGAAGCTGGCGAAGCGGCGGGACGTGAAATTGGGGTTCATGCCCACTGGATTAGCGAGGCCTTAGTCGATGCTGACCCGGACATCGCCTTGGAGAAATATTACGAGAAAGCTCCCAGTCGCTATTTAAAAGCTTTTGCCGGCATTTCCCGGCTGGTATCGGAGTACGGTGATCGAAAACGCACCGAAGGTTCGATGTACCTGCGCAGCATCAGCCGCCTGACTGGAGAAGTTCAGTTGGAGCTTATCCGCAGAAGACGGTTGGATTATTTACTGAAAGGGCTGCATGTCATCGCTTTAGTACCGGTCTTTTTTACGAAGCCGGTAGAGATGTGGGCCAGAGGGCACTTCCCGTTAATGGATGGGTTCTATTTAAGCAAAGCAGGGATGGTGATCAAAGCGGGTCTATTTCTGACCATCCTGCTCTGTTATGTGTTGCTGCAGAAGCTGAAGAATGAAGAAGAAACCGCTTATCGAGCCAAACATGCGAAACTATCGTGGGAAGCCAAGGTCTATACGCACCCAATCCTTGGCCGCTTTTGCCGCAAGTTCGTTCCGACGTCTGAATCCATAGCCTATCATCGTATTTCACAGCTGCTCAAGGAGACAAATCATCAGCTTCGGATCGAAGCGTTTCAGGTTAGACGAATCAGCATTTTGTTGCTAAGCTTCATCCTTGCTCTCGGGGGATTTCTTATGCTTCATCAGTTAACGAAGCAAAGGATTTTAACGGAGCCTCCAGCCGTATCTACCTTTTTTGGCGCTTTGCCAGAGGACACGGTTGATGCCGGACGACAGGAGGCTGTAAGAGATGCTGTGGTGATGCGTCACTTAGGCATGTCACCCAAAGCCAGTTATGATGAAGTCTTCCGCTCTGTTTCCAAAGTGCTGGAGGATGCAGGGGAAGGGAAAGCCCATGAAGCGATAGCAGAAGCAACTCACAGAATCCTAGACAAATTACAGCGCTGGAATGAGGAATATCTCAAATGGTGGGAGTTTGGATTGGCTTTGCTAGCCGGATGTGCCGGATACTACCTGCCGCTATGGATGCTTTACTTCCAGCGTTGGATGCGATTGATGGACATGCGGCATGAGGTATATCAGTTTCTGACGATGATCGCAATCCTGCGGGAACTGGAGCGGATTTCCGTGGAAGAAATTTTGGAATGGCTGACCTCTTATGCGGTGATCTTCCGGGAGCCTTTGCAAAAATGCCTTTTAAACTACAGCTTCAGCCCTGAGGAAGCGCTGTTGGAGCTGAAGAAAGAGGTCGTTCTGGAGGAATTCCAACGGTTGGCGGACAAGCTCTTGCTCGCATCGGAGAAGCTGTTAGTTGCCGATGCCTTTGACGATCTTGATAGCGATATGTCCTATCAATTTGAGCGGAGACGGTTGGATTACGAGAAATCGCTGGATATCAAAGCGAATTGGGGTCGCATCATCGGTTTTACACCGATGTATGGGCTGGTCTTCGCCTATTTAGTCATTCCGCTCATTTGGATGAGCTTTGAACAAATGAACTTCTATTTTGAACAACTCCAAAAACTATAAAGGATTTAAGGAGGCATTTATCCATGAACAACGCATCATCCGCACTGAAGGTTGCGGCCGGAATCTTTTTGACCATCGCTTTGATTACGATCGTAGTTATTCTTTTTGTTTCTGCCCAGGAAGCGACCAAAACGGCGCAAAACAGCTTTTCCGACATCCAGACCGAATTGTCCCAAGCCGCTTTTACCGTATATGACGATACGACGGTTAGCGGTTCGCAGGTCACTAATGCCTTACGGAAGTTTAAAGATCGCGATCAATTTGGCATTCTGGTGAAAACCGGGAAGAACAGAGGCGGAGAATGGTATGGAGATATCCTGAACGTCAATGACCCTGAGTCCTCAGAATTTTACGGTGCGGTGATCAATCACAGCAATGTGCCAATTAGCAATGCCTGGGACGAACGGCTTAATGAATATGTCAATCCAAGCGGCAAGTTCAAGGCGAAGGTAGTTAAGGACAGCTCGAATGTGGTTCGGGGATTGATATTTACGCAAACCACACTCCTCCCGTAGAGGCGTAGGCTGGGGGCATCATTTAAGGTGATTAATCATGTGAAAAGTCTGGTATGGTTGCTTTTCTCCGTCAGCTCTTTTCTTGCAGCTACGATTTATATGCTGGACATCGGAACGAATCAAAACGCGTTCTACGACGCGCTCGCGGTTCAGTTGCACGGCGTTAGACGCAGCGTCTACGCGCATGAAGGAAAAGTGCTCACAAGCGAAGAGGAGGAGAGACCCCTCTATGAAGATCCTCAGGGAGAAACAATCGGCGGATATACCGGGAATGATCTGCTTCATCGGATTCCGGATTGGATCGAGCTCGGAGTAGAGATTGAGGTTGATGGGGAAGTGCTGAACAACGTCTCGCTTGGTCCCATGGAGGACATGTTGGAGGTAAGTCGCAAACGCGCTTTGCAAGTATTGAATTTACGAGCGAAATACAGCGTGGAGAATAGGTATGATTCTTCAGGGAAAGTGACCCGGGCGATCATTCATAGAAAGTAGGTTGCAGTAAATGGTGAATGCCTTGTCCAAAATAACGGCCGCACTCCTTGCCGTACTGCTCCTGTTTCTGTTTCCAGCGTTACAGACTGCTCAACGTCACGAAGATCTTCGATATTTGTCGGCGTACCATACGTTGGTTCAGTTTGCTGATGCCGTGCGAAACAAAGGGTTCGTCACGCCGGACATGTATGAGGATTTTGTTCATGAATTGGAGCGTTCAGGAGGAGGTTATGAGGTTGAGCTGGAGCATCGCCATAAGATCTATCATCCGGAATATGGCGATCCGGCTGACCCAGGAACGTTTTTAGGTGATTTCAGCGTTGTATACGATGCGTACTATACTTCCGATATTTTGAAGGCCCTTTTTCCATCTGAGACAGGGCAGGAAGGTGTTCCATACAAGCTCGAGGCAGGGGATTTCTTCACTGTGACAGCCTATGATCGCTCTCGGAGCCTGCTGGATATTCTATCGGAGTTCCTATATAACGATACAGGGAAGCAGGGAACGTCTTTGCTCACCTACGGAGGTATGGTGCTCAATGAAGATTACTGACTGGGCCGTGATTTTTGTCATTATTATTGCTCCTGTTGTTTGGCTGGGCGGGCTGCGAGCGGAAAATTTACGGGAGGTCAATCGGCTTGAAACCCGCTATACTTCCGCCTTACGCACGGCGGTTCATGATGCAGCGGCTTCGCTAAATCGGAACGAGCTGCAGCAATTCGAGAGCGGATACGGTTCCTCCAAATGGATGCGGGCGGATAAAGAACAAGCCCTTGCCGCACTGCTTCGGAGCTTGTCTTTGAATTTCGGCGTTGCCGACGATCTGACGGGTCAGCAAATCCTCTTAGGTTATATCCCCGCGATCGTTGTCATGGATTATGACGGATATTTTCTGTATACAGCGGACTTGGATTTGAGCAGTGATACGTGGACTTATCGATGGCAGGATAAAAAGCCCTATACCTATTTAGACGCTAGCGGGAACAGCATTGCATTTACGCTAGACAGGCAGGTGACGGCTTACGATGCCGCGACAAACCGGTGGGTCAGCGGATTGCAAAACGAGATCAAATCCGAGGTTTCCATCCCGCTGCTGCAAAATGAGGCTCTTTTTGATGCTGTTCGGCGTGCAACGATCGTTCGGCGGATAGAAGAGGATCTCGCTCAGGCGATTCGCCTTCATAATCAGATTGCGGCAAAGCTGGGGGTAGATTATACGTTTACGCTACCGGTGATCCCCCAGGAGGAGTGGAACAATACGTTAGATGATGTCGGCATGCTGGTGTTTCTACAAGGCATTCCCGTAGGTGATCACTACTATAACAACTACGCCTTCGGCGGGGGAAGATTAGATTTGGCCCCGGCGGTCATTGGAGCCGTTGATCCTAACACGGGAATAAAATATTACTTTCGGGAGAGCTGTGATCGCGCTAATGCGTATAGTTATCGCGAAGAGGAGATCTTCCCGAATGAACGTGCGGCGGCCGAAAAGGGGTATTTTCCGCTGGATTGTAGAGAATCCGCACCTTAAGCGTGAGGGAAACTCCTTTGAATTCTTGCCCTATCTGTACTATGCTTGAATCAATCCATCGAAGCGGTTGTTTTACCGGAATTCGATAAGAAGACAAGCTTTGGCGAGGGGAGTACGGAAATTGGAGAGAACACATGCGCAACAGCAACAGCAGCATGAACATCAGATGCCGGATCGTTATTCTCGGCAACGATTGTTTGCACCGATCGGGCATGCAGGTCAAGACAAGCTAGGACAAGCAAAGGTACTTGTCGTTGGTGCTGGGGCGCTTGGCACAGGGATCGCTGAAACACTCGTTCGCGCAGGTGTCGGTCATCTAGTCATCGCGGATCGGGATTATGTGGAGTGGAGCAATCTGCAGCGACAGCAGCTCTTTTCTGAAGCGGATGCAGCGGGACGAGTACCAAAAGCGATCGCGGCCAAGCAACGGTTAAATGCTATCAATAGTCAGGTGCAAATTGATGCCCATGTCATGGATGTTGATCCAGAAGAATTGGAACACCTCATTCAGGGCGTTGACCTCATCATGGATGCTACAGATAATTTCGATACGAGATTAATGATTAACGACATCTCGCAAAAATATCGCATCCCCTGGATCTACGGCGGATGCGTGGGCAGTTACGGGATCACATATACGATATTGCCCGGCAAGACGCCTTGCTTAAACTGCTTGCTAGGAACTGTGCCGTTGGGCGGGGATACTTGTGACACGGTAGGGGTGATCCCGCCTGCCGTTCAACTAGTCGTAGCCCACCAAACAACGGAAGCGTTAAAGCTGCTCACCGGGAATATCGAGGCATTGCGAGGCACACTGCTGACCTTTGATCTGTGGCGAAACGAGCAAACCTCCATCAAAGTGGGGACGGCCAAACGGGAGGATTGCCTTTCTTGCGGAAGCAAAGCCTCTTACCCATATCTGTCTGCGGCCGGCAATCGGAAAACAGAGGTGCTTTGCGGCAGGGATACGGTGCAGATTCGTCCGGCAACCAAGCGGAAGCTAGAACTCCGTGAGATGGCGGTGAGACTGGAACGATTGCAGGAGGGGAAAGTGGAGGTTAATCCGTTTCTGCTCTCTTTTACAATAGGGGAGAAGCGGTTGGTTCTGTTTGCGGACGGGAGAGCGTTAATCCACGGCACGCAAGATCCCTCTGAAGCCAAAACGATCTATGATCGCTATATAGGTTAAGGACCAACATGGATCCTTTCGGGGGAACCGAATGGTTTCCCGGCGGAATGACCATCTTAATAATGGATTGGCAGATGCAGGTAAGGTGGTCGCGCGATGAAAGGTTACATTTTGCTTGTTTTAGAGGATCCGACTCATGGAGAACACATCCATGCTGGATTAGTGGAAGCCGGCTATCGAGTTAATTGGAAGCAAAGCGGCTCCGGCGTGCTTCGGATCATCGAAGAAGAGATTCCGGATCTGCTGATGCTTGGGGCGGATTTGCCTGATGACGCTTCCGAAGTGCTTCTAGAGGAAATTGGGCGGTTCGCTCCGTTTCCGCTGATCCTTCTGCTGAAGGAGTGGGACACCGAGGACGTTGTCGCCGGCTTTGCTCGGGGAGCCAACGATGTCGTTTCAATCACAATCCCGATGGCTGAGCTGTATGCACGGGTGGGTCATTTGATCGCGCTGTTCAAACGGTTAGGGGATGGTTCCTTAACTGAATTATCTTTTGAGGATTTACGAGTTGAGCTGCGCAGCCGCAAAGCGTGGAGGAACGGGGAATCCATTCGTTTAACACCGAAGGAATTCGATCTGCTGCTCTTTTTAATGAAGCGAGCGGGGAAGGTGTGCGGACGGGATTTGATCCTGCAGCAGGTTTGGGGGTATGATTTTTCAACCGGGACCAACGTGGTGGATGTCTATATCCGGCATTTACGCAAAAAAATCGATAAAGGCCATTCACGAAAGCTGATCCACACCATTCGCGGCACCGGGTACATGTTTGGTTAAACGTAAAACGGACGGGTTGTTCATCTTATGGCAATGGGAAAAGTCGTTGCGATCAATAGATCTATGCAACGACTTCTTCATTTACAAGTTAGGCTTGTCCGACTAGAGGACGCGACGAGCCTTCAGATATGTTTTTTTCCAGTTACCAGAGTTCAAATTCGAAATCGTTACCCCTGGCTTCCCATAAGTATGAATAATTTTTCCGTTGCCCATATAGATCGCTACATGAGTTACGTTCTTCCCGTTTGCCCGGCTGCCGCTGGAGAAGAAGACCAGATCGCCCGCTTTCAGATTGGATTTCGATACTGCTGAGCCAACTTTAGCTTGAGCAGCGGAAGTACGCGGCAGAGTAACGCCATATTTCTTCATAACATACTTCGTAAAGGAAGAGCAGTCGAATACCTTAGTCGTCGAAGTCGATGCTCCGAATTTATAAGGAGTGCCTATAAACTTCTTCGCGTAGTTTACAACCTGCGTGCCTTTGGATACAGCAGTGCTTGTTGCCGATTGGGCTTGTACTGGTTCAGCCCCGCCTGCAAGCAGCGTACCGAAACCAAGGGCGGACACCAGTCCGACCGTCAATACTTTTTGGAATAGATTGCGTTTCATCATGTTGTAATACCTCCAAGTTCTGATTTGACCGGTTCGTTAGTTGGAGTATAACAGATTTGTAATCTCCTATATTTTGGTATAATTCCCTAAAAACCTTGGGCCGCAACGGTTTGGAGGCGATTATTAAAATAACATTAAAGTTTACATTTTTTTAAGATATAGCGTTTTTTTATCCACCTTTATCAATGAAAATCCATGAAAAAAAACCTTGAAAAATCAAGTGTTCTGCTTTTCTTTCATCTTTTCATTCCGGGGTCACATAAAGGTTACAAAAATGATACATATTAAAATCAAATCAAATACCTAGTCACGGCTTTGAATAATAAGCAACCAGCCTTCGTTCACATACACCGTTCCGACGGGAGCCGCTAACTGATTGCTCACCGCCAGAGATTGACCTATGCGGAGCGTTGCATCATCTAATGGGTACATGAATCCTTTTAATGTAATGCCGGTTACGACAGGGGTCAGCGGAAGAAGAGAAACATATGTATATCCGCGATCCTCAACTTGGCAGACCGATCCGCACAATGTAATGTAATTATGTTCATCCCATATAGAGCAGGTAATGCCTTGCTCCGCTGCGCGCAGTAACATATGTATATTGGCCAACGAATGATCCAAGCGAGTTCCGATTACTCCGGTTAATACGATTTCTGCCGGGTTACGCTGAACGGCCAGGTCAAAGGCCAGCTCCGTATCCGTTAAATCTTTATCAATCGGATCGCAAATGACCAGCTCTTTACTGTGTCTGCGAATCCGATCCAGTTCTTCCTCGTTCACGGAATCGAAATCGCCCACCGCCAGATGAGGGGTTATCCCGTGCTCTACCAGAAATAAAGCCCCGCGGTCAGCGCCGATCACCCAATCATCCGAACGAACCTCACGAAGCATTCCCGGATTTAATCGTCCGCCTGCAAAAATGAGCACCCGGTTCACAGTCATTTCGATTTTCTTCCTTTCCCGAACAATATCTTATACTTTCGTTAGTATAATTCAGATTTTAGGGTTGCACAATTTCCACTTGTGGGCCTACAATGAGGATTGATAAATAAAAAGCTGACAACGAAAGGCAGAGAAGGACGGAAGAGATGCACATCTTTGAGATTTTTAGCATCATCGGGACAGTCGCGTTTGCGATGTCCGGCGCGTTCGTAGCGATGGAAGAGGAGTACGATATCCTCGGTGTGCTGGTGTTGGGCCTAGTGACGGCGTTTGGCGGCGGGATCGTCCGCAATGTCTTGATCGGTGTTCCGGTAACGACGTTATGGGGACAAGGGGATTTGATTATGTTGGCCGTAATGTCCGTATTGGTCGCCTTCGTGCTGCCGATGCCATGGGTTCGTCGTTGGAAACGGACAGAGGTTCTGTTCGACGCGATTGGTTTGTCGGCTTTTGCAATTCAAGGGGCGTTGTATGCCACGGACATGAAGCATCCGATGAGTGCGGTGCTTGTGGCGGCGGTGCTGACTGGCATCGGGGGCGGAATTATTCGCGATCTGCTGGCCGGGCGTAAACCGCTGGTACTGCGCGACGAGATCTATGCGGTTTGGGCAATGCTGGCTGGACTGGCAGTAGGTATGGGGTGGTTCGTTTCAACATGGGAATTGATTTTGTTGTTTGCGGCAGTTGTCTTTTTCCGGATGTTATCCGTCCATTATAAATGGAAGCTGCCTAGACGGTCACTGACAACAGGGGATATCTATATTGGAACGGAAGCGAAGCCGAAGCCGAAATCCAGTTCAGAGCGGGCTATCGTGCAGGATCAGACTCCTTAACGCGCGTAGGAGACTATGGTGGAAAGACATCAAGAGAGGCTGTCCGAAGTAGATGAGGGTTCTACCTTGGACAGCCTCCCATTTTACTGGATATGAAAGCGTTATTTTAAGAAGTGGACTAGCGCATCGGGAAGCTCTTGCTGCCAAAATCCCCACAAATGTTTCCCGTCCTTCTCCAAATAGGTGACTCTGGCTCCGCGCTCTTCGAGCAAGGCTTTGGCTTTGCGATTTAACTCAACAAAATTATAGGTGCCTGTATCCGTTGTATAATGATCTTCCTGCAATCCCACGATCATAAAGAGCGACAAATAGGAGAGATCGGTCTCTTGAGCGAGGAGGTTAAGGGACGGTTCATAGTAGGCGCCGGACAAGCTGATGATTTTGGAAAACAGTTTCGGATTTTTCATAGCCAGGTGGAGGGAGACCGTTGCTCCTAAAGAGTCACCAGCCAGCACCCTTTCCTCGGGTTCACGGCGAACCGGATAATTGCGCTCGATGAAGGGAATAATTTCTTCCGTGAAACAGCGGGTATAGGCCTCAAACCGGTTTCCGAATGGGGCATATTCCTCTGTACGCACGGCGGTATTCACCTCAACGCCAACGATGATAAACGGTTCAATCCCTTCATCTAAAATCAGGCGATTGGCATGTGTCGCAATCCGTCCGAAATTGAAGAACTCCTCGCCGTCCTGACAGTAAACGACAGGATAACTGAGGATTTCGTTATACCCAGGAGGCAGATACACACGCAGATAACGTTTCTCACCTAAGAATTGACTTTGGATTTCCTCTTTGACGACGGTTCGTTTTAAATATTTCGAATCTGTCATAGTTCTACACACTCCGTTGTATAGATTTTTGCTTTTGTAAGTTGAATCAAGTAACATTTACCATGAAGCAGGACAACGATAGGTTACCACAAAATGGATCTGTGTTATACTATTTTCTCTAAACTGTTACATACACAAAGATAAAAATATAACACAACAATCCTTAATTCCTTTGACTTCTAGAATGAAACAGGAGTATAATAATTCTATAACAGAGGAACAAGTTAATCAAATTTTCAGTCGAGGTGAAAAAAATGAGCAAGATTCCTTATGAAGTATACACGGAAGAAGTAGAAGCTTTGTCCGTGCTCTCGCCAGACGGTGAAATCGTTAACAAAGATAAAGTACCGGCTCTGTCCGACGACGAATTGAAAGAATTGATGTATCGCATGGTATTTACCCGTACTTGGGACGAACGTGCGATCAACTTGGGCCGCCAAGGCCGCCTCGGATTTTATGCTCCAGTTTCCGGGCAAGAAGCGACAATGGTAGGTAGTGAATTTGCGCTGGATAAACAGGACTTCATTTGCCCGGGTTACCGCGATATGCCGCAGCTCGTATGGCATGGACTTCCGCTTTATCAAGCTTTCTTGTATTCCCGCGGCCATCAACATGGCGGACAAATTCCAGAAGGCGTTAACGTACTTATGCCGCAAATCATCATCGGCGCACAAGTATTGCATGCGATGGGGATCGCCATGGGCTACAAGCTCAAAAAACAAAAACAAGTCGTTATCACTTACACCGGTGACGGCGGTTCTTCTGAAGGTGACTTCTACGAAGCACTGAACTATGCTGGCGTATTTAAACTGCCGGTTATTTTCTTCGTACAAAACAATGGTTATGCCATCACGACACCGTTCTCCAAGCAAACTGCGGCTTTGTCGATCGCGCACAAAGCAGTGGCTGCCGGGATCCGCGGCGTGAAAATCGACGGGATGGACGTGTTTGCTGTTATCAGCGCGGTGCGTGAAGCTGCTGAACGTGCTCGCAACGGCGAAGGTGCGACTTTGATTGAAGCCGTAACTTATCGTTTCCGTCCGCACTCTCTGTCTGACGACACTTCGAAATACCGGACGAAGGAAGAAGAAGGTCAATGGAGTGAGAAAGACCCGATCGCTCGTCTGGCCAAATACTTGGAGAAGAAAGGTCTTTGGACTGAAGAAGATACTGCTCGTGTGAAAGAAGAAGCGAAAGCAAAAGTAAACGAGCATATTAAGAAAGCAGAACAAACGGAAAAAATGACAATTCCAGGCCTGATCGACAGCATGTTTGAAGTAACGCCTAAACACCTGGAAGAGCAAAAGGCCGATTTTCAATAAACGTACGTGTGTATTTTAGTCTGATCGTTCTATAGAGGAGGATACAAGCAATGGCACAAATGAATATGAAAGAAGCGATTCGCGACGCCTTGCGCGTCGAACTGCAACGCGATCCAAATGTTCTGATTTTCGGCGAAGACGTAGGTAATGTCGGCGGGGTGTTCCGTGTAACGGAAGGTCTGCAAAAAGAATTTGGGGAAGAGCGCGTCATGGATACGCCGCTCGCGGAATCCGCTATCGGCGGTTTGGCGGTAGGTTTGGGGATCCAAGGCTTCCGTCCAATCGCGGAAATTCAGTTTGTTGGCTTTATTTTTGAAGCATTGGACCAAATTCTCGTACAAGCGGCTCGGATGCGTTACCGTTCCGGCGGACGTTATCATTCTCCGATCGTGTTCCGTACTCCGTTTGGCGGCGGCGTTAAAGCAGCTGAGCTGCATACTGATGCTTTGGAAGGCCTGATTGCCCAAACTCCGGGGATCAAGCTGGTTATTCCTTCGAACCCTTATGACGCAAAAGGTCTGTTGATCTCTGCGATCCGCGATAACGACCCTGTATTCTTCATGGAACACTTGAACTTGTATCATGCGTTCCGCGAAGAAGTACCGGAAGGTGAATATACCGTTGAACTGGGCAAAGCGAAAGTCGTTCGTGAAGGCTCCGATGTAACGATTCTTGCTTATGGTCTCATGGTTCATACCGCTATGAAAGCAGCAGAAGAACTGGAAAAAACCAAAGGCATTAAAGCTGAAGTTATCGACCTGCGCACCTTGGTGCCGCTGGACATCGACACGATTATTGCCTCTGTGAAGAAAACGAATCGCGCTATCATCGTTCAAGAAGCGCAAAAATCGGCTGGTATCGCTGCGGAAGTCATCGCGCAAATTAACGAAAAGGCGATTCTGCACCTTGAAGCTCCGGTACTGCGTGTCGCTCCTCCGGATACAGTTTATCCGTTTGCGCAAATCGAAGATCAATGGCTGCCGTCCCCGGCTCGCGTGATCGATGGCGTTAACAAAGTGCTGGAATTCTAAAACGAAGAACAAATAGGAGGTCTTTCCTGTGGCGAAGTTTGAATATCGGTTCCCTGAACTGGGCGAAGGCTTGCATGAAGGTGAAATCATCAAAATGCACATCAAGCCAGGGGACAAAGTAACGGATGAAGATATCATCATGGAGGTACAAAACGATAAAGCGATCGTTGAAGTACCTTGTCCTGTGAATGGTGTAGTACAAGAAGTGTTTGGTAAAGACGGTGCTGTATTCCGTGTAGGTGAAGTGGTTGCCGTTATCGAAGCTGAAGGGGACATTCCTGAACAAGAAGGGGCTCCAGCTCCAGCGGCTGAAGCAAGCGCACCGGCTGCCGCAGCAGCTCCGGCTCCGCAAGCAGCTGCTTCGTCTAACAAATTCGAATACCGCTTCCCTGAGCTTGGCGAAGGTTTGCATGAAGGCGAAATTATCAAAATGCATATTAAACCGGGCGACAAGGTAACGGATGAAGATATCATTATGGAGGTTCAAAACGACAAAGCGGTCGTTGAAGTTCCATGTCCGGTTAACGGTACGGTTCTGGAAGTGTTCGGTAAAGACGGTGCGGTGTTCCGCGTAGGCGAAGTTGTGGCTGTCATCGATGCTGAAGGCGATCTGCCTGAACAAGCTGCAGCTCCTGCACAAGGGCATGACGCTCCTGCTGCTGCAGCAAGTGCACCAGCCGCAGCCGCTGCTCCTGCAGCTCCAAACCGTGAAATCCTTGCTACACCTGGCGTTCGCAAATATGCTCGTGAGCAAGGCGTTGACTTGTCGCTGGTACCAGGGACTGGCAAAGCTGGTAAAATCACGAAAGAAGATGTTGACAACTTCAAGAAAGGCGGAGCTGCCGTTGCTGCTCCGGCTCAAGCTGCTGCACCTGCACAAGCCGCTGCTCCAGCCCAAGCTGCAAAAGCACCTGCTGCACCAACAGCGATCGCAACAGAGGGCGAAGAAGAACGCGTTCCGTTCAAGGGTATCCGCAAAGCAATTTCCAACGCGATGGTGAAATCGGCTTACACAGCTCCGCATGTCACTATTATGGATGAAGTGGATGTAACGGAACTGGTTGCTTTCCGTACTCGCATGAAACCAATCGCTGAGAAGAAAGGCATTAAAGTTACGTATCTGCCGTTCATCGTTAAAGCGCTGGTGGCCGCTTCTCGTCAATTCCCGGCTCTGAACGCTTCGATCGATGAAGCGAACAACGAGATCGTTTATAAGAAATACTACAACATCGGTATCGCAACTGACACCGATAACGGCTTGATTGTTCCGGTGATCAAGGATGCGGATCGGAAGAGCATCTGGATGATCGCTGAAGCGATCAAAGACTTGGCATCCCGTGGTCGTGAAGGTAAACTGGCACCTCACGAAATGAAGGGCAGCACGATTTCGATTACAAACATCGGTTCTGCTGGCGGTATGTTCTTTACACCGATTATTAACTACCCTGAAGTAGCGATCTTGGGTACGGGTCGTATCAGCGAAAAACCGGTAGTTAAGAACGGTGAAGTCGTTGCAGCACCAGTTATGGCCTTGTCGCTTAGCTTCGACCACCGTCTGATCGACGGTGCGACAGCACAGAACTTTATGAACTATATCAAACAGCTGCTCGCTAACCCAGAGCTGCTCGTTATGGAGGTGTAATCGTCAATGGTAGTAGGAGACGCTTCTATTGATATTGATACATTAGTTGTTGGGGCAGGTCCCGGCGGATATGTGGCGGCCATTCGTGCCGCCCAACTCGGGCAAAAAGTGCTCATCGTCGACAAAGCAGAGCTTGGCGGCGTTTGCTTGAACCGCGGTTGTATCCCATCCAAAGCACTGATTGCAGCAGCTCATCAATTTGAATCTGCTCAGCATGCTGAAGTATTTGGGGTTAAAGCGGAGAAAGTCACCGTTGACTTCAAGAAAACTCAAGAATTCAAAAGCGGTGTCGTGAAGAAAATGACCCAAGGCGTTACCGGTCTGCTGAAAGGCAACAAGATTGAAGTTTTCAACGGTGAAGTGATGTTCATCAATGAAAGCGAAGCTCGTTGCTTCAACGATCATGAATCGCCGCGTTATCGCTTCAAACATTGCATTTTGGCAACCGGCTCCCGTCCAATTGAGCTGAAACCTTTCCCGTTCGGTGGACGCATTCTGTCCTCGACGGAAGCCTTGGAGCTGCAAGAAGTACCAAGCAGCCTCATCGTGATCGGCGGCGGCTATATCGGTGCCGAACTCGGTCAAATGTACTCTAAATTCGGCACGAAAGTGACGATCATCGAAGGTATGGATACCGTACTGCCTGGCTTTGATAAAGACATGACTCGTCTGGTTGCCAAGAACATGGCGAAAACCGGCATCGAAATCGTGACGAATGCGAAAGCCGAAAGTGCAGAACAAACAGATAAGAACGTAACGGTGAAATATTCCGTAAACGGTGAAACCAAAGAAGTAACTGCTGATTACCTGTTGGTAACAGTAGGTCGTCGTCCGAACACTGACGGCGATTTGGGTCTGGATCTGGCTGGCGTTGAGTTGACTGACCGCGGTTTGGTGAAAGTTGACCATCAAGGCCGCACCAGCAACCCGAAAATCTTCGCGATTGGCGATATCGTAGCGGGCCCAGCGCTGGCGCACAAAGCTTCCTATGAAGGGAAAGTTGCGGCAGAAGCAATCGCAGGACTTCCTTCCGTGGTCGATTACAAAGCGATCCCAGCGGTCGTATTTACGGATCCAGAATGTGCCAGCGTAGGGCTGACGGAGTCGGAAGCGAAAGAGAAGGGCTACAAAGTCAAAGCCGGCAAGTTCCCGTTTGCGGGCAACGGTCGCGCAACTTCTCTGAATCAGCCTGACGGCTTCATCAAGATCGTTGCTAACGCGGATAACCATGTTGTACTCGGCGCGCAAGTCGTCGGGATCGAAGCATCCAACCTGATCGCTGAGTTGGGTCTTGCGGTTGAAATGGGTGCAACGCTCGAAGATATCTCGCTGACCATCCATGCTCACCCAACCTTGGGCGAAATCGTAATGGAAACTGCAGAGCTGGTCGAAGGTCATCCAATCCACGTCATCTCTCGCTAAGTTTAGCGTACGTCTCTCCCACTTCTTCTAGAAGTGGTTCTTCTCCTAAATATTTTGGGCAAGACCGAGGTTACGGTCTTGCCCCTTTTTTTATTGCTTTATTTCACTCCAAGCCGCATCCGATAGCCAAACAGAATCCGTCGACGTTTTCCGCCAAATCCTTGTTTTACACGCTTGCGAAAATGCTCGGCAGCGGTTAGAATCTCGTCCGCGCCTAATTTCAAGGCAGTTTGCACTCCACCTTGACTAAGGGCCAAGTTCGCATACCGATCAGCATCACAGTCCTCCCAATGGTGGAAGACGATCTCACGGGAATATCGGAACAGGCCGCTCTTGCGGATTTGCTGCAAATGCTGGTCCTTTGGCCATTTATAAGCTTCTTTCCCGGTCTCACTTAGTTCGCTGACTCGTTGGTCAGCTAGCTTGGTGAGCTCTACGTAAGCTTGCTCAAGCTCGGGCAAGACAACCGGTGGCCAATCGCAATCGTATGCAGCAAAAATGCCTCCAGGACGCAATACCCGGGCGAATTCCTGCAGTGTTGGTTGCGGGTCCATCCAGTGAAAGGATTGTGAGCACGTAACCAGATCAACGGAGGAGGCTTCCAAAGGCAGTTCATACGACAAGCCTTTCACAAATTCAAGCTGCTGTGGCTTGCCGACTTCCTTCCAACGGTTGATCGCTACGGCACGCATATCATCGTTGGGTTCAATCCCTACGATTTGATTCGCACGCTCCAACCAAATAAAAGAGGAGAGACCGGTACCGCAGCCAACATCTGCAACGACCTCGGGGCGGCGTTCTAAATACATCGTGAGGATGTCAATCAAATCAACTGGAGCTTTGGGACGATTTTGGTCATACAGATCACTGAACCCGGTGAAACGTTCAATATTGTTTTGGCGGATTTGTTCGCTCATTGGGCAACTCTCCTTTTATTCGCAAGACGAAAGTTATTCCCAAATTATACCGCAAAAAAGGTTCTTGGTCGCGTAGACCAAGAACCCTTTACGTTTAAACAAATAAATTAATGCCCGATTGATCAGCCTTACCTAAATAATAGCCAACGCCGCCGATTTTGACCCCGTCGATCAACTCTTCCTGGCGGATGCCCATCAAATCCATGGACATCTGACAGGCTACGATTTCAACCCCTTGCTCCATGGCGGTAGTCATCAATTCCTCCAAAGACGAGACGTTATTCTGTTTCATCACGCCGCGAATCATCTTCGCCCCGAGTCCAAGCATATTCATTCGGGACAGGGACAATTTGCGGCTGCCGCGCGGCATCATCAAGCCAAACATGCGGCCAATGAAGGTTTTGGCGACGGGAACCTTTTCCGATTTGCGCAGAATGTTCAGGCCCCAGAAGGTAAAGAACAACGTAACCTTCTTGCCGCTGGCCGCTGCACCATTGGCGATAATAAACGAAGCAATCGCCTTATCTAAATCGCCGCTGAACACAATCATCGTCGTGCCTTCCGGAGAGGACGCCAGCTGCGTAGTTACCGTAGTGTCAGACTGATCTGGGCTTTCCTTCCGCAAGTAGGCTTCGATGATCCCATCTGCACGCTTGGTGACCTGGAGCATCTGATGTTTGGACATGGTCGCCCAGGCCTGCACATCCTCATAGAAACCAGGATCCGATGCGGTGACGTGCAGAGTTTGTCCGGATTCCAAACGGTCCATTGCTTGTTTGACTTGAATCAACGGGCCTGGACAGCATAATCCACAGGCGTCTAGCTCTGCATCGACTCGCAAAAGGGCTGGGGCTTCGTTTGGTGCAGCCGAATGACGTTCAGTCTGCGGCACAGCCGGATCTGCCTTTGCTGCGGCAACCTCCATTTTTGCCGCAGGACCTGTGGGAAGTTCCTGTGAACTTGCCCGGCCAGGCTGGTAATTCGCCATTTGATACAGCTTGTAACCGCCGGTGAGGTTGCGAACCTTAAAACCTTTTTGCTGCAGAATCCGAGAGGCGGTGTACCCGCGCAGCCCCACTTGGCAGTAGACCCAAATCTCCTTGTTGGCATCCAGCTCATTTAAGCGATCGCGTAATTCATCGACCGGGATGAGCAAGGAGCCGGGGATATGACCGTTGGCATGCTCCATTTCCGAACGAACGTCCACTAACATGGTGGTCTGTTCATCCCGAGTCGCCAAATCCTGAGGAACATACACGCGCACTCTTCCGCTCAAGATATTCTCTGCGGTATACGCTGCCATGTTGACCGGATCCTTCGCTGACGAGTAGGGAGGGGCATAGGCCAGCTCCAGCTCGGCAAGATCCGCTACTGTCCCGCGGAAACGAATCGCCGTGGCGATATCATCAATCCGTTTATCTACCCCGTCATAACCAACAGCTTGCGCGCCAAGCAGCGTTCCGTCAGATTGAAACAGCAGCTTGATCGAGAGCGGGGTAGCACCGGGATAATAAGAAGCATGGGAGTTAGGATGAACGACAGTGACATGATAAGGAATGCCCATCCGTTGCAGTGTTCTCTCATTGTTCCCGGTCGCTGCTCCGGTGAGGCCAAATACTTTGATGATGGACGTACCTTGCGAGCCTTTGTAGGTGGTCCCTAGACCGCAGACGTTGTCCGCAGCGATCCGGCCTTGCTTGTTCGCAGGTCCAGCGAGAGGGATCGCTGTTTTCGAGCCATTGACGAAATCAACGACTTCAACTGCATCCCCAACAGCATAAATGTCAGGAATGTTCGTTTCCAGTTTATCGTTTACGAGAATATGTCCTCTTGGGCCAAACTCGATACCGGTATCCTTCAGAAAAGCCGTATCCGGTTTTACGCCAATCGCCAATAACACGAAATCAGCAGAAACTTCGCGGCCGTCCGAAGTCTGAACCGTAATGCGGTTTCCTTGTTCAATAAACGAGGTGACGGTCTGCGACATCAGCAGCTTCACGCCGTGATCCTCCAGTTCTTTGGCTAGGACACCTGCCATTTCGGGATCAAACGGCGCCAGAATTTGCGGGCCGCCTTCAATTAACGTAACATCAAGCCCGATTTCTCTTAAGTTCTCGGCCATTTCCACACCGATAAACCCGCCGCCAATGACGATGGCCGAAGCTGTGTTCTCCAGAGCAACCCTTTGTTTGAGGCGGTCGGTGTCCGGAATATTCCGCAGCGTATGAATTCGACTGCTCTCGATGCCGGGAAGATTCGGGCGGATGGGTTTCGCTCCGGGTGATAATATCAAGGCATCGTAGCTTTCTCGGTACTCACCGCGTTCTTTGCTGCGGACCAGCACCGTTTTGGTTGTTGGATCGATTCCGATTACTTCACTTTCCGTACGAACATCGATGTTAAACCGACGATGCATCGCTTCCGGCGTCTGTACCAACAGCTTCGAGCGTTCCTTGATGGAATCGCCGATGTAGTAGGGGAGCCCGCAGTTTGCAAACGAAATATAGGGGTCCCTTTCAAACATAATGATATGCGCTGCTTCATCCAGACGGCGAAGTCTTGCAGCCGCAGAGGCGCCGCCGGCAACGCCTCCGACAATGATTACCTTTTTACTCATTGTATTATTGATCCTCCTCGAATAAATGGCGAACCAATTTCATGACTTTCTCATTCGCCAGATGATAATTAACTTCCAATCCGCTGCGTTCAGCTTCAACGATGCCTAAGCTGCGCAGTTTTTGCAGGTGTTGGGATACGGTCGATTGCGGCAGATCCAAACACTCTTGCATGTACGTCACATTGCAATGCTGCTTCTCCAGCAAGCCGCGGACGATACATAACCGAACCGGATGCGCCAAGGCTTTCAGCATTTCTGCTGTTTCCTGATAGGCTTTGAAATTGTTATCCATGCAGGTGCACCTCACTAAAATCGTATAAATCACTATATCATAATATTACGATATAACAATATAATTTGCAACTAAGAAGTACCATGTGCGATAGATACAGTTATTAGTAAGGTCCATTTAGTGAGGTCCATGACGAGACAAGATCAGAATGGGGAGGTCAGGGGCAAGGTGAGGTCATACTGGACTATCCTGTAGCTGCCGTGGAACGAACAGGGTCTGGAGGGTAGATACCAGGAGGAAGTGATCCCAGAGATATTATCCTTTCTGCTGCGGCTCAAACGACCGGTAAGGGGAGAGGAATCGGGGTGAACCTGTCGGCACCCTATTGGCGAATGAAGATTGTCCAGAGCACCGACAGGAGAACTAAAGGAAAATTGACTTCCTTCTATTTTGGCAGTTTTGCAGATGCGTTCGTGATGATCCGGGAGATTTGCTTCTCCCAATCGTAGACTTTCGCTAAAGAAGTGTGAATGGCTTTCGTTTGATCATATACGGTCTTCAATTCCAATGCAGCGACAATGGCGTCACCGCGCTTGACGCTGGCTTTATACCGCTTGTCAGCCGCCGAAAGGTGTTTTCGCGCGGCGGCGACGGATTTGTTTTCGGCGGTGATCTGCTTTTTTAACGTTTGCACAGGAATGAGCGCATCTTTCACGACTTTGACTTTGGCGGTTTTCGCTTTCTTAGCAGCGGCTAATGCATCCTTTTTCGCTTTAATTTCTGCCGAAGCAGCAGTTGCCGCAGGCTTCAACTTGTTGCGCTTCAATTCCAATAAATCAGCGGTTTTCTTATCCTTGCGTTTCTTGGCTGCTGTCACTTGCTTGCCCAATGATTTGTATTCCTCCAACAAGGAGGCATGCTTCCGCTGCAGTGAATCGGATTCCTGTGTCAGGCGAGTGATGGTAGCTTGATCAATGACTTTGAGCTTCGCATTGATGGCAGCCAAAGCGTCGTTATTCTTCTTGCGCAGTGCTGAAATTTCGAGGCTCTCCTGTTTAACCAACGTTTGTACCGCGGTTAACCCATCATACATCGCGTCTATTCCACTCAAGGCAGCATCCCAAGAGCTTGCAGCATACGTCGGTCGATATCCGCCTAACATTAGTGAAATCGTGATGACCGTCAGCAACAGCAGTTTGATCGAACTTCTCCACTTCATAACCGTCAACTCCATCCTATATGAATTTGCCATTCTCATAGAAACGCAAAAAAAGCACCTGCAAGAAAGGCGATATCGCCAGACTTGCGAGGTGCTTCACTCGCTTGATTCTATATGATTTTGGCATATTTAACTATAAACTACCAGCTCCCAAAAGTCAATCCTATTTACGAACTTACGTTCTGTAGAGTAGGGTCTGAGGTATTGGCACAAGCGGAATTGGCATACTATGGTTAAACTTTAAAGAGGGTGAACAACATGCGATTCAAGTTCTTGTCGAGCGGCCGAACCTGTTTCTGGTTTCTGATCTTTGTCATATGTCTATTGTTGGGTGGTTGCCGTGCAACATCGAATCCCAAAGAAGCGGATCTACTGCATATCCAATCAACAAACAACACTTTCAACGGAAAAAAGAAGGTTATTTTTGTCCTGGTTGACTCCCTTATGGACCAATTGATTCAACGCGGAATTGGGCATAATGAGCTCCCTGCCTTTCAATATCTCATTCAGCATGGCCAATATTATCCTGATATGATCAGCTCTTTTCCGACCATGTCCATCTCGATTGACAGCACGCTGCTTACCGGGCGTTACCCGGATGCTCATCATGTGCCGGGCTTAACCTGGTATCCGCATCAGGGACAGAAAGTGATAGGTTATGGCTCAGCTCCCGTTGAAATTTTGCGCCGCGGGACGAAGTCCGTTTTGACACATGCGTTAAAAGATTTAAACGATCAGCACTTAAACCCCGATGTGCCAACTATATATGAGGATTTGAAGCAGTTGGGCTTCACCTCCGGATCGGTGAACGGATTGGTTTACCGAGGGATGACCTCACACCAAATCGACTTGCCGCAACCGTTACGCGAGCTTGTTCCGCTGGACTTGCCTTTTCAAGTGAAAGGGCCGGATTTTATGGCTTTCGGGGCATTGTCGAACCCGCTTGACGGGGTGACGAATTTGCCTGACGGGCCTGCGGACCGGATGGGCTTTAATGATCGATATGCGATTGGAGTGGCAAAATACTTGATCCAAACTGGTCAATTGCCCGATTTTTTGCTGATTTATTTGCCGGACCTGGATGGAAAGTTGCACAAACGCGGCCTTACCGATCGTGAAGGCATCAAGGAGACGGATCGTCGACTAAAAGAGCTGCTGGATGCTTATGAATCTCGAGCACATGCGTTACACGATACGATTCTGATCGTTGCGGGAGATAGTGGAATGAGCCAAGTATTGCCCAAAGAACAACAGCCTGTAATTGATTTACCCAAGCTGTTACAGCGGTATCACGTATTACCGACTGGTCAAACCATGAACTCATCCACCGAAATTGCCCTCGCTGTTAACGACACGATGGCCTACGTCTACAGTTTGAAACCGGAGAATTCGCTGAAAGAGATCGCCGATGTATTGAGGAACGACCCACGAATCGACCTCATTACCTGGCAAGAAGATGGCTGGATTCATTGTGTAAAAGCGGGGGATCCGGCAGCGATGAGATTCAAAGCAGGCGGGGATTGGATCGATCCTTATCATCAATCCTGGTCCGTTCAAGGGACGGAGCAGATACTTGATTTGAAGCGAGAGAGCATAAGCGAACGCAACAAAACACGCCATATTACGTATGGAAAATATCCTGATCCGCTGCGTCGCCTTCAAGGCGCTTTACAATCCCACGAAGGGCGATTTCTTATCGTCACCGCCAAACCGGGGTATGAGCTCGCGGAAGCTGGAGCCCCCACACATTCCGGTGGCGGAGCGCATGGGGGGCTGGATGCGTCCGCATCGCTGGTGCCTCTGATCATCTACGGGACGGAGAAGCGGCCGGATTTTTTACGAATCGTCGATTTGAAGGCTTACTTACTCGATTTGTTAAAGTCGGAAAGTCGCAAATAAATCTGCTATAATAGGATGGATTAGTAGACCAATGTGACGGGGTGTTTAACTCATGAGAAAATATTTAGATTTGCTGGAGGATGTTCTGAAGAACGGAACGCCCAAGGAGGATCGAACGGGTGTCGGTACGCGCTCGGTCTTCGGACGGCAACTGCGTTTTGATTTAAGCGAAGGCTTCCCGCTCGTAACAACCAAACGGATTCATTTGAAATCGGTGATTCATGAGTTACTGTGGTTTTTGCGCGGCGATACGAATATCGCTTATCTCAAGGAACATGGCGTTCGGATTTGGGACGAGTGGGCGGATGAGAATGGCGATCTCGGCCCGGTATACGGGTCGCAATGGCGTTCTTGGGAAGCCCCGGACGGCCGAAAAATCGATCAAATCGCAAACGTGGTGGAAGCAATTAAGAAAAATCCGGATTCTCGCCGCCATTTGGTAAGCGCTTGGAACGTAGCTGAAGTCGATCAAATGAAGCTGCCGCCATGCCATTTTGTTTTTCAATTTTATGTGGCCGACGGCAAGCTGTCCTGTATGTTGACGATGCGTTCGGTGGACACTTTCCTTGGCCTGCCGTTTAATATCGCAAGCTACGCGCTGCTGACCCACATGATTGCCCAACAATGCGACCTGGAGGTTGGCGAATTCATCTGGTCCGGAGGAGACGTGCATATTTACAACAACCATATCGAGCAGGTAAAAACCCAATTGGAACGCGAGCCTTACCCATTGCCGAAGCTGGTGATCAAACGGAAACCGGAATCAATCTTCGACTATAAGTATGAGGATTTCGAATTCATCGATTATAAGTATCATCCGACGATCAAAGCAACGGTCGCTGTATAACATTGACGGAGGACGGAGGGATCGATCGGAATGATCACGCTGATTTGGGCGATGTCCAGAAATGGGGTTATTGGCCGGGATAATCAGCTGCCCTGGAGGCTGCCGGCGGACTTAAAGTTTTTTAAAGCGAATACAACTGGGAAAACGATCGTGATGGGCCGCAAGACTTGGGAATCCATGGGCAGTAAGCCGCTCCCGAACCGGCATAGTGTCGTGTTGACCGGGGATCCTTCTTTCACAGCGGAAGGGGCGGATATCGTCCACTCCGTGGAGGAAGCGTTAACCTACACGGATCGAGGAGAACTGATGGTTATCGGTGGGGCTGGGGTATTCCAGCATTTCCTGCCCCTCGCGGACCGGCTGATCGTGACCCTAATTGATGAGGATATCGAAGGAGACGTGTTTTTCCCTGACTTTTCATGGGAAGATTTTGAATTAGTCCATGAGGAACAGGGAGTACGGGACGAGAAGAATCCCTATGATTACCGTTTTCTTACTTACGAACGCCGCAAATGATGTGATAATAAGTACAAATTATCGTATCATTAATCCATTAATAACATTTCCCCCGAATGCTAACATCAAGATACATTGATGACGGCGTATGAAAAGTTTTCGATCGCCCGGACCGGGTGACTCGCGACTTTTCATATCATGTGACATGATAACGGATGGGGGAACTTGTGATGTCTACACCAACAGGATTTATGGAGTTCAAACGCGAACTTCCCGGGGACCGGAGCCCGTCCGAACGGGTGAAGGACTGGGAAGAATTTCATAAGCATATGTCCGAGGAGGATTTACGCATTCAAGGCGCACGCTGCATGGATTGCGGCACGCCGTATTGCCACACGGGCATTGATATGGCCGGCGGGACAGCAGGCTGCCCAGTACACAACTTGATTCCGGAGTGGAATAATCTGGTATACCGTAACCTCTGGAAGGAAGCGCTGGACCGTTTGCACAAAACCAACAACTTCCCGGAATTTACGGGGCGAGTATGTCCGGCCCCTTGTGAAGGCTCTTGTACCGTAGGTCTGATCGGAGAGCCGGTCACGATCAAGACGATTGAACAGGCAATTATCGATAAAGGTTTCGAAGAAGGCTGGGTTGTTCCTGAACCTCCGGAGAAACGGACAGGCCGCAGAGTGGCCATTGTTGGCTCCGGACCTGCAGGCCTTGCTTGCGCCGCCCAATTAAACAAAGCGGGCCATGAAGTGACGGTCTATGAGCGTGCAGACCGAATCGGCGGTCTTCTGGTTTATGGGATTCCGACGATGAAGCTGGACAAAGCGGTCGTACAGCGTCGCGTCGACTTGTTGGCTGCTGAAGGCGTGAAGTTCGTGACAAATACGGAAATCGGCAAAGATATTAAAGCCCAACAGCTTGTGGATGAGTATGACGCGGTGGTACTATGCGGCGGGGCAACCAAACCACGTGAATTTAATATCGAAGGCAGCGATTTGAACGGGGTGCATTATGCGATGCCGTTCTTGAACGGTACGATTAAGAGCTACTTGGACTCCGGGTTAACTGATGGGAACTTTTTGTCCGCAGAAGGAAAGGATGTTATCGTCATCGGAGGCGGGGACACTGGCTCGGACTGCGTAGCGACGGCGCTGCGCCACGGTTGCCGCAGTGTGACGCAATTTGGTACCCATGCGAAAGCTCCGCTGGAACGGGACCCGATCAACAACCCTTGGCCGCAATTCCCGAACGTGTACACACTCGATTACGCCCAACAAGAAGCTAAAGCGTTGTTCGGTAAAGATCCACGGGAATTCTCGATCATGACAACGAAATTTGTAGGCGACGAAAACGGCAACCTGAAAGAGCTGCACACGGTGCAAATTCAGCGGATCGTCGATGAGACTGGACGGAAAATCTATCAGCCGATCCCAGGCACTGAGCGCGTCTTCCCAGCGCAACTGGCGCTGATTGCTATCGGGTTTGACGGTCCAGAATCGACGCTGGCGGATGAGCTGGGTCTTGAACGAGACCGTCGGACGAACGTGAAGGCGAAATACGGTCAATTCAAAACGAATGTCGATAAAGTGTTTGCTGCAGGCGATATGCGCCGGGGCCAAAGCTTGGTCGTATGGGCGATCAACGAAGGCAGAGCTGCGGCACGCGAAGTTGATAAATATCTGATGGGTTCGACGGTGCTGGTATAATCCCGCCAAACGAGCCGCAACATTTTGACAGGACGATCCCTGGATCAATATGCTATAATAGGTACTAGCTTACTAGAGCTGCGCGTAGCGCGGCTCTTTTTTAGATTTGAGAGACAGAGGAAGAGGGGCCCGAAAGCATGAAAACGCTCGTAATCGCCGAAAAACCGGATATGGGACGGACGATCGCCGCTGTAATTGAACCGAAGGCGAAGAACAACCGATCCTACCTCGAGGGAGAGCGCTACATCATTACTTGGGCGATAGGTCATTTATTAGGATTGGCCGAACCGGACGCCTATGACGAAAAGTACAAACGCTGGAATTTCAACGACCTGCCGATTCTGCCGGATCGCTTCAAGATTGTGCCGAATCCGCGCACAAAAGATCAGCTGAAGACGATCGGCGAGCTCGCAAAACGTTGCGATACGATTGTAAATGCATGCGATGCTGCCCGCGAAGGACAGTACATCTTTGCGTTAATCCAACAGCAGCTCAAATTAACCCAGCCTGTTAAGCGCTTGTGGATTTCCGACTTGACCAACGAAAGTATCGCCAAAGGGTTTGACGAGCTGCATGAAGCGTCCGAGTTCGAAAATTTAACGCAGGCCGCGCGGGCGCGCAGCGAAGCGGATTGGCTGATCGGAATGAACGCGACGCGTGCGTTTACGACCAAACATCGGGAGCTGCTGTCCGTCGGCCGGGTCCAAACTCCGGTGCTAGCGCTAATCTATGACCGGCAGAAGGAAATCGAGAATTTTGATTCGCTGACTTACTATGAAATCAAAGCGGAATTTAAGCAGGATACCCGTAAGTATACCGGAAGCTGGCAAGGGGACCGGTTGACGGATAAGGAGAAGGCGGAGGCAATTGCCACGAAGGTTCGCGGCAAGGAAGGGCGCATCACCGAATACGAAGTGAAAGACACGAAAGAATATCCGTACAAGCTGTACGATTTGACGTTGCTGCAGCGGGAGGCAAATGCGAAGTTCGGATATTCTGCCAAGAAGACGTTGGACATTGCCCAGGCGCTCTATGAGCGCCATAAGGTGATCTCCTATCCACGGACAAGCTCCAACTATGTGACCGAGCAAAATATCGATGGGATGCATAAGGTGCTGCATATGCTGAAATCGTCGAGCTATAAGGAGCTGGCGGAAGGCGGACGTCCGAACCTGGTGCATGTCGGCAACAAGGCGGTGTGCAATCCGTCCCGGGTAGAGGATCACCATGCGATCCTTCCGACGCTTCGGCGTCCGGGCACGTTAAGCAAAGAAGAGCAGAACATCTACGATCTTGTGATCCGGCGCTTTTTGTCCCATTTCTATCCGGCGGCGGAATATAAGCAACACACTGTACTCACTGAGGTGGATGGTGAAACGTTTAAAACCAACGTGAAAGAGCTGTTGTCGCTGGGGTGGAAGGTATGTCTTCCTGGCGATGACGGAGCGAAAGCCGGTAAAGGACGCGGCAAGAAGAAAGACGAGGAAGAAGAAACCGAAGAGCTGATCAGCGAACCGTTCGAGATCGACCGTAACCGTCCAGTGCAATGTACAGACGCCGAGGCGAAGGAGAAAGCAACTCAGCCGCCAAAGCATTATACCGAAGGCACGTTGCTTAAAGCGATGGAAAGCGCCGGGAAAAATTTGGAGAACGAGGAGCTGCGCGAAGCGATGAAGGATGCGGGTCTCGGTACTCCGGCCACTCGGGCAGCAACGATTGAGCGGTTAAAGAACGTGGGATATATCACGATGCAGGGGAAAAAGATCACAGTGACGCAAAAAGGCCGGACCGCCGTTGAGCTAATTCGGCGCGCTGGTGTCGAGCTGCTGACCTCGCCGGAGATGACGGGGCAATGGGAGCGTCGATTATACCAGATTTCCAAGGGAGAAGCGGCGCGGGAGCAGTTTATGGAGAACGTGCGCCGATTCACCATCTCGATTATCGAGAAGGTGCGAACGCAGCAGAAAGCGGACGCCTCCATGTTCGCGTCGGCAGAAGCGGAGAAGGGTGGTCGGCGCGGAAGCCGAAGCAGCAGCGGCGGTAAAACGGGACGATCCGCCTCTTCTACAAGGGCAGGCGAGCGTCGTACAGCGCAAGCGACCACGAAGCAACTGCCGGCAGGCAGCCTTCAACCGTTGGCACCTTGCCCGCGCGAAGGCTGCGGCGGTCAAATCATCGAAGGTCGCAGGGGCTTTGGCTGCACGCACTACAAGCAGGGCTGCGGCTTCGTTATCTGGAAGGAGTTCGGCGGCAAGAAAATCTCGCCGTCGATGCTAAACGCGCTGTTGACGAAAGGCCAAACTCAGCTGTTATCTTTCAAACGCGAGGAAGGCGAAATCAAAGCCCGCATCGCTTTAGCCGATCGCACGTCGGGCAAGCTGGAGCTCATAGAGGCGGAGCCTTCCCGAACTTAAGCGAAGACAAAAAACGGACCTTATAAGGTCCGTTTTTGTTTTTGATGCGTATGGTTAAAAATCACGAGCGGAACTTCGACCAAGGACGTAACGGTATGCATTTCCGAATCCCTGTCATGCTGAAGCTCCACAATATTGTACAACCACTCGTTGGGGATTTTAATGTAAATCGCCTTAATTCCGACGGAAAGGGCTGGCATGACATCCGTCCGCAGGCTGTTGCCGATCATCCAGGTTCGGGAACGGTCAAACCGCCGCGACTGAAGAATTTCTTCTAAGGCTTCCGCATTTTTGTGTTGGCGAATGTAAATCCGATCCTCAAAATACTCGGCCAATCGCATCTGCTCGATTTTACGCTGTTGGATCTCGGTATCTCCGCCGGTATACAAGTGCAGTTCATGACCTTGACTGCGCAGTAGATTTAAGGTTTCGACCATGCCGGGATACGGTTCGATAGGTTGCTCATAAACGCTAAGCCCCAGCTTCATCAGCCGTTCTTCTTCCTCCGGAAGAGTCTGTCGTCCCGTAACTCTAGCGAAATAGCGGTAGGTGTCAACCAACGATTCGGGAAAATGCGAGCTGGCAAAACCGATTTGATGGACTCCGGCTACATCAATTTCCGTTTGCTTCTCTCGGATCTCATTTGACGTAATGCCGAATGTCTTAAACCAATCGGTCATTAGGTCAGCGAATTGGTCTAGAATTAGATCAAAATATTTATTGCAATAAACTAAGGTATCATCCAGATCAAAAATAATTTGTTGCGTCAAGGGCGTTTTCATATCTCACGGGTCACTCCTTATCCAAGAAACGCTTGTCTCTACGTATAGCTCTATCCTAACACAAGCGGAAGCGTCCCGCCAAAGCCAACTGCTTTGCTTAGTTCACAACTACAGCCGGATATAGGATTCCAGGAACATCTGGAGCTCTGCCGCTCCGTCTGGACGGATACTGAACTTCTCCGTATCTTGGGCGAGCAGATGGATGCGCAGCAGTCCGGCGACCCGGAGTCGCATCAAGTCGTGCATCAGCTGATCCTTAGGTTCGCCTAGATCCTTCAGCATATCTTGCATCGATTTGGGTTCGTCGGCAACATAGCGGAGTAGGCGCAACCGCTGCGGTTCGGCCAAGGCACGGGTCAACCGTTTTAACACCATCGGCGGTTCATCCTCATCAAGCTCCGGAATATCGAGCGGGTACTGGATGAACAGCACGTTTTCGTAGAAAACGTATGTATTTATCGGTCGAAAATGGATCGAAGGGGTTAACACGACCAACGAGATCGGCTTCAAAGGTTCCAGCACCAACCCGCCGGAGGCGTATTCGATCAGCGCGTCGGTGTCCATCTTTTGCAGCAGCGTATGCTTCTCGGCTGCATCTTCCTCCAGGAGCGGAAGAAATTGATGCTCGATAGGGCTCATATACAGCCGATGCCAGCATTTGAGCAACGGGATATAGTTGCTTTGAATTCGCGCGATTGTCTCACTATTCACAGTGGGAATGTAGGTTTTAGTGCGATCATATAGGGACTCGACAGAGCTTTCTGCAATGTCGTTCAGAAATTGTGGGATATCGATCGCGCCTTTTCGCTCCAAGGCCCAAACGTACAAAACGTCGTAGTCTGTGAACGGGTACTTGGCCGCTTCGACAAATTGATGTCGCTCCTCCGGCGTGAGGCGAGTGTCTACCTCAGCTATCCATTCCAAGCCTACATCGAGATTGTTCACCCATTTGTGTGTAGTATATATCATAAAGCTGCTGATCAGTTCGTAGACCAAGGAATGATCCACTTTCACGTCATAGGCCATGATTGAACTAACCTCCCAAAGAACTTTGCATTCAGATTCATTATGGCTTGTTCGGTAGTGGATTGTCTACTATAATGTTAAAGGATTATTCGGAAAATATTATTTGGGGAAAAGTCGTCAACATATTGACGATTTTCTTTGTTTTTTAAGGAGTGTTTTTCATTTGGAAAGTTCGATCAGAAGGCATCACCGCATATTTACCCCCACCTTTATTCTGATCTCTGTCATTATTATCGCGGGGCTCAGTCAAGGACTGCTGCTGCCGGTGTTGTCCATATTTATGGAAGAAAGGGGGATCCCCTCCTCCGTAAATGGGTTGCATGCTGCAGCTCTTTATGTCGGATCGTTTGCTATGTCGCTGGTGGCGGAGAAGCTGCTGCGACGAACCGGGTTTAAACTCTTACTGCTGAGCGGCGTCGTTCTCGTTATGCTGGCTTTGCCGGTGTTTTCGCTGGTCTCCGATTTAAGGTTGTGGTTTATTCTAAGATTGCTTGTGGGGATCGGGGATAGTGCGATTCATTTTACCTCGCAGCTCTGGATCATTCTTGTTTCACCGCCGGACAAAAGAGGCCGGAACATCTCCTTGTATGGAATGTCCTACGGATTAGGTTTCAGTATTGGACCGCTGGGCATCCGACTGCTGGATTACGGGCAAGCCGTTCCGTTCGTCTTGCTGGCGATCCTGTTCCTCATGATCGTGATCCTCGCCGCTATATATTTGCCAGATCGAGCACCGGAACCCGTTCGTCAGGAGGAAGCCGGTGCTCCGCGCAAGGTTCCGCAGATCTACCGGATGGCTTGGTTCGCCTTGCTGCCTGCCTTGCTATATGGTTATATGGAAGCTTCGATGAACAGCAACTTTCCGATATACGGCTTACGTTCAGGGCTTAGTGCGGCGGATATCGCGGCCTTGCTGCCGTTCTTTGGCATCGGCGGTTTGATTCTTCAGCTCCCTCTGGGCATCTTAAGCGACCGGTTCGGCCGCAAAAAAGTGCTGATGACCGCAGGACTCACCGGCGGACTTCTGTTTCTCGCGGTTCCATTGGCGGGGAATCACTTTATGGCGTTGCTGCTACTGTTCATGGGTGCAGGCGGCTTGGTGGGTTCGTTCTTCTCGTTAGGCCTGGCGTATGCAGCGGATTTGCTCCCGCGTCATTTACTTCCGGTGGCCAATGTGATTGCATCCTTTCATTTTAACTTTGGCAGCATCATTGGCCCGAACCTCGGTGGAGCGGCCATGCAGTTAGGAGCGGCTCCGATGTTGTTTATGCTTCTGGGGTCGGCATATCTGTTGTTTTCCGCATCCGGGCTGGTGTTTCGGCCGGAACGTTACAAAAAAAGCGTAAATATGAACAGGCTGTAATGGATTTTCGTTGATTTTTCCAATACACTAAAGGGTAAGAAAAGGTAATGCAAATTTCATGTTAGTTCAAAAAAGTGAACAACAACTTGAGTACCTCTTAATCGTAAAAGGAGAAATCGGACATGATCAGAGTCAACCACTTGCAGAAATCGGTGGATGGAAATAAGAAGAAGGTGCTTCGCGATATTACCGTCCAGTTTGGTGCAGGGGAAATGATTGGCGTTGTAGGGGCCAGCGGCAGCGGCAAAAGCATGCTCCTTCGTTGCTTGGCGCTGCGAGAGAGTTGGAACCGGGGCGATTATACCTGGAACGGGGATAAAGTGATTGAAGGCGGCGGACGCGGTTCACAGAAATACCGCTCCCAATGCGCCTATCTCGAACAGAACCCTTCCTTGTATCCGGAGAAAACCGCGCTCAAAAATGTCCTGATCGGACAAGCGGGTCAAACTCCGCTTCTGCGCCGACTGACCGGGATGGTACGATCGGACGATTACATGGGCGCCATGGACGAGTTGGAGAAGTACGGCCTGCTGGACAAAGCCCATGTTAAAGCTGGGAAGTTGAGCGGCGGCGAGCGCCAACGTGTGGCTATTTGCCGGGCATTGGTTCATGGGGCTAGCTTCCTGGCGGCGGACGAGCCGGTGATCGGGCTGGATCCTAAGTCGGCAGAACGCGTATTGGAGACGTTAAAGGAGCTGTGCACCCAGCAAAATAAGATCGTTATTACGGCATTGCCGCTGGAATTGGCAGAGCGTTACTGCACCCGGATCTGGGGACTGTCTGAAGGAGAGATCAAGCTTGACGTGTCCGGACGGCGGCTCTCGATGGAAGAGAAACGCCTGATTGATCTGGTATGAAACGAGTGGTGAGTATGTTGACGAAGAGGAGATTATTAGCTTGGGCGGGAGCTTGCCTGCTTCTGATCCTAAGCGGCTGCAGCGTGATCAGCGATCCGAAGTCTTTGATGCAAACGCCGCAGCTCTCCACCGACCGTGCCTCGTTAATCAGCGTCATTAAGGCCGAGCTGAAAGGCGGAGAGATCGTCTCGCCGCGGGACGTCCGCAATATCAGCTCCATTCGCACACCTGACCTGAACAACGACGGGATCAAGGAGGCGGTGGTCTTCTATGAGACGCCTGATGAAGCGGTGCGGATCCACGGCATGATTTTAGAGCATCAGGGCAATTCCTGGGCACTGAAGGTTCGCTTTGACGGCGAAGGCCAGGTCCTTGAAACGTTTGATATTCTGGACTTAAACGGCGACGGCAATTTGGAGATTATCGCTGGTTTCTCCAGCGGCTCCGATGAACTGCAGAAAGGATTAACCGTATATACTTACAATGGCAGTGAAGTCGAGAAGGCAATTGCGTTGCCGTACAACTACTTTATGGTGGACGATTTAAATCAGGATAACATTCCTGATATCACGGTCGTGAACTTAAAACGCGAGCAGTATACGACGGTGACGACGTATCAGTATGATGGATCGTTTAAAGAAATAAGCCATCTGGAACTCGACGATCCGATCAGCGAGTATTATAATGCGGTCAGCGGCAACATTACGCCTAACCTGAAGGGGATTATTCTTGATGCAACGGTGGGAACCCATTCCGCCTTCTCGACGGTGATTGTGATGAAGGACGGGGAGCTTGTTAACCTGTTGCCTTCACAGGATATGACGCTCAAAGGGTATCCGATTCTCAGCGGTGACGTTAACAATGATGGACTGCTGGAAATCGGCATGTTGGAGAAGCCCAAAGGCTGGGAGTATATTTCATTTGATGAAATTCCGTGGCTGTTCTCCTATTATCAGTGGGATGAGAACGAAGGCCTCAAATTCGTCATGCAGCAATACATGGATATGGCTGGACGCTTCTACTTCAACTTCCCGAAAGAATGGCAAGGCAATGTTACGATCGATACGAAGTCCGACAAAAATGAGCACCTCATTTTCGTCAAGATCGATACAAATGAGCCTGTCGCGGAAATCCGCTTCTTTACGCTGTCGGAATGGGAGCGCAATAAAGGAGATTGGGAGCTGCTCGCACGGGATGCCGATAAGGTGATCGGGTTCCTGAGTCATACGGATTTAAAAGTCAACAAAGGCGAGACGGAAATTAAACGTTAAGCCGTTTTTTGAAAGAGGGGGCAACCAAATTGAGCAAAGTGCTGATTTTGGAGGACGAAGAGTCTATCCGTAGTTTTATCGTCATTAACTTGAAGCGGAACGGCTTCGATGTACTCGAAGCGGCGGACGGCAACGAAGCGTTAAGCAAGCTGCAAAGCGTTCCGGACATTGACATCGCGCTCCTCGACGTGATGGTGCCAGGGATTGACGGTTTTGAAGTGTGCCGGCGGATCCGCGAAACGAATGAACGGATCGGGATTATTTTCCTCACCGCTAAAGTGCAAGAGCAGGATAAGGTCTACGCGTTGTCCGTGGGCGCGGACGATCATGTCAGCAAGCCGTTTAGCCCAACAGAGCTGATCGCCCGCATTCAATCCCTGCTGCGCCGGGTGAATGTTTACCGTGAGAGCAGTGCGAAGGTGACGTTTACGTCCGGACCGTTTACACTGGATTTGATCTCCAAGCAATTTAAGAAAAACGGGCAGCTGATTGAACTGACCCCGACGGAGTTTTCGTTGATTCAGTTTTTCCTGGAGAAGGAGAATACCCCGCTTAGCCGTGACGTCCTGTTGGATCACGTCTGGGGCAAGGAATATATGGGCGATCCGAAGATCGTGGATGTGAATATTCGTCGTCTGCGGCAGAAGATTGAAGCGAATCCGTCCGAACCGGCTTTCCTGCAAACCGTGTGGGGGCACGGTTATAAGTGGAAAGGCGAGGGACAATGATCAAGAAAGGGATTGGACGGCAAATCGTCTTACACTATTTCATCGTTGTATTCGTAACCTTGTTTATGGTCGAGGTGATTTTCACATTGGCCATTCGCATGTATTATTACGATACGATCTATAATCACATGTCCAATCACTCGATGTGGGCTTCGGACTACTTCCAGAAGTTCGTCCGATTGAATGCGGAGGGGGATCCGGATTATTTTACGGAAATGCTCCGCACTTTTGAGCTGGATAATACCGAACTGATGATTCTGGATCGCAACGGCGAGGTGAAGGCAAGCACCAATCCGTTCCAAGCTGATAAGGCGATTCAAACCAGCGATGTTCCGCAAGCGTTAGCCGGGAACGTTGGCAAATGGATCGGGCGGCAACCGACGACCGGCGAGCTGGTGATGGCCGTTTCAAGGCCGCTGCAGATCCAAGGGCATACGCAATACATCGTACGTTACGTCACCTCGATGGAGTCGGTCAATTCCAAGCTGCTGAACTTGACCTTCATGTCGATTGCGGTTTCGGCGGCTGTACTGGCTATCGTTACGTTGTTTAGCATCGGATTGGCGAACTCGATTGTTAAGCCCATTAATAATATTCGTGCCGTATCGGCGCAAATGGCGCGAGGGAAGTTCGATGCGCGAATCAAGGGCAATTACCGTTATGAGCTTGGTGAACTGGCAGCTACCTTGAATTATATGGCCGAGGAGATCGTCCGCAGCAATCAGATCAAGGACGATTTTATCTCATCAATTTCACATGAGCTGCGCACGCCATTGACGGGGATTAAAGGCTGGAGCGAGACGTTAACCTCCGGCGGCTTCGATCCAGAGGAGACGAAGATCGGGATGGGGATTATCGCGAAAGAGACCGATCGTTTGATTGGCCTCGTGGAGGAGATCCTTGATTTCTCGAAGCTGCAATCCAACGAGATGAAGCTGGTAATCGGCGAGGTGAACCTCAAAGAACTGCTTCAAGAGACGATGCTCAACGTTTGGGCCAAAGCGGAACAGAAGCATATTCAGCTGAAGCTTGAGGATAAAGCCGACGGCACCGCCATGGTCAGAGGCGATGGCAATCGTCTGAAGCAAGTGTTCCTCAACGTAGTGGACAATGCGATCAAGTTCTCCCATGAACAAAGCTGGATTCATCTGGTGATTGATCGTATCGATGATGAACGCGTGAAAGTGGATGTCATCGATTCGGGGATTGGCATCAGTGAGGAATATTTAAACAAAGTGAAAGATCGATTCTTCCAGGTGAATCATCAAGGCGGCGGTACCGGGCTGGGGCTGGCGATCAGTCAGCAGTTGGTTGAACTGCATCATGGGGAAATGGAAATTCAGAGCGAGCTTGGCGTTGGGACAACCGTTTCAGTCATCTTACCGATGTTAAGCGATTCCCAAACGGAAGCTGTAACCGAATCGGAGACAAAACCTCAATAGAGAGATATAAAAAGAGAGAAAGAAACTTGTGGAGAGAGGGACTTACTATGACACAGCTTATCGATCAACTAGAAACCGCTCAGGGAACGCTTGACATCTCACTGGCAGGCGAAGAGGATTTGGCGACAGTGCAGGAGATATTAGTTGAAGCCGCGACTTGGATGCAAGAAAATGGCGTAAATCAATGGAATCCGCTGCAGTTTACGCCGGAACTAATTCGGTCGTATTTGGCAGACCGTGAAATATACCTGCTGCATGAGTCAGGCGAACCGGTGGCCTTGTTTACGCTGCAGGATTCAGATCCCGATTATTGGGGTGAGCTGAACGTTCCCGGTTACAGTTACCTGCACCGGCTTACGATCCGGTTGTCTTACCGCGGACGCGGGCTGAGCAGTGAAATTTTACGCTATGCAGCGAAACGTTCCAAGGCGCTGGGTCGTCCTGGCATCCGGTTAGACTGCTGGAACCAGAACCCGAAGCTTGTTCAGTTATACGAGGGCTTAGGGTATCAGCTCCAAGGAACGGGCAGCAACAACGGAAGGGAATTTAACTTATATCAGTTGGACGCTGATATATATGCCCAACTTTAACTTTTGACAATAGCACAGTTAGAAACCAAAGGGACCGCCTCGAAAGATCATCCATGGATTCTTTCGAAGCGGTCCCTTTTGGGTTAGGAGAGCAACCCTTCGGCCCGCAGCCGAGGGGCGTTGTCGTACACTTCTTGAAGCAGACGGGAGGGTTGAGGTCGGCTTGCCGGTTTAGCAAACACGGTTTCGTACGGGGCCACAACGCTGATGTCTCCAGGCTCCGATTTAATGACGGCACCGTCTTTGATGATCGCGCCTTCGCCGATAATCGCCCGCTCAATCTGGACGTTGCGGCCGATTTTCGCGCCCGGCATGATGACGCTGTCCTTGATGCGGGAATACCGGCCAATTTCTGTTCCAGCAAAAATAACTGAACGTTCTACATAGCCTTCGAGTGAACAGTGATCATGAATGAGGGAGGAAGGGGCGGGAGTGTGACGTTTTTTAACCCATCCTTGCATGAGCGGCCGTTCTCGAGTAAACATGGGCCAATCCTCACGATGAAGCTTCCATTCGGAGGATTCAACCAGCAAATCCATATGCGCTTCCCATAGACTTTGAACCGTTCCTACATCCCGCCAATACCCCTTGAATTCATACGCGTGCAGCGGCTCGCTGCCTGCCAACATTTTAGGGATTAAGTCCTTGCCGAAATCATGACTGGAGTTCGGGTCCGCGGCATCTTCCTCCAACTGGCGCTTTAAGAACTCCCACTCAAACAAGTAAATACCCATGGAGGCGAGGTTACTCGCAGGTTGCGCCGGTTTCTCCGCGAACTCCGTAATCCGGTTGTGTTCATCCTTCGTCATGACACCAAAGCGATGGGCTTCTTCCCAGGGTACTGGCATAACTGAAATCGTTGCTTTGGCCTGGTGACTGAGATGGAAATCCAACATGTGACGGTAGTCCATATGGTAAATATGGTCTCCCGAAAGGATCAGGACGTATTTGGGCGAATGACCGTCGACAAAAGCCATATTCTTGTAGATGGCGTCCGCCGTACCTGTATATTCCTCAACGCCTTCCCGATACGCTGGCAGTAAAGTGATCCCGCCATGCTCGGAGTGCTTCAGCTTCCATGGTTCTCCTTCACCGATGTGCTCATGAAGCGAAGCCGCTTCGTATTGCGTCAAAACCCCGATCGTATCAATTCCGGAGTTGACGCAGTTGCTGAGAGGAAAATCGATGATCCGGTAATGTCCGCCAAAATGCACGGCCGGTTTCGCCTGCTTGGTGGTCAGCGGAGATAATCGTCGCCCCTCTCCGCCGGCAAGAAGCATTGCAATACAGTCCTTTTTCCTCATTTCATTTCCCTCCCGCATGTTTTGGTCTGTGTGGCACATACATTAGGATATAATGTAGATGAAATAAAATATGGAAAATATCCGAAAGTAATACATCTTTTTGATGTAAATACTGAAATTTTTTTTGAATTTCTAAAAATAATTGACGTTCTTTCATTTGGTGTAAAGGTGGTGACAGATTTGTTTGATGCCAGGACCGAATCAGCATGGGCTTCCGCCGTATCTCCCACGGATATTTACTTGTTCCGCGAGGGGACATTGTATCAAAGCTACCGCACGTTTGGCGCCCATCCCGTAACCGAAGGAGGAAGACGTGGAGTTCGCTTTACTGTTTGGGCCCCGAATGCATGCCAAGTCGCCGTTGTCGCCGACTGGAACGGTTGGAAAGGGACGCGTGATGTACTATATAAGATACCCGATTCGGGAATTTGGACTCGCTTTTTTCCGGATGTTCCGGTTGGAAGTTTTTACAAGTATGCTTTAACCGGACCGGATGGTAAGACCCGCTTGAAGGCAGATCCCTATGCTTTTTATGCGGAAGTGCGGCCGAAAACAGCTTCCATCATCACGGAATTGGACAACTACATCTGGGGAGATGAGAAGTGGATTCAGAACCGCAGCGCACCTTACGCACAGCCGCTCAACATTTATGAGCTTCACTTCGGGACCTGGCGGCAAAAGACTGACGGCTCGTTTTATACATACCGAGAGATGGTGGATTTGCTAATCCCCTACGTCAAAGAGATGGGGTACACGCATATCGAAATCATGCCGCTCTGTGAGCATCCGTATGATTTATCATGGGGATATCAAGCGACCGGTTATTTCGCCCCAACCAGCCGGTATGGGGAACCGCAGGATTTAATGTATTTCGTGGATTGCTGTCATCAGGCTGGGATTGGCGTGTTGCTCGATTGGGTGCCGGGCCATTTTACGAAAGATGATCACGGATTGCGTCTATTTGACGGAACGCCCTTGTTCGAGTATGCTGACCCGGCCAAAGCGGAGAAACCCGGATGGGGAACCCTCAGTTTTGATTTTAGTAAACCCGAGGTGCGTTCTTTTTTGATCTCCAGTGCGATATATTGGCTTGAAAAGTATCATTTCGACGGGCTGAGAGTCGACGCCGTGACCAGCATGATTCGCTACGATTTCGAGAAGCCGTCCTGGGCGGCGGCACGTAACGAAAAGGGCGGTACCGAAAATCTGGAGGCGATCGAATTCTTACGGCAGCTCAACACGGCAGTCTTCCGTTATTTTCCGCATGCTTTGATGATGGCGGAAGAATCTAGCGCGTGGCCGTTAGTGACCGCCCCTGCGCATCAAGGGGGGCTTGGCTTTAATTACAAGTGGAATATGGGGTGGATGAACGATACGTTGGATTATTTTGAGACGCCGTTCCGCGAGAGACCTCACCGTCATCACTTGCTAACGTTCCCGATTTGGTACGCCTATTCGGAGAATTTTACGCTGCCGCTCTCCCATGACGAGGTGGTACACGGCAAAAAATCACTGCTGGACAAAATGCCGGGCACCTACGAGCAAAAATTCGCCGGCCTTCGCCTGTTACTCGGGTATCAGCTGACCACTCCAGGGAAAAAACTGTTATTTATGGGTGGAGAATTTGGCCAATTTATCGAATGGCGTGATCAAGGGGAGCTGGATTGGTTCCTGTTGGATTACGAGTCACATCGGCAGATCCATGGGTATTGCCAGGCGTTGAATCACTTTTATTTGCAAGAGCCGTCGCTGTGGGAGCAGGATCATGAACCTGAGGGATTTCAGTGGATCATTCCGGATGATGATCTGCAAAGTGTCATTGGGTATGTGCGAAAAGGAACGCGGCCGCAGGAGCTGTTGCTGGTGCTGCTGAACTTTCTGCCGGAGGAGCGGAGGGAGTATCGTGTTGGCGTCCCTTTGCCTGGACGGTACGAGCTTGTCTTTAACAGCGATGATGTTCGATTCGGCGGGTTCGGCTGCCCACAGCCCAAGCTGCAATTAAGCGAAAAAACGGCTTGGAACGGCAGGCCCCAAAGCCTGACCGTTACGCTTCCTCCGCTGAGCATGACCGTGTGGAAGCGTCAAGCGCCAAGAAGGAGGGTGAAACGATGAAGATTTTGTTTGCTGCGGCCGAAGTCGCACCGTTTATCAAAACCGGAGGCTTGGCTGACGTGATTGGGGCACTGCCAAAGGCACTGATTGAAGCGGGCCATGATGTGCGGGTCATCATGCCAAGATATCGCGAGCTGCCGCAAGTTTACCGTGAGCGTCTGCATCATCTTGGCACCGGTACGGTTCCGGTGGGATGGCGGAAGAAGTATGGCGGCATTTCCCGGCTGGACTGGGAAGGGGTTCCCGTGTACATGATTGATAATGAAGACTATTTTGGCAGAACAGGGATTTATGGTCATTGGGATGACGGCGAGCGGTTCGCGTACCTGGATCGGGCGATGCTGGAGCTGCTTCCCCTTACCGGGTTTATGCCGGACATTATTCATTGCCATGACTGGCATACGGCGATGATCCCGCTCTTGTTAAAGGAGCATTACCGCGATCGGCACGAATACCGGAATATTCGAACCGTTTATACCATACATAACTTGTTATACCAGGGGATTTTTCCGAAAGAGATTCTGGGAGATCTGTTGGGACTCCCTTGGGACTATTTCACACCGGACGGCGTCGAGTATTATGATCAAGTCAGCTTTATGAAAGCCGGCTTAGTCTACGCCAATCATGTGACGACGGTCAGTCCCACTTATGCGGAAGAGATCAAGACCGAGCACTACGGTTATGGGCTGGACGGCCTGCTTCGCTCGATCAGCGGTCGGTTGTCAGGCATCGTAAACGGGATCGATACCCGACTATATGATCCGGAGACCGATCTGGAGCTATTCGCCCGTTACAGTCGCAATTTGGGACAGAAACGCGCCAATAAACCGGTGCTTCAGCGGGAGCTGGGCCTGCCGGAAGCACCGGATACGCCGCTGATCTCGATGGTTACTCGTCTGGTCGAACCGAAGGGGCTGGATCTGGTCATTCGGGTATTAGATGAATGGCTTAGCACAGACGATGTGCAATTAGTGTTGCTTGGCACGGGGGATCCCGCCTATGAAGATTGGTTCCGGGAAGCGGCATGGCGTCATCCCGGGAAGCTTTCGGTCCAAATCAAGTTCAGCGACGCGTTATCTCGGCGCATCTATGCCGGCAGCGACATCTTCCTAATGCCATCGCGGTTTGAGCCTTGCGGCATCAGCCAGCTGTTGGCGCTGCGATACGGCACAATCCCCGTTGTAAGAGAAACCGGCGGCCTCAACGATACCGTGCGTTCCTATAATGAATTTACAAGCGAAGGCAACGGCTTCACCTTCCATAACTATAACGCGCATGATATGTTGTACACGCTTCGCCGGGCGGTGTCGTTCTACCGCCAGCCTGAGCATTGGCATCGGATAACAGCAAATGCATTCGCCGGTGATTACGGCTGGGATGCATCGGCAAGACAATATATTCACATTTATGAGAGCCTAAAGAAATAGCGGACGAGTCGCTCGTCCGCTTTTTGTCATTATTTTTGAATGTGCCGATACAAAATGCGGAAGCCGTAAGGATCCAGGGAAATGCTCATGACCCCGTTCGTTGGTGTCACGGCTTCTTCGGTAAGGGCGTCCCGCCAATCGCTCGTTTGCATCGGATGGGTGAGGGTGACTGGCTTGGGGGTATTGTTCATCCACACGGTAAAATGCATCTTCTCATCCATTCGTTCGTATACGATACACGGATCCCCTGGTTCCGCGTGCAGAAACCGAAAATGACCGTGACGAAGCGCCGGATGCTGCTTTCGCAGCCTAATCATCAGCTTGTAGAAATCATACAGCTCACGATCCTGCTTGTTGTGATCCCACTCCATGCACTTCCGGCAATCCGGATCCCCGTCGCCAGTTAGACCGATCTCATCGCCGTAGAACATGCAAGGCGTTCCAATATACGTAAACAGAAACACCACGCAGAGCTTGAGCTTGCGCTTGTCGCCGCCGACACGGGTCAGCAGGCGAGGGGTATCATGGCTGCCCAGCATGTTGAAGATCACTTCATTCGTTTGATGCGGATATCGCATGATCAGCGCACCCATCTCATCGGAAAAGGCCGCCCCGTCTACACCGCCGTTAAAAAACTCCAGCACTTTATCCGCAAAGGGGTAATTCATCACGGAATCAAATTGATCCCCCAGCAGCCAGTTCAAGGAATCGCTCCATACCTCACCAATCAGATAAGCTTCCGGGTTCGCTTGTTTGACGACCTGACGGAATTCCCGCCAGAACGAATGATCTATTTCATTGGCGACGTCAAGCCGCCAACCGTCCAACTTGATCTCCTTAATCCAATATTCGGCGACTTCAAGTAAATACTTTTTTAGTTCCGGGTTGGCGGTATTAAATTTCGGCATGTTGGGGAAGAACCCAAACGTATCATACGTCGGGATCCCGTTCTCTACCCTCGCCGGGAACTGGTTGACATGAAACCAACCGGCATACGGGGAGGCTTCACCATGTTTGAGGACGTCCTGGAATGGAGGAAAATGCTCCCCGCAATGATTAAAGACCGCGTCCAACACGACCCGGATCCCACGCTGATGACATTGCTCCACCAACTCCCGCAGCAAGTCGTTGTTTCCAAAATGAGGATCAACCTGTTTATAATCCACGGTGTCGTATTTATGGTTGGATGGAGCCAAAAAAATCGGAGTAAGATATATCGCTGTGATACCTAGGTCGGTCAAATCGTCCAAGTGGTCAATGATCCCCTGCAAATCGCCGCCAAAGTAATTTTCACGGGTCGGCTTGCCTCCCCAGGCTTCAACTGGCTTGGGATCATTGGAGGGATCTCCGTTGGCGAACCGCTCCGGCATAATCTGATAGAAGACCGCTTGCTTTGCCCATTCCGGCACTCGGACTACTTCGTTCTCATGAATATACGGAAATTCAAAGCATTCCCCCGGCGGTTGAGGAGCCTCCGATTGAATGCCTGTGTCCAGCAGGTACACCGTTTCAGTTCCCGCCGTAAGCTTAAAGGCATAAGAAAGACGTTTGAACTTGGGACGCACCGCGACCTCCCAATAGTCGAACATGCGATCATGGGCCGTTTTTTCCATCGGCAGCTCCTGGTAGGTTCCCGTCCAATCGTATTTGTCCCCGGTCATGGCCATCACCTGCTCCACATCATCCCGTTTCGTCCGGATGCGAAGATGGATCGTCGATGAGTCATAGGCATACGCCCATTTGTCCCGGGGCACGTGGTAGAGCGCTTCAAGCAGCACAGATTGGCGCCTCCTCTCGTAAATCGCTAGGGTTGTGATGATGTTCATTATTCCCCAAGGCAGCAAGGAGCATGAACCAAATGGGTAACATAATTCAGATTTGAATTGACCAAAGTATGATAAATAAGATTTACGAGGTTTTAAAGGGCAGTTCTGTGAAAACTTTTGAATATCATGAAAATTGTTTTGCATATATATGCATTCTGATTTATAATTAGCCCAGTAATCATCGTCGTGTGATAAAAAGAAAAGCAGAATAGGAGAGAAAAGCATGAAAAAATGGGGCATGTTATTCATAGCGGTCTTGATGGTGACTATGGTGCTGGCCGCTTGTGGTCAGGAAAAAAATAACAGCGGCAACGCGGCAAACAACGCCGGTCAAGCTGCGAACCAAAATGAGACTCAAGCAGGTGGGGATCAAACCGAACCGGCTAAGAAACTGATCGTAGGCATGAGTGCGGACTTCCCGCCATATGAGTTCCACATCAAGAACGACCAGGGTGAAGACGAAATTGTTGGTTTTGACGTAGAAATCGCTAAGGAAATCGCCAAGGATCTGGGCGCGGAGTTGGAGATCAAGGATATGCTGTTCGACTCCTTGCTCAACGAACTTTCTAGCGGGCGTGTAGATCTAGTTATCTCCGGATTAAGTCCAAAACCAGAACGCGCTGAGCAAATCGATATGTCGAAAATTTACTACACTGCAGAACAAGCCATTGTGACGCGTGAAGCTGACAAAGATAAATACTCCACTATGGAATCGCTGGAAGGTGCAAAAATCGGGGTACAAAAGAGCTCGATCCAGGAAGATATGGCGAAGGAAATTCCAAACGCCAAGCTGACCTCGCTGGCTAAAATCAATGACATCATTATGCAACTGACTTCGAACCGTGTAGATGCTGCGATATTGGAAGGACCGGTAGCCAAAGCATTTGTGAAGAACGTCAAAGGCATCGTTATTACGGATGCTAAACCTGAGACGGAAGATGAAGGTTATGTTGTTGGTGTCAAAAAAGGCAATAAAGAATTGTTGGATCAAGTGAATGCGACGCTGGATCGCCTGATGAGTGACGGAAGCATCGACAAGTTCGTCACAGAAGCTACTGAACTCGCAGAGAAATAATACGACACTGATCCATCTTTGCAGAAAATAGCGAGTCCTATCGCTATTTTCTGTTTTTTTGCTTGAAGAGTCCTACTTTAGGCTGGGAGGAATGAACATTTTATGGATTTGATTTCAATGTTTATTGAGTACCGGACTTATTTTCTTACCGGCATTCAGTACACACTTCTGTTAGCAGCCATTGGTGTGTTGTGCGGATTCATTCTAGGGTTAATCGTGGCCCTCGTCCGGATGTCTCCCTGGGGGATCCTCCGGTTTATTGGGCATGCGTGGGTTGAATTTCTGCGGGGGACCCCGATGTTAGTTCAGCTCTTCATTATTCATTATGGTTTTTCTACGATGTTTGGCATTAATTTTTCGCCGATTGAATCCGGTTCAATTACGCTTTCGATCAACAGTTCAGCTTATCTGGCAGAAATTTTCCGCGCCGGGATTCAAGGTGTGGACCGTGGACAAGGAGAGGCGGCTCGTTCCTTGGGGATGACTAAAGGGATGACGATGCGCCACATCATCATTCCTCAGGCAATCAAATCGGTACTCCCTGCCATTGGCAACGAGTTTGTGACCATTATCAAGGAATCATCGATCGTTTCTATTATCGGGATTACGGAATTGATGTTCCAATCCGGCGCGATTGTGGGCATCACCTATGACGGAATGACGCCATACTTGATTGTTGCTATTCTGTACTTTATTCTGACATTCACGCTGTCTCGGATTTTGGGCGTGTTCGAAAGGAAGTTGAAGACCAGTGATCACCGTTAAAGGTTTGCATAAAAAATTTGGCCAACTCCATATTTTGCGCGGGATCGATCTGGAAATCTCCAAAGGCGAAGTTGTCGTCGTTATCGGTCCGAGTGGATCGGGGAAGAGTACGTTTCTTCGTTGCTTGAACCTGTTAGAGGTTCCGACCGAAGGGGAGATCACCTTTGAAGGAGCTTCCATCACTGCCAAAGGCCATGACATCAATAAAACCCGCGAGAAAATGGGCATGGTGTTCCAGCACTTTAATCTGTTCCCGCACAAGACCGTAATCGACAACATTACGCTGGCCCCTATTCGCGTTAAGAAGCTCGATAAAAGCAAAGCGGAAGCAATCGCCATGGATCTGCTTCGCACGGTTGGACTGGAGGATAAGAGAAACGCCTATCCGGCGCAGCTCTCCGGCGGTCAGAAGCAGCGGATTGCGATTGCCCGCGCATTGGCCATGGAGCCGCATGTGATGCTGTTTGATGAGCCAACGTCGGCTTTGGACCCGGAGATGGTCGGAGAGGTGCTTGACGTCATGAAGAACCTGGCTGAGCGGGGCATGACGATGGTTATCGTTACGCATGAGATGGGATTTGCCCGTGAGGTAGGTGACCGCATCCTGTTTATGGATCAAGGCGTCATTTTGGAGCAAGGTACGCCGCAAGAGGTGTTTGGGGCGCCAAAGCATCAGCGGACGCAGGACTTTTTAAGCAAAGTATTATAAATTTGAGGGACCGTCCGAGGACTTCGGGCGGTTTTTTTGTCCTTTGGAGTTCGAACGTACGCTCTAAGTTTACACGCTTTTTACTATTAAACACAAAAATGTAACCAGTCCAGTCAAGGGATTCCGCCGTTTGGTGGGATTTACCTGGCCTATTGGTTACAAAATTGTGATATATTGAGTAGGCCGAAACCTGAACTTGAGGTGCGGGGGACGAAAGATGAAAGCAGAAGCGGTCACGCTGACTGTTTTCTTGGGGTGAAGCGTATCGAAGCGATGCGCCGGGAATGATCCTTTTTCCCGAATCCGACAACTAACTCCGCAGGCGCAGTAAAAAGGAGGGCAATTCACTTGAATACTCGTATTTGGTCTAAACTTGCAGCAACGGCGCTGATTGCCGTAAGCCTTACGATTCCGATGCAGACGATATCCGTCCATGCAGACGCGGTACATAAAGCCGTGGAAGGAGATACATTTTATCTTCTTGCCAAAAAATATGGCGTAGACATGAATAAACTCATGGCTGCCAACCCATCCATCAATCCAAGTAATATATACGCTGGATTGAAAATCACCATTCCGGGCGTCCAGACGCAATCGACAGGAGTAGCTTCTGCTGCTCCGGCGAAGAAGGAAAATGCGGCGACGACAACCGCATCCGCTTCCAAGCTGAAAGTGATGTCCACGGGGAACGTGGTTGAAGCGTGGGGGAAAACCTTTACTTACTCGAAAACGATTAATGTGAAAGCTTCGGCGTATTCGGCATCCGCTAGCGAGAATGGAAAATGGGGAGCGGTTGACTACTTCGGCAACCCGCTGAAGCTGGGCACCATCGCGGTTGATCCCAAGGTCATTCCGATGGGCACGAAGGTGTTGGTAACCGGGCATAACCATGATGGGCTGCCGGATCAAGCTTTTGTAGCTACGGCTACTGACCAGGGGGGAGCTATCAAAGGCAATCGGATCGATATCTTTATTCCAGGCAGTGCGGCAAATGCGAAAGCGTTTGGGTTCCAAGATGTGACGCTTTACGTATTAAATTAAACATGAGGTGTAGATCAAAAAGTCGGTCAGGATATGTCCTGGCCGACTTTTTGGTTTTGCTGGCAAATGGCCGATTCATACGGGTCAGCGGTATTTGGTCGTATGCAGCAGCTCAGAAAGATCAACGAATTGATACCCTTGTGCCTGCAGGGCGTCGATGATCTTCGGCAAAGCTTGAATGGTGCCGGTTAAGTCGGAGCCGACGCCGCCGCCTGAATGTTGAAGGATGATCGAGCCGGGGCCCGCCGTACTCATCACATTGGAGAACACCTTCTTTTCGTCGATCCCTTTCCAATCCTGGGAATCCACATTCCAATTTACGAGGGTGTAACCGTTCTTCTTCGCCCATTGGACCTGTTCTTCCTTAATTTCTCCATAAGGCGGCCGAATCAATTGGGGACGATATCCAACGACGTTCTGAATAATTTTCTCCGTGCGTAAAATCTCGCTCTGGAACTGCTTAATGGAGCGGTTACGGAAGTTCGGATGACTATAGGAATGGTTGCCGATGAGGTGGCCTTCGTGACTCATCCGCCGCAACAAGCCGGGAAACTTCTTTGCTCGCGCCCCAACCACAAAGAAGGTGGCTTTGACCCCTTTGCGGTGAAGTACGTCTAAAATTTGCGGTGTAAACCGCGGATCCGGCCCATCATCGAAGGTCAGCGCAATCTGCTTCACCTCCGGTCCCCGGAAGATGAAGGTTTCTGAATATTTGCGGCGCAGTTCACCAAGATCGGCTGACGTGGTACCTGCAGGTATGAATGTATCCTTATTGTCCGCCTGATTCCCCTGAGATGTTGGGCCCCTAAGTTCGAGATCGCGTGCTGTGTCGGCTTTAACAGGATACAGTTGAGTCCCGCCTGCCATGACCAGAGAAGCGGTCATACAGCAGACCAGAACTTTCTTCAGCTGTATAAGCAATGTGAAGTCCCCCTTCAATCCGAAAACTGTACATGTTCCCTAGTATCCCCTAACTTTGCAAAGATCATAATGGACGGTGCAAAATCGCGCAGATTACTGCCTATGACCAGTTGTGAGAGATGTCACAGACGAACCCGTTAAAAACATGCATCCTTTGATGAAGTGTAATCAAATGGATGGGGGGAGCTTATGGCAATCGTAGTGGCGAACAAAGAAATATCACCAGGGGTGTTCAAACTGTCGGTACAAGGGCGATTTACGGGAAAAATCGGGCAGTTCTACATGTTGCGCGCCGGGGAACGCTACCCGTTACTGTCCCGACCGATCAGCATCTTTGATCTTGAAGAGGATCGGCTGGATTTCTTGATCCAGGTTGCGGGAGAAGGGACGACTCGGTTGTCTGAACTGAAGCCGGGCGACCGCTTGACCTTGGATGGGCCGTTTGGGAACGGGTTTCCGTCGCTTGTGGGAAGGATTGCCTTTGTAGGTGGCGGTATCGGAATTGCTCCGTTCTATTACGCGCTGAGGGAAGCACCGCAGGCGGACGTATATCTCGGCTTCAGCCGTGAGCCGTATATGGTAGAGGAGTTCCGTACTTTAGCCCGCGGTAACGTGACGGTGGATGTCGGCGGCTCGATTCTAGAGAAAGTGGATTTTCGCGCGTACGATACGGTGATCGCTTGCGGACCTCATCCGATGCTGCATGCCGTGCAGCGCAAACAGGAGGAAATCGGAGGTCAGGCGAAGGTATACGTCTCCTTAGAGAATCGGATGGCGTGTGGAATCGGCGCATGCCTTGTCTGCAGTTTGAAATGCAGAGATGGCCGGAAGAAGGCTTGCGCGGATGGGCCGGTATTTTTGGCGGATGAGGTGGTGTTCGCATGACGGATTTATTGTGCCAAATCGCCGGCGTTTCCTTTAAAAATCCGATTGTGATGGCCTCTGGAACGTTTGGCTTCGGGAAGGAATATGGTGCAATTTACGATATCAATCAACTCGGCGGGTTGTCAGGCAAAGGACTGACGCTGCATCCGAAGGCAGGGAACGAAGGCGTTCGCGTAGCTGAGACGGCATCGGGGATGTTAAACAGCGTGGGATTGGAGAATCCGGGCATCCACGCTTTCCTGCGTGAAGAATGTCCGAGATGGGAGCAGCTGAACTTGGTTCGGATCGTAAACCTGGGCGGAAATACAATCGAAGAGTATGTGGAAGGCGCGAGGCTTATCGATGAGGATGAAGCTTGGCGGAGACGAGAAGGCAGAACTGCAGTGGATATGATCGAGCTGAACATTTCCTGTCCAAATGTCAAAGCCGGGGGCATGGCGTACGGGATCAAAACGGAGATCGCCCGTCAGGTCGTTCGAGAGGTTCGAGCAGCAACGACGCTGCCGCTGATCGTGAAGCTGTCGCCGAATGCCGAGGATATCGTAGGTATGGCGGTGATGTGCCAGGAGGAACAGGCGGATGGCGTCTCGCTGATCAATACGTTTTCGGCGATGAAAATCGATATCTCCAAGCGGCGGAGCGTGTTCGATAATCTGTATGCGGGTCTGTCCGGCCCGGCAATTAAGCCAATCGCATTGCGGATGGTGCATCAAGTCTGTCAAGCCGTCACCCTGCCGGTGATGGGGATGGGCGGCATCAGCAGCGCAGAGGACGTCATTGAGTTTATTATGGCCGGCGCAGCCGTTGTTCAGGTGGGGACACATAACTTCGTGCATCTTCGAGCGGGAGAGCAGCTAATCACTGACCTTACGGCCTGGATGAAGGCGGAAGGGGTTCAGACCTTGGACGAAATCCGCGGAATCCTTTAAAATAAAGGGCATACTGCAAGTGGAAGGAGCTGCGGAAATTGGCTTTTGAAGATATTAGGCTGGAAGCGATTCCGGTTGGCCGCGATTTACTGCTGCTAATGACTGGAGGCGTTTCCCATATCGGAGCGGCGTCCACCGCTTATCAAGCAGGGGGAGACATCGAAGTATTGACCTCTGCCGTACCGGGGCATAAAGAACACACCTTAACCGAGGGCTATGCCCGCCGCGCATCCAAGGCGCTTGGTCGAACTGTTACCGTGGTCATGGGAATTCATTACGACAATTTAAGCAAAGAAGAAATTAGGGAGATTGCCAAGAAAACCTCCGAAATGCTGGATCAATATTTACAGGAGCAGCAAGGGAATGGAGTGGATCCCCAATGAAGACAACGGACCAGGCGAAATTTCGCCGCAAAGCGTTGCCCGTGCCTGAAGCCCAGGCGATCGTTCTGCCGTACGCCAAGGAGATCGAATCGGAGATAGTTCCCTTGCCGGAGGCGTTAGGTCGAATATTGGCGGAGCCGGTAACTGCGCCTCATGCCTATCCACATTTTCGGCGTTCAGGGATGGATGGGTTCGCCATTCTGAGCGAAGATACGATGGGTTGTCATACCGATCATCCGGTCTACTTGGAAGTTGTCGACGAGATTCCTGCTGGCTCTGTTCCCAACGTCAAATTAAAACCAGGACAAGCCGCCCGAATCATGACCGGGGCGAAAGTACCCGATGAAGCGGACGCCGTGGTAATGTTTGAGATGACTGAGGCCGTGACTCGGGAAGGTAAGCCTTATATCCAGTTGATTCGTGAAATTGAATCCGGGAAGAACATCACGCCGGTGGGTCTTGAGCTGTCGGAGGACGATGTGATTCTTGAGCCTGGCCGCAGGTTGTCCGCTGGTGAACTGTCGGTGCTGGCGACGTTTGGCATTCACCGCGTTCCGGTGAAGAAGCGGCCGCAGGTTGCTGTCTTCTCCACCGGCTCAGAGCTGCTGCGCATCGATGAACCGCTTCAGGACGGTCGTATCCGTAACAGCAATACCTATATGTTGTATAGTCAAATTATCGAAGCGGGCGGCGAACCGATACTATTTGAAGCAATCGAGGACGATTTGGCCCAGGCAAAGGCGCAGGTGGAAGCAGCGATCGCCAAGTATGATCTGGTCGTAACCACCGGCGGTGTGTCTGTAGGTGATTATGATATCATGGCCGACCTGTTGTCGAGCGACAGCGTGGAGATGTTGTTCAACAAAGTTACGATGCGGCCAGGCAGCGTCACGTCTGCCGCAGTGAAGGATGGCAAGCTATTGTTCGCTTTGTCTGGCAATCCCGGGGCTTGCTTTGTGGGCTTCGAGCTGTTTGTGCGTCCGGCAATTGGTCGGATGATGGGGGTCGCGAAGCCGTTTTTACCTGAGTTCACCGCTGAACTCGCCCGTTCTTACACAAAGATCAACAACTTTACCCGGTTCGTCCGCGGCCGGTTGGAGGTGCGGGAAGGCAGGCTCTTCGCAATTCCAGCGGAGCTGGATGAATCGGGCGTAATGATCACGATCAAGGACAGCGACGTACTAATCGTGATTCCTCCTTCTAACACGGAGATGCAGGCAGGCGAGCGGGTGACCGTACTGAAGCTGCCAGGCAGCGATTTCTAATGGAATGTGTTCATAGGAAGGACGAGGGAGGAAACGGGCGTGGCACCGGTAGTACAAATCGTCGGTTATAAAAACAGCGGAAAAACAACGCTTATCACCCGGTTGGTGAAGATATTTAATGATATGAATCTTCGCGTAGCTGTCATCAAACATGACCTGCACGGTTTCGAGGCCGATCGAGAGGGAACGGATTCGTTTCGTTTCCGAGCGGCAGGAGCAGCGGCGGCGGCGATTACTTCGCCATGGCGAACGGCCGTGTTCGAGGAGCAGGAAACACCGCTTGTTCAGCTGATTGAGCATTTTGCTCAATATGATTTGATTCTGGTTGAAGGATTTAAGCGGGAAAGGTATCCGAAAATGGTCTTGTTGCGCTCCACAGAGGATGAGCCGTTGATCGAGGAACTGCAGCAAGTCATCGCTGTTGTTCAGAAGGAGGCGGACTTCTCCGCCAACTCGTCGGGGCCCCGGCGGTTTCAGCGGGATGAGATCGAGCAAATGGCAGGGTACATCCGACATAACTGGATGTAGGCGGAGCGACAAAAGGACTTCCCTTCGTTGAGAAGGGAAGTTCTTTTGTTATATACCTAATGCTATCCGCTGACCCGGCGCTCAATCGCCTCGGACATCGTCTTATCCGTCAGATGGGCATACACCTCGGTCGTTTCAGTCGAGGCGTGACCGAGTTGCTCTTTGGTCTTGTAGATATCATTTTGCAAATAATAGTCGGTGGCGAAGGAATGCCGCAGCTTATGCACCGTCAGGTACGGCTTGCCGAAACGTTTTGCGTACTTGATGATCATCGCTTGGATCGCGCGTTTCGTCATCCGTTTGCCTTCTTTCTGTCCATTGGGGATGGCTACGAACAGGGCTTTCTCCCGCTTGGGTGTACGGTATCGTGATGTACGAAGCGTCAGATAGGCGGCTATATCGTCTCTGCATTGCTCTCGGAAGTACACCGGCGTTTTGAACGACTCGTCATTGTTACCTTTCCGGTATACATAAACCAGCTTATTCGCCAGATCCAAATCATCGATGTTCAGGTTAACGACCTCAGAGACGCGTAATCCGGAGTTCAGAATCAAGCTGGCGATGCAGGCGTCGCGTTCTTTGTTCTGCTCATACGCATAAAGCGCCTGTTTATTATCTGCTACATCCCGCCCATATCCTTCGGCGATGTAGGCAATAAATTCGGTTAACTCGTCTTCTTCCAAAATTTTGCCTTTAAGTTTAGCCGCGGTATCCTTCGGTTTATGGATCCGTTTAATCTCTACCTTCGCCATAATGTTTCGTTTTAACAACGGGTAGAAGTTCTCGTCTTCGGCAATTTGGCTGAGATAGTGGAATAACGAGCGTAAGGAAGACATTTTTCGCGATACCGTAATTTTGGAGTTCGTGCTTTCGGTTCGTGTGGTTAAGTAAAGACGATAACCCACAATGCTCTCCATATGCAGAATCTCCAGGTCGTGAAGGGTCACCTGGTCGTTCGTCTGCGCGGCAGTTAAGCCTTCGGCTCGAAGCCAGCTGAAGAACTGTTCGTAATCCCGTACATACTCTAAAAGTGTAGAAGGGGAGAGATCCGGCAGCTTATAATCGATGAACTGCTGCACGAACCAGGGCATGGATACGACCTTCTCATCCAATTTCTTGCGGTCGATCGCTTTTTGAATTTGCATAGAGGCACCTCCTGATTGGCTGACTTAGCAGTGAGATCCACGGACATAGAAAATATAATCGGGCTCCCCGTGGGTTTGCGGTACCTCACGGATCTCTACGTCTCCGAACGCCTCCTTGAGCCGAAGGGCGAAATCCGGGGAAGGGGTAGCACTCCAGAAGGAGAGGCAGCCGCCGGGACGCAGCCGGCTTTGCAGCGCCGCCAGACCGGCTTCATCGTATAATGAAGCGTTGTCGTCAAACACTTTCCAATCCGGACCGTTGTCAATGTCCAGACAGATCAGATCAAAGGTCTCCATCGTTTCTCGAATCCAGGCGACCAGATCTGCATGAATCAACCGTGTTCTCGGATGCGTTAAGGCACGATCGTTCACATGCGCCAACACGGCCTGGTTCCATTCTATTACCTTGTCTTCAATCTCCACTACGGTTGCTTCCTTTACGCGCGGATCGAGAAGGGCTTCCTGCAGCGAGAATCCAACCCCTAAGCCGCCGATCAGCACCTTCTCGGGGGAGGGCACGAGTTCTAACGCGCGGCGGACCAGCAAGCGCTCAGACTCACCGTTATACGTCGCCATCAGAAAGGTGCCGTTGCTGATAATCTCGAACTCCTCGCCGCGACGTTGGAGTTGAATTTCCCCACGGGGGGATTGGGCACGTTCGATGATTTCAACAGGCAAATCGATATGATTCATCAGAGCAACCTCCTATAAGTTGACGCAAGAAATATTATGTTAACTATATGCCGCGCTATTCCGATTTTAATTTCATCAGTTCGTGATTAAATTTTTGCAACAAAGCAGCAAACGACACGGTGTCTTCCGAAGGCCAGTCTTCAAGCAGTTCTTGAATCCGCGCTAACCGGTTGGCCTTGTAAGTTGTAAACTCCTTCAGGCCGAGCTCCGTGATCTCCATGAAGAAGGCGCGACGATCCGCTGGATCCGGGATTCGTCGGACATAGCCTTTATGTTCCAAAGCCGCTGCTTGGCGGCTGACGGTTGAGATGTCTAATTGAAATTCTTCGGCCAAAGCTTTGACACCTACCGCACCTTGATCATGGATCCGATGTAGTAACAGATATGCGGCACGGTCTAAATTCCCGTTTTTGCGGGAAGCCGTTACAGTGGTCATCCGTCGATAAAGGATGGCGAGTTCCAGTTCGATTGCTTCTAGTGATTTGTCATCCATAATTTTAAATACCTCACAGCCAGATAGGATATTTTTATCGTATCATAGAATGGAGAGGAAATTAAATGAATGCGGGCTGCCTGAACAGAAAGCGCTTTTATGCATTCAAGCAATTGACAACAATTTATATAGTTGTATAATACAATTACATGAGGGGGATAACCATGCAAGCGCATGAGATCATGATCAAACACGTTTACAAAGTCAAAGAGACCGATACGGTACGTTCTGTGATTGAACGATTCATGGAATACCGGATCAGTGGACTTCCGATCGTTAATGAACGCAATGAGATCGTGTCCTACATTAGTGATGGCGATATTATGCGTTACATCGGTAAACATCGCGACGTTGTGGTAGATTCAATTTATTACGTTGCTGTGTTTAAAGGAGACCATGAAGATTTTGAACAGCGTGTACGGCGCCTGCTTGATCTCAACGTCATGGAAATCGGGAAGAAGAAAGTTTACACCGTGCCGTGGGATGAGGAAATTGAGAACATTGCGGCGATCTTAGGGAAGAAACAGATTAAGAAGCTCCCGGTCGAACGCAACGGAGTGCTTGTTGGAATTATCAGTCGGGGAGATGTGATCAGGCATTCCTTTAAATCATTTTTATAACCCGGGAAAGGAGTCTTTATGTCATCATCAAACACCATTCAGTACGCAGAAACGAAGGAGCGTTTAGAACTCGAGCAGGCGAGTCTTATCAAACAACCCAAGGCCGTTTGGGCTGTTTTTTTTGCCGCGATCATCGCTTTTATGGGCATCGGATTGGTTGATCCGATCCTGCCGGCGATCGCGAACAGTTTGAACGCAACCCCCAGCGAGGTGACGTTACTGTTCACCAGCTATAATGCTGTCATGGCAGTCGCAATGTTAATTACAGGCACACTTTCTTCACGCATTGGCATGAAATGGACCTTGCTTTCTGGCATCATTTTGATCGCGGTCTTCTCCGCGCTTGGCGGATTAGCTGGTAATGTCTGGACAATCATCGGATTGCGCGGCGGCTGGGGACTTGGAAACGCCTTGTTTGTCGCTACCGCCTTGTCGGCCATCGTCACATTATCCGGCAGCGGGACGGCCAGAGCGGTCATTTTGTACGAAGCTGCAGTAGGTCTCGGCATCTCGGTTGGCCCGCTCGTTGGCGGTTGGCTCGGTGCGGTGTCGTGGCGCGGACCGTTTCTTGGGGTCGCCTCGCTGATGGTGATCGCCTTCATTGGACTTAGCACCCTCATGCCTAATTCGTCCGCAAGTACCGGCTCAAAGGCATCTCGTACTTCATTGGCGGCTCCGTTTCTGGCCATGCGTCATCGTTCGCTAGTGGTGTTCGGATTAACTGCTTGCTTCTATAACATCGGTTTCTTTACGCTGATGGCTTATGCTCCCTTCGTGATGGGGCTGGATGAACATGGACTAGGTTATGTGTTCTTGGCGTGGGGGATTTTGTTGGCGATCACCTCCGTATTTACTGCACCAAAGCTGCAGGAGAAGTTTGGTACGGTAAAATCGATGGCAGTGATGCTGTTCCTCTACACACTGATGATGCTTGTAATGGGCATTTGGACAAACCACCAATGGGTGATTATCATAGCTGTCATTGCCGCCGGGGCAGTGCTGGGGAATAACAATACACTGATCACAACAGCCGTTATGAACGCGGCACCTGTTGAGCGTTCCACAGCATCGGCTGCCTACAGCTTCCTGCGTTTTCTGGGCGGAGCGGTCGCACCGTTTATGGCAGGCAAACTGGCCGAGTGGTTTAATCCACATGTCCCGTTCCTCGTTGGCGCAGGTTTCGTCCTGTTGTCGGTAATTTTTATTGCCCTAAACCATAAGCATGTGAAACATGTTGATGAGCTGAAGGCGGGGCATTGATCCAGCGACAGAATATGCGAAGCAGACCGGTGCAGAGATCAGCCAGCTTATAAATTAACCTAATGAATTATAATGATTAACGAGATGAAATAAATGCAAAAAAGAACGTCTGGGACCGCAAATAAGCAGTCCGGACGTTCTTTGCATTTTATGCGGGGAGGATCACAGATTCAGCTTGGCGATTTCCGCCTTCAACTTATTTGCCGAAGCATGGAACCGAGTTAACTCTTCATTGTCCAGATTCAAATCCAGTACTTCGCGGACGCCGGAGCGGTCAACGATGCTCGGTACCCCAAGGTATACATCGGAGACACCGTTATAATCCGTCAGCAATGTCGAGACGTTCAGAACGGAGCCTTCGTTCTGCAATATCGAGACGATGATGCGGTCTAACGCCAGCGCAATCGCGTAGTATGTAGCCCCTTTGGCGTTGATGATCTCGTATGCAGCGTTTTTCGTATTATTGAAGATTTCTTCACGATCTTCATCAGAGAATTCCAAGCCGATGCCGGCGACATTCGCCAAGCTCCAGAGCGGAACCTCGGAATCCCCGTGTTCGCCGATGATATGAGCATGAATGCTGCGTGGGTTAATTTTCTTGTTCTGTCCGATGAGGTAACGGAAACGCGCGCTGTCCAGCAGGGTACCGGAACCGATGACACGGTTGGACGGGAATCCGCTTTTCTTCAATGTAACGTAGGACAGAATGTCGACGGGGTTCGTTGCTACGAGAATGATGCCGTGATTATTGTATTTCACAATATTCTGAATGATGCTGTCGAAAATAACGGCATTTCGTTTGAGCAAATCGATCCGCGTCTCGCCTGGACGTTGAGAAGCGCCTGCGGCGATAACAATGACATCAGCCTCCGCACAATCGCTGTAATCTCCAGCCCATAGCTTTACACCACCAGTGAAGGGAAGACCATGGTTCATGTCCAGGGCTTCGCCCAGTGCCTTCTCCTTATTGGCGTCGATCAAGACTAACTCGGACACCCGTTCTCTTAAGAGCAACGTATAAGCGGTAGTTGCACCAACTGCTCCGGTGCCGATAATGACAACCCGGCTGGAACTCATCTTGTTTTTCATGTTTTTCATCTCCTCGTCGTGTTCTCCATGCTTTAGCTTGCACCGTTGGTGGGTTTCTTAACCTTCAGGATGCAAGCACTTCAGGGCGCTTCGTTTCATCATAGAATGAAAGCGCGTTATGTATTTGGGTTACAACCATTGTACCCGAAGAAAGTTCTAAATTTAAAGTAAAATCTGGAATGTTCGCATTTTAAATAATAAAATAAGCACAATCATTTTCTAAATTAAGGTGGGACTTCAAGTGCATTACATGATGATTGTGTTATTGGAATTTTACCCTTCTTGGCTGGCATTACCACGAGAGGAACGCAGGAAGTATGCGGGGGGTTTACAAGAGATTATCGATAAATATCATCCGCATGTGAGGGTTCGCTTTTTCGATGCAGAAGCATTACCTGGGAAGGACTATACGGATTTCGCCGTATGTGAGACTGACGATATGCGCAAGTACCATTATTTGTGGGAAGAGATCCGAGATTCTATTCCGTATACCAGAGGTTATATGAAGATCAAAGATGTGATCATCGGCTTGGAAAATGCTTTTCAGTCCTATGAGTCAGAAGTGTTGAAGAAGGATGAATAGATAATATCGGATTTTACATCCAATGAGCCGCTTTCTAATGGAAGGCGGTTTTCTTATGTTCCCTTTCAATTATAAACATAAATATTGTTATGTTAACTAAGAGTCGTTTTTTGAAAGTTGTTATCACATTGTAACCAGCGATTAACGATTCTGTAAGGACGAAACTCTCACTTTATATTATTCTATTAAATAGAAAAAGAGAGAGAGGAATCCGGTGAATGAGATGTCGCCTTACGGGAAACGAAGTAACAAGCATGGAGAGCGTAACGCACATTCCAAAATGATTCGACGTACGAGACTGATTATCACAGCTGCTCTCGTGCTGACGGCATCATCCCTTGCTTTGACTGCGGTAGCAGTCACCCCGATGATCAACGGATCCCTTCCGCATAAATCACCAACCCAGGTGGTCATCCCGGCAAAATTGGCATCTGCAGGGGAAACGGAGAAGGGACAGAGCGTTAATCTTGCGTCCTCACAGCAAACGACGGAGCCAACGGTTACACCGGCAGATTCAAACAGCACTCCGTCAGAACCAGATAACACCCAAGCGGAGCCGAAGGGGACTCCAAGCCAGGAGGAAGGTGCTTCCCAGAAGGCGGAATCCGAACGGGCACCTGCTCCGCCAGCTGTACTACCTGAGGTCGAAGCAAAATCTCCAGCACAGCAGAGTAATCAGTCAAAAACGACTGTAAAGCCCAAAGTCATCTATCTGACTTTTGATGACGGACCTAGCAAGTATACGGAGCAGCTGCTCGATATTTTAGAGCATTATCAGATTCATGGGACCTTCTTTATGATTGGGAATCAGGTAAGCAAAAATGAGAAAATCGTAAACCAGGTGTTGCAGGAAGGACATTACATAGGTTTGCACAGCATGACGCACAACAAGAAGATTTTATATAATGGCAAAGGGTCGACGAACTTCATCGCAGAATTTACGAAGGAACAGAAGCTGATGGAGAAGCTTACCGGCACTTCACCAACCTTGATTCGTGCGCCTTATGGCAGCAAACCGGAGATCGGTGAGAAATTCCGCGGCGATATCGCGGAAGCGGGATTTAAGATGTGGGATTGGACAGTCGATTCCATGGACTGGAAATACCCGAACAGCCCAAGCACGATTCTGAAAGAAGTGAAGCGGCAAACGCACCGGGATACTGAGGTTATTCTGATGCATGAGAAGGCGCAGACGGTAAAGGTTTTGCCCCAAGTTATCGAATATTTACAGAGTAAAGGGTACGCTTTCGCTGTCTATAAACCCAATCAGCATTTCTCAGTTAACTTTGGGAACGACCCCCGATTGTAACGGTGAGAAAAACATGTATGTTATAATGAAGCATATCTAACTGCAGAAAGCGAGGTGGTTCAGGTTGAGCCTATGGCTTAAGATTGCCGGAACCGCCCTGGGTATGGTGCTGCTTCTGACGGCTTGCAATTCAGAGCCGCCTCCGGCTGCCACTCCGGTACTAGACGAGCCTTCTGAGGATGATGGACAAACGATTACTGTAATCAATCCTGCAGCTTCCGAGAACCAGGGGAATCCTGCCGCCGCTCCGGCGGAGAACACGAATAACCGCTACCAGATTCAAACCCGTCTCACCGATTTTCAATTGCTCAGTGAAACGACGGGATTAGCGTGGGGGATTACGCGTAACGAGCTGAGACTTTATATTACAGCAGATAACGGCAAAACATGGACGAACATCTCACCTGCCGCCTCCGTACCGTTTGCTACGACGCCGGAGTATGGCAAGGATATCTTTTTTCTAGATCCGAATCATGGCTTTATCGTGCGCAATTCTGCCGGTTCCGGAGACACGATTGTCCTCCGTACAACCGACGGCGGAACCACTTGGAAGGTGACCTCGTTCCCGGGAACAGGGGAAGTGAAGGCGATGGTCTTTGCCGATCCGGATCATGGATGGTTGCTCTCTGAGGGCAATGTGCGAGAGAATAAAACACGATCTTTATATGAGACGGATGACGGGGCCCAAACCTTTGAAGTTCTGCTTGGAGGGACGGATCCGATGCAACTGCTGCTTGAGAACAAGGACAGTCCTTTATTAATCCCTGGGACGCAAACTTCGATGGCCTTTACGAGCCCGCTGCATGGTTTTGTAACCGAAATCAATCAAGGACTTCCAACGTTGTATACGACTCAGAACGGTGGATTAATTTGGACTCAAAACGATCATTTCTTTAATCCGGACAAGTATAAAACCTGCGACAGCTTTACAGTTGGACCTGTATCCTTCTTCTCTGGCAGCGTGCGAGAGGGGTGGATACCTGTGGGCTGCAGCCGGGGAGATTCCACTAAGTTTAATGGTTACTTTACGGAAGATGCCGGCAACACCTGGACTTTAGCGCCGTTTCAGTTGTCCTGGCAAACCGGCCTAAACGAGAAGCTGGCCCCGACTTTCCTGACGCGTAACGAAGGTTGGACGATATTAGATTCAACCGTCTATCATACGCTAAACCAAGGCGCGAGCTGGGAGCCGTTGCCGGTAAGCAACAAATTGGTTGAAACGATGATCGACTACCCTGAAATTGTGAAGCTTCAGTTCTTTAATTCCCGAGTGGGGTGGCTGCTCGTTGCCCAAGAGAATCAGAAGCGTTCGCTCCTGATGCAAACGAAGGATGGGGGACGAACCTGGCAGGTGTTATAAACGAAACGAAGGTTGTAAGCAAGCATGGCGTAAGAGCCATGCTTTTTTGTATAAAAAATAAGTAGGATGATCATGTTCATTATATTGTGAAATAAATCACGTACTATCTCCAGACTTTGTGATATATTTAACTTGTAAGGAAGATCAATCACAGGCAAGTCAAAATCGGAGCGAACGCTCCCATAATGATAGGAGTGGAGCCTTATGAAAACTGTTCAAGAAGAGGTTGTAACCCGTAATTACCTGCAGTTCTGCTACACCTGTGAAGATGCTCATCTATGCACGACAGAAGAAGCTTGCAAAGCTTGTTGGGCAGAGAAAGGACTTGACGAAGCATTCGAAATGGAAGCCGATGGCGCTGAAGAGACCCGTCAACTGATGTTTGAGTACTATGCTTAAGATAGATCGTTCTGGTTTCACACCATAATAACCTCCATTCATAACTACGAATCGGAGGTTTTTCTTTTCTCTCAGATATCTTGGACAAGAGTGGCATATTTTCCGGACAGGATGAATAACAAGTTTTTTTCGGGACCGCATATACTTAGGGGGAAAGGAGAGAACAGCGGTACGGAGCAACCTCTCGAAGGAGGGATAAGCGATGCAGTCGTGGACGGAAATGTTTGGGGTAGTGGAAACGGCGCTGCCCATCTTGTTTGTTGTCATCGTCGGAATTTTGGCTGCGACAGCAGCAGGAGGGCTTCTTCGCGCGATTGGAAACCATCGGCAGCCTGTACTCAGCGTCCATTCCGTTATCGTCGGAAAACGGACCGAGGTCAGCCACCGCCATGACACCGATACCTCGGTGAACCGTTCTGACACGAAGTATTATATGACCTTTGAGGTCGAAAGCGGTGATCGTTTGGAGTTTGCTGTGTCGGGCGTGGAATACGGACAATGTGCGGAAGGAGACGAAGGCAAGCTGACCTTCCAAGGCCGTCGTTACCATGGGTTCGAGCGGTCTGTTCGCACCTATCGGACTGAGCTGCAGGAATACCGAAAATTTCATAGCTCCGGGTAAGTGAGAAGAAGGAAAGACACACGATAATTACAGGAAAGGCAGGCAGAGTAAGATTGGAATACAGCAAAAAAACAGAAGCGTCTCAATACGTCGGACGATCCCGACTGTTGTGTACGCTTCTGTTTTTGTTTGGATTAAATGGATAAGGCCTTGGTATTCGCTTGTTCCAGGATCATCTGAGCTACAGCCCGGCCGCTGGAAAAGGCGCGTTCAGCTAACTCACCTTTCCCTTGGCAGCCGTCGCCGCAGAAGAAGAACGGCACACCTGCCAGACGGTTAGGCAGCAGCTGATTGGTGTAAATATTTTTGACGCTTGCTACCATCGCTTTCTTCGACACGCGTTTGACTTCAACAAACTCGCGCCAATTTGGATAGTACGTATCAAAGAGAGCTTCCATTTGCTGGGTTTTCTGTTCAAGGTATTGCTTCTTCTGCTCCTCATCAGGGAAGTCATCGTTCAAGTAAGCGATACCTTGCAATAACTGGCCATGAACAGGGGCCACCGTGAAATCTGTGGCAGAGACGTCACTGATAAAGATTTTATGATCGATGTCGCTGATATAGTGGAACGGACGGGCAACGACTTTCGAGAAGCCAACATCGTAAACAAGCACTTCGGTTGAGGTGTTGTTCTTGTACGGATCCAGTGCACTTGCCCAAGGCGTTTCCTCCAGCAGTTTAGTTACCTGCTGCACTGGCATGGCGAAGATCACTTGATCGTACACAAGCTGCTGTCTGGTCTTCGTGTTTAACACGAATTTCCCGTCTTCCATCGTAATTGATTCGACCGGCTCCTTCACTGCGATCTCCCAAGACTCATTGTCTTTGATTTTATTGATCAGTTGGTCGGTAATTGTGGCCCAACTGCCAAGAATGTAGCTGACCGGTCGGCTGGAGAGGAAGAGGTTATGATAGTACTCGGAGATGACAGAACCCGGCACTTTGCGAGCTTCCTCCGGTGTAATAAAGAAGTTGGAGCACACGAGATGCTCCCACAACTCCTTCACGTCTGCCGAGGCGTGGGAATGCTCCAAATATTCGCCAAGCGTCCGATACTGCTTCAAATGATGGATGTTACCGATCACGGCCGCGATTTCAGCGACAAACCGGACTTTCTCCATAGGAGTCAACACATTCGTCTTCATAATGTTTACGAAATCCAGCGGGGCAGGGGTTAACCGTCCGTGCTTAGCGTACATCACTTTACGTTTATCGACCTGTTTGCTCTGGAATTTCAAATGCAGCTCTTCTTCCATCGCATGGAGCGTATGTCTGTCGATGCCGTACACTGCGTGTGCTCCATAGTTCAAAGTAAATCCCGATTTCTCATAGGTGAAAGCCCGTCCGCCGAGCTGGGGGCTCCGTTCAAACACGGTACCAGACGTATTGCCGTTGTCCGACAAGTATGCAGCAGCCGTAAGCCCGGCCAGGCCGCCGCCAATAATCGCGATTTTCATGAGGTAACCTCCTAAAAGGTATAATGAAGCAACCGTTTTATAAACAAACCAGCAAAACCGTATAAAAAAACATTATTTAACTACAGTATATGCTATTCATGTAAGCGCGTCCATAGAAATAGACACGAAATGTTCAAGATTGTAACCGTATTCACATAAAACCTTGCCTCCTCGCCTTGACACCGAATTTTTACCAGCTTCTAGCACCAAAATAGGCAGATGCACATAAGATATACCGTTCAGCAGAGAGGGAGGAGGACCCAACTTGGCCGTCATTAAAGCGAACTCCGAAGATGTGAAGCTGCTGGCGCGCCTGATGCGCGCAGAAGCGGAAGGAGAAGGCGAACAAGGGATGTTGATGGTCGGCAATGTCGGCGTGAACCGAATCTTGGCAGATTGCTTGGACTTTCGGGATGTTCGCGACATGAATCGGATGGTGTTTCAACGTCCAGGCGGATTCGAAGCAACGATCAAGGGGTATTTCTATCAACGCGCACGCGACCGGGATATCAAATTGGCCCAACGTGTCATTAACGGGGAACGAATTTGGCCCGCGTCGAATGCGTTATGGTTCTTCAGGCCAACGGGTGATTGTCCTGGCACTTGGTATAACCAACAAAATACCGGCCGATATAAGGCACATTGCTTCTTTGCTCCATCCGGGCAAGACTGTCCATCCGTCTATTAACTCTATCGTATCGCTTGATTAATTTTGAGGAGGAATGGAATTCATGTTTACTCAACAATTCCGGCCAGCTGCGTATCCTGCGGGCCAAAGTACTTATCCGATGATGCCGATGGGAGGCGGATATCCGCAGACAACCGGAACTGGCATGCCGCCGCAAGTATCCAGCGGAAGCCCGATGACGCCCACCGGAATGGTGATGCCAATGCCGACGCAGGTGTATGAGCAATCTTACATTGAAAATATTTTCCGTCTGAATTTGGGCAAAGTTGGCACGTTTTACATGACCTACGAGAACAACAGCGAATGGAACGCTAAAGTCTTTAAAGGTGTGCTGGAAGCGGCTGGTCGCGATCATATCATTATTAGCGATCCGGTTACCGGCGTGCGGACCGTCTTGCTGATGGTCAATTTCGACTACGCGACGTTTGACGAGCCGTTGATTTATCAATATCCTGGTGTGATTGGATCCCCGCCGCCAACTCGATAAGCGCACTCTGGTTCCCTTGGGATTTCAAGGGGGCCTTTTTTTATTTTTTCCAGCCTGCCACGCCTGTTCGTTAGGAATACCGCAGCGTTTGACTGTGTAGTGTATAATAATATAATTAAGAAGAATTCATATATCGAATGTAACGGTTTGGAAATAAAGGAGATGAATCCCTTGGGAAATTAAAGCTGTCTTTCTCATATCGAATGCAATTGAATATTGATGATTTTAATCCACGAAGGAGGTGCACCTATTCGCCGCCGGATCGGCGGGAATAGGAAACGTATTGAGTGACCCTTTACCGAGTCTTTATTCCGTAGGATTCATGGTGTTATTGGTGTTGCTTAACGGACTTTTTGTGTCGGCTGAATTTGCCATTGTGAAGGTGAGGAGCTCCCGCATCGAGGCGTTAGCTGAGGAGGGGCGAAGGAGCGCGAAAATCGCGAAAGAGCTGTTAAGCAAGCTGGACGGTTACTTGTCAGCCTGTCAGGTCGGGATCACCCTCAGTTCGCTTGGGCTTGGATGGCTTGGCGAGCCTGTCGTTGCCCGTATTTTAGGGCCGATGTTTGAGATGATGGGCTTGGGTGAAAGGCCGGGTTTTATCATTTCGTTAGCCGTTTCGTTTCTCTTGATCGCCATTTTGCATATCGTGCTGGGAGAGTTGGCCCCCAAGACGATCGCTGTCCGTAAAGCCGAGACCATTACGTTATGGCTCGCTTGGCCGATGAGCATCTTTTACCGGTTGATGTACCCGTTCATCTGGCTGTTAAACGGGCTCTCCGCCGGTCTCTTGCGACTGTTTCGCATTGCGCCTGTAACGGAGCAGGACTCGCTGCACACGGAAGAAGAAATCCGTGTGATGATGAAGGAAAGCAGCGAGAGCGGTTTGATCGATAGTACGGAAATGTCGCTGGTCGACAATATTTTTGAGTTTGCTGATACAACCGCCCGGGAGATTATGATCCCCCGAACAGAAATGATCTGTTTGTATACGCAGCATTCGCTGGAAGAGAACCTGGAAATCGCCTTGGAAGGTACAAGAACACGTTATCCTGTCTGCAATCATGATAAAGATCATATTATCGGATTTATTCATATTAAAGATCTGATCCGCTCCCAAAACCGGAATTTCCGCGACCTAATACGTCCGATTATGGCCGTCCCGGAATCGATTCCGATCAGTGATTTGATGAAGCGCATGCAGCGGGGACGGACGCAAATCGCGATCCTGATCGATGAATACGGCGGGACCTCTGGGATGGTGACGTTGGAGGACATTGTCGAGGAGATTGTGGGCGAGATTCAGGATGAGTTCGATGAAGAACGTCCTGGCATCGAGCAGCTGGACACGAATGTGTATTCGATCGACGGGCTTATGCTGATCGAGTCCATCAATGACCGATTTGGCCTGGAGCTGGATTCCGACGACTATGACACCATTGGCGGTTGGTTATATTCAAGGATCGATATCCTGCCTCCGCAGGTCGGGCAAACCGTAGAATATGGCGGAATCACGTACGTGGTGGAGGAGACCGACAACAAACGAATCTCTCGCGTCAAGCTTATTCGCGAGCAGCTCTTGCCGTTGGAAGAAGCGGGCGCTTAATAAAATAAAGCCGGATGACTCTCTTGGATCGAGAGCATCCGGTTTTATTGTTTTTTCAATTAGAATGCCCAGTTGCCTTTAATGAAGATCGGCTCTTCTTTGCCGTCTGCCGTGATGCCGAAAATATCCATCTCTGCGGATCCAACCATAAAGTCTTCATGCGCCAAGCTGGAGTTCAACCCGCGTTGTGCCAGTTCTTCCTGGGACATTGATTTGCCGCCTTCCAGGTTAAACGCGTAGGCATTTCCGATGGCCAAGTGGTTGGAGGTATTCTCGTCAAACAGTGTATTGTAGAACAGAATACCGGATTGCGAGATCGGAGAGTTATGCGGTACTAATGCCACCTCTCCCAAGTAATGCGAGCCTTCGTCCAGCTCCACGAGCTGTTTAAGGACATCGGCACCTACTTCGGCTTTGTAATCCACGATTCGGCCGTTCTCAAACGTCAACGAGAACCGGTCGATGATCGTGCCGCGGTAGCTCAGCGGTTTTGTCGCGGAGACCGTGCCGTTTACCCCTGTTTTAAGCGGAGCCGTGAACACTTCCTCAGTTGGCAGGTTAGCCAGGAACGTGTTACCTTGGGCGTTGATGCTCTCAGCAGCGACCCACAGATGGCCTTCCGGCAGCTCGATGGTCAGGTCGGTACCTGGTGCTTTATAATGCAGCTTCTTGTAGCGTTTCGCATTTAAGTAATCGGATTTTTGCGTGAGGTTCTCGATATGTTGCTGCCATGCCGCGATCGGGTCAGGCTGATCCAGGCGAACCGTACGGAAGATCGCTTCCCACAACGCGGGTACACGTTCTTCTTCAGGAAGGTTAGGGAAGACTTTGTCTGCCCATGCCTTGGAAGGTACAGCTACGATCGACCAGCTGAATTTATCGGACATCTGCATTTCACGGTACTTGCTCATCGCTTTGCCGTATGCTTTCTGATGATTGGTGAGCCGTTGCGTCGACACGCCTTTCAACAGGTCAGGGTCGGAGGAGATGACATGCAACACCGCGGCACCGTTCTCTACGTATTCCAACATCTCGCCGGCATACCATTTCGGTTCATCCAGAAAGGATTCTTCGGCAGCCATATCATAGCGAAGACGGGTGACCACATCATCGCTCCAGTTAACTTTAACGAAGCGAGCGCCAGCTTCATAGGCTTGTTTCACAATAAGACGGACGAGCTCCGCGCTATCGATGGTCGTGTTGATAATTAGATTTTGTCCGGGTTGAACGTTAACGCCAATTTTGACAGCGAGTTCTGCATATTTTTCCAGTTTCTTTTGAAAATCGGACATCTACGGGTTCCTCCAAACTTTAGGAATTAATTACATGCTTAATCATACACCATTTGCCAGCAAAATTGGAATGCCGCGCGATGGCGATCCTTCGTTTCTACATTTGATATTCCCCCAAAACATGGTACGATATTGCAAAGAGACTGTCCCATAAAAAGGAGTTACGTACATGATGAACGAATTGACCATTGTTCATGCAGAAATGCGCCGGGAGGAGGATGGTTCCTACATCGGCAAGACTATTTTCGAAGTAAGCTCGCATAAGGCTGCTTATGAAATTACCTTCTACAGTGAGAAGGGGACGGATTGGGATTACAGCCTTCATTATGCCAACGAACCGGGCATTGAGGAGCAATTCCTTGCCGTTGACGAACGGATCGAAGAGGACGACGAGTTGTTTGATACCTTGTTGGATGCTGCGTGGGATACGCTGCCGGAGGCTTAAACCGTTGACTTCCGTTGGATAGCGGAAGAGTGGGGGAGGAGGAATAAACCTTGTGGCAACATCCGTTCTATCGCACATCACTTGGGATTATTATGGTGCTGACCATCATCTATTTGTTATCCAAGGTCAGTTTTATCTTTAATCCGCTGGTGACACTGGTATCCATATTAATTGTTCCACTTACGATCTCCGGATTTCTGTATTATCTGCTGCGACCGATCGTCCAGTTCCTGGAACGGAAGAAACTGAACCGGGTACTGTCGATTTTGCTCATTTACTTATTATTCGCCGGAGTTATTACGATCTTCTTAATCGTGGTCTGGCCGCCGCTGCGGAAGCAGATCATTGAATTTATGAACAATGTGCCGAAAATGATCAATGGACTGCAGACCCAATTCAACGACATCCGCGACAATCGCTACCTCTCTATGGTGACGAATGAAACCAGTCCGGAACTGATGAGCAAAGTCACGGAATATTTGAACTCGGCTATGGAAGCCATTTCCGGTTACTTGTCTCATGTGGTGACCTTCCTGAACGACTTCGTCATTGTCGTAGGTACTGTTCCGATTCTGCTCTATTACATGCTGAAGGAGGATGAACGGGTCACGCCAATGCTGGTGCGGATGCTGCCTAGTCGTTACCGCCGGGATGGAGCCAACGTCATCCATGAAATCGACAACATGCTCAAAGGGTTTATCGCCGGGCGTATGATTAGTGCGTTGCTGCTGGCGTTTATGAGCTTTATCGGTTTTTGGATGATCGGGTTGCCGTATCCGCTGCTTCTTGCGGTAGTAGGGGCGTTGTTTAATTTCATCCCATATTTCGGGGCACTGCTGGGGGCAATTCCTTGTGTGATCGTGGCATTCACCGTGTCTCCGACCATGGTGCTCTGGGTTATCGTGGTTGTGGTGGTTGCGCAGCAAATCGAAGGCAACCTGATCTCTCCCTACATATATGGCAAGACGATCAATATTCATCCGTTAACTACGATCGTTTTGTTGCTGGTGGCCGGTGATTTTGGCGGCATTCTGGGGATGATCTTGGCGATTCCGGTGTACATGATGCTGAAGATTATCGTACTTAAGGCACATAAACTTTATTTTGCAGAAAAAATGGAGGATCTCACCGAAACAAATCCATAAACTTATCAGCGACCTGCAAGGTGATGAATATCATATCTCCCATCCCCGCGATTGGGCGATGATTATTCTATTAGGTAGACATTCAAAGAGTCGGATCCATCTCGCGAAACAGCTATGGACGGCTTTTTGAATATCCTGTTCGATAGAAATCATCAATTTGCTCGGGGGATGATGTACATGGCAGTGCAAGCCAAAGGCGGGAAGTACTTTTATGCATGGAGCAAGATTCTTCCCGACGGATCGTTTTACCTTCCGGATCAAGCCCTGCAAGAGTACCAAATTCGACCGGATTCCAACATTATTCTGATGACCGGCCGGAATACGGCCAAAGGCTTTAGCGTTCTGTGCAAAGAACTGATCGCCAACTCGCCGCTGGCCCCGATCTTCGCCAGCATTCCTCAGCTTCAGCAATTCGCCATCCCGGAAGGGGAACCGGTTATCGTGAAAGAACGGACGTTTTGCTGGGTGTACTTGAATAGCAAAGGATATTTTACGCTGCCGTTGACCACCTGGCAGCAATTTGGCCTCAAGCCGGGCGACCAACTGCTCAGCTTGCGTGCCACCCATTTAGCGTTTAACAATTTGGCGGAGGGGCCTTATATTGAGCAAGCGAAGCAACTCCGTGATATTCTCGTCTATGAATGAAAAGCAGCTTACAAAGAAACCAGCCAGTCGTCTAAGCTTTAGCGGCTGGCTGGTTTTCATTTCTCTTTTCCTTTAGGCGGATTCGGTTGACGACGGGTATTTCGCGATCAAATTTCTGTAGGCATCCTTCGGCCGCAGCCCGATCAGCTTCTCCACTGGTCGGCCTTGATGAAAAAAGATCACGGTCGGCATCGACATCACACCAAATTGTGACGCCAAATCCGGGAGTTCATCACAGTCAACCTTCAGCAGGTGAACGGCCCCGCCGTACTCCTCATGCAGCTCGTCCAAGATAGGGGATAGTACCAGAGCGGATGCTGACACCTGTAGCTTTGGACAATTCACCAATTCTCATCGCTTTTGAATCACCTGCTTTCTTGGGTTCATTATAAACCCTGATGTGAGGGTCAACCGTTTTTATCTCGAATCGCAAAAAAAACTTCATCGTCAACTACGATGCATGAGTTCATGGATCGTGTATAATGTAGGAAATTGGGCGTCTGCCATACAGGCGGCAAAGGAGGAGAGCATGAAACCTGCCTTATTAATCATCGATATGCAGCAGGCTTTTTTGAACCATCCACGCATCCAAAGTGAAATCCCAGAGGTTTGCGAGTACATTAATGCGGTCGCTGACTTGTTCAGAGAAGCAGGGCGGCCGGTTGTGGTGGTCCAAGATCAGGATGGAGGTGTGGGAACTCCAGGTTACGACGTTATCCCAGAGGTCAAACTGGTTGAATCCGACCTGCGGGTCTCCAAGGTATGGAATAACTCGTTCTGGAAGACGAACCTGGAGGAGCTTCTGCGTGAGCAGGACACCGACTTCGTCGTGGTCTGCGGATTTGCCGCCGAACACTGCGTTACGTTTACGTTTAATGGCGCGGTAGAGCGCGGGTTTGGAGCAGCAATTTTGCAGAAAGGCATCCTCGGCGAACACCCCGATGCGGTGACCGCTGTCTATCGGGACCGCAGCTTGATCAGCTACGCCGTGATCCGCGCGCTTTTGAAGCAAGATTAATTTATGGCATTACATATCTAAAGCAATGTGAAGTTGCGAGCTAGTTCATTTTTCATATCAGGAGGCGGTATGTTCCATGAATGCACATGAAATCGATTATCGGATTATTGGAAGTGAAATGCAGTGTGTGGAAGTCCATCTGGATCAGGGAGAGAGCGTCGTAGCGGAAGCCGGCAGCTTTATGATGATGGATCCCGATATCCGGATGGAGACGATTTTTGGCGATGGCAGCAATCAAGGCGGCGGTCTCATGGGCAAGCTCATGGGGGCAGGTAAGCGGTTGTTGACCGGTGAGGGCTTGTTTATGACGGTCTTCACCAACGCCGGGTATCAACGGCAGGCCGTTACTTTTGCTTCACCCTATCCTGGAAAAATCGTCCCGTTGGACCTGCAAATGCTTGGCGGGAAGGTGATTTGTCAGAAAGACGCGTTCCTGTGCGCAGCCAAAGGCGTGTCCGTCGGCATTGAATTCCAGCGGAAGCTGGGTACCGGCTTTTTTGGCGGGGAAGGCTTCATCATGCAGAAGATTGAAGGCGATGGGCTTGCTTTTGTGCATTCCGGCGGTTTGGTCATCGAGAGAGACCTTGCCCCTGGTGAAGTGCTTCGCCTCGACACCGGTTGTTTGGTGGCCATGACGGCTTCGGTCGATTACAACATCGAGTTCGTCAAAGGAGTTAAAACTGCCTTGTTCGGCGGGGAAGGTCTGTTCTTCGCTACGCTGCGCGGCCCCGGCAAAGTTTGGGTACAATCACTGCCGTTCAGCCGTTTGGCAGACCGGGTATTGTCCGCATCCCGCTATTCGGGCCGCAAAGATGAAGGCAGCCTGCTCGGCGGCTTGGGGAACCTGCTCGACGGAAAATAATAGAGGTACGGAAGTTCAGCGAGTTTGCATGGTGAGAAAGGCGGTTGACATTCCGCTCCTCAAGTAACTAATATGGTTACATGATGATGGAAAGGGGGAGCGGCTTATCATGACGATTAGCTCCAGATTTTCTGTGGCGATTCACATCTTGTCCCTGCTTGAAATCAGTAAGGACGAGATTTGCACATCGGAATATATTGCCGGCAGCGTGAACACGAACCCAGTTGTCATCCGCCGCATTATGGGCATGCTAAGCAAAGCGGGCTTGGTAGAAGTCCGTACGGGGGTGGCCGGAGCCAAGCTGTCACGGCAGCTGGATCAGATTACTCTGCTGGATGTATACCGTGCCGTGCATGTTGTGGAGGAAGACGGATTGTTTGCCGTCCATGATCAGACCAACCCCGATTGCTTGGTCGGTAAGAATATTCAAGCGGCCATTGAACCGATTTTCTCCAAGGCGCAGAAGGCAATGGAAAATACGCTTGCGGCGGTAACGCTGCAGGATGTGGTGAACGAAATTTCGGTCGTCAACAATCCATCCGTGTAACGCGAAATTCACCTTTAGCGGTCAACGGAGTGAAGCCCCCTAACGATAGGGGGCTTTTTTTGAGCGAAAAATTGACAATGCAGGCTCCTGTAACTATACTGATTACAACGATGCAATTGTAACATTCTCTGTTACACCTGCTTAACGGTCATTTATTTGTTTTTACATTGTTTTCAATTATGAAGGAGGACATCGATCTTGGCTCATCCCTTACCGATTCATCCCGCCACAAAACTGGGCGTTGTTCAACTGAAAGTTCGCGATCTGGAGCGCTTGCTCACCTTCTATCAAGAGGTGATCGGCCTTCGGCTGTTGCGCAAAAGCGGTCATGTGGCCGAGTTAACCGTCGACGGCCAACATCCTTTATTGATTCTGGAGGCAGATCCCCGTTATCGCGTGCTGCCGGAGCAGTCTGTATCTGGGCTGTACCATTTTGCCATCTTAGTTCCGGGGCAGGTGACCTTGGGGCTTGTTCTGCGCAATTTGATCCGGCATCAAATCCCCGTGGGCCAGGGGGATCACTTGGTCAGCGAGGCGCTGTACCTAAGTGATCCGGATCAGAACGGCATTGAGATCTATGCCGATCGCCCCCGCGCTACCTGGCAGAAAACGGCATCCGGCGAAATTCACATGACAACCGATCCGGTGGATATCCAAAACCTGTTACAACTCTCCGAACATGCGCAGTGGAACGGTTTGCCGGAAGGTACGCGCATGGGCCACGTGCATTTTCACGTAGGGGATTTACAGGTGGCGGAACAGTTCTATTGCGGCGTATTAGGTTTTGAGGTCACACTACACTTCGGCGCATCGGCGTTATTTATCTCGGCTGGCGGTTACCATCACCATATCGGCTTAAACCTGTGGGCGGGCAAAGGTGCACCGCCAGCGCCGGAGGATGCGGTGGGCATTCGTTACTTTACGGTAGAGCTGCCGGACGTTCCGGCATTGGACGCCGTTGTAAGCCGGTTAGATGAAGCCAAGGTGGCTTATACGCGGGAGGGGAATGAGCTGCGGCTTAGTGATCCTTTCGGCATTGGCATTAAACTTACGGTTGCTGCTTGAAGAGTGCGCTTGCAGCGGAAGTTCTGAAGATTTTAAGTCTTCCTTTTGGCGCGGTCCTTCACCTATAATAGATTTACGTATTATTTTAGGAGGAAAGGACCGGTCGTTATGAAAATGTTCCCTCAATTAGAAACGGAACGTTTTGTACTCAGAAGGCTGACGACGAAGGACGCCGCCGATTTGTTCCATTATTTCTCCAACGACGAAGTGACCAAATATTACGATTTGGATCGTTTCGTGGAGCTCCGAGAGGCCGAGGAACTCATCCAGAAGTGGAACAGCCGCTATTTGGAGAAGCGGGGCTTTCGCTGGGCGATTACGGTTAAGGCCGAAAGCGACCGGGTGATCGGCACTTGTGGTTTTCATAACTGGTCGAAGGAGCATTTCAAAGCAGAGGTCGGATACGAGCTCAACCCAGACTATTGGCGCCAAGGTGTGATGACGGAAGTGCTGCAGGAGATACTGCGCTTTGGCTTCGAGGATCTAGGGCTGAATCGGATTGAGGCTTATATCGACCCCGACAATATTCGATCCAGGTACTTGTTGGAGAAGACGGGCTTTCATGAGGAAGGATATTTAAAGGAAACGTTCTTCGAGAAAAATCAATTTGTGGATGCGGTTGTCTTCGCTTTGCTGAAGAAGCAATATGAAGCGAAACGGAATCGGCAGTTCCGGTAGAGCTATTTCCAACCTTCCACGGTCATGCATAATTCCCCAGTCTCGGCAAACAATTGTAACAGGATGTTACTTTGACTGAGGATGGGGGTTAAGGCAAATGGTATTTATCGTTTCTTTTCTGATTATTCTGTTGTTCGTCCTCTGGGGAGCTATTGCTCCAGACCATTTGGCAGCGACAGCGGATCAGGTATTAGGTTTTTCCATCGGAAGTTTCGGCTGGTTTTATTTAATGACCACGCTGGGACTTCTTGTTTTTTCGCTATACTTGGCGTTTAGCAAGCATGGTCAGATTAAGCTGGGCGATGATGACGATGAGCCCGAATATTCGAATCTCTCCTGGTTTGCCATGCTCTTTAGCGCAGGGATGGGCATCGGGCTCGTCTTTTGGGGAGCGGCCGAACCTTTGTCGCATTATTTAATCCCGCCCGAAGGGGCAGAGGGAGGTACCCCGCAAGCAGCCCGACTGGCAATGCGATATTCGTTTTTCCATTGGGGTCTGCATCCTTGGGGCGTGTATTCGCTCATTTCGCTTGCCCTCGCCTATTTCCAATTCCGCAAAGGGTACCGCGGACTGATTAGCATGACCTTCATTCCGCTCTTAGGCGAGAAGCTGGTTCAAGGCGTTCTGGGGAAAATCATCGATATTCTCGCTGTGATCGCAACGGTTTTCGGTGTAGCCACCTCGTTAGGTTTAGGCACTCTGCAGATTAGCAGCGGGCTCAATCATTTATTTGGGATCCCCAATGCGATAATGACCCAAGCGATCATTATTGCGGTTGTGACCGTCTTGTTCCTGTTATCTGCCACCACCGGGCTCGATAAAGGCATTAAGCTGTTAAGCAACACCAACTTGATCATTGCCATTACATTACTTCTGTTCGTGTTATTGGCAGGTCCGACTTCCTTTATCTTCGATACGTTTACGACCACGTTGGGGGATTACTTGCAGAACCTCATCGTCATGAGCTTACGCATGACCCCATTTACTCAAGGGACCTGGGTAGGGAACTGGACGCTGTTTTATTGGTCGTGGTGGATTGCTTGGGCCCCGTTTGTGGGAACCTTCATCGCCAGAGTGTCCCGCGGACGAACGATCAAGGAATTTGTGCTTGGAGCCCTTATCATTCCCAGTGCTTTCGGATTTGTATGGTTTGCTGTCTTCGGCGGGACCGGATTGAATTTGGAGATCTTTCAACATGCGGGATTGGCTCAAGCGGTACAGGAAGACGTGACCACCGCATTGTTTCTCATGTTGGAGCAACTGCCACTAGGTACGTTGATTGCGGGAGTAGCTACGTTGCTCATTATTACGTTCTTCGTAACTTCGGCGGATTCAGCAACCTTTGTGTTAGGGATGCTGTCCTCCAAGGGGACGCTGCATCCTCGCAATAAGGTGAAATTAACGTGGGGGATTTTGCAGTCCTTGATCGCCTTGGTCCTGCTGATCAGCGGAGGTCTTAACGGATTGCAAACTGCTTCGATCGTGGCGGCACTGCCTTTTGCCGTCATTATGCTCGGAATGTGCGTTTCCTTGTTGAAGGCGTTAAAAGGTGAAGAGAAAGAACGTAAGCGCAAGGAACGGCAAACCCGACAGTTTATCGAACGGTTGAAAGCGAAGGAGCAAATCGATCCTTCTCCATCCAAGGAATAGAGAGAGTGGGGCTAGGGAGACACCGCATATTTAGCGGTGCTCCCGAAGATACTCCGTTTGATAGAGGGTATGGACTCGGCGAAGCACCGTCTGGGCCTGTTCACTAAACTTCATATCCACGATTTGATCTTTGATCAGAAAGACACCGGTTTGCCCGCGATGTTGGCCTTGTGCTGCGGCATACAGCAATCCAGCTCCATGGGTCGGCGGGGAGAAGAAGAGCTTCATCACCGGCTTCAGCCAGATGGGAAGACCCGAACGTTTCCCTTTACGTAAGGTGTTGTTGCTTCCCGGATCCACGCTCCGAATCTCGATCCCCTCTGTGGCGAGCTGTGGAGCAACCGCTTTGGTCCATAAAGTAAGCGCCAGTTTAGAGGTGGCATACGGACCTAACAGCTTGCGGAATTTCACCGGACGCTCGAGCTGGTTAGGGTCAAACGCTTTAACCCGATTGATGACCGCAGACGAGGTATTGATAATCGTTTTGAAATGACCACGCTTCAGCAAATCCTTGAGTTCCATGGTGACGATATACGGCACAACGCTCATCAGCTCATAGTGAAGCTCCCGTCCTTGCTTCGAATACTCCAACTCCGGGAAGCTGCGGCCGGCATTGTTAAACAGCACATCAATCGACGCTTCATTCGTTTTAATCTGCTCCAGCGTATGCCGCAGACTAGCAAAATCCGATAAGTCCGATGTCTTGTAAGTTCTGAGCTGTCCCGCTTGAGCAGCACTTAGCAGCTTCGGATCATCCGCCGGCCAGTCCGATCGGTTTAAACCGATCACTTGCCACCCCTCTTGGATCAGCATCCGCGTTAACTCCAGCCCGATTCCGGAGCTGGCCCCCGTAATTAAAGCAATAGGTTGATTTCCATGATTCATGTTCACAGAGCCTCCTTTACTGTTATGAAGCCCTTCACTGACTTCAGGCCGATTGTAGATCTTGGAGTCGACTCCAAGTCAAGTCTTGATTTTCAAGTATTCCGAATATTGACTTGGAGCTGACTCCAAGTTGTATAATGCAGAAAAGATGGTTAACGGAGGGATCAAGCGATGGCGGTTCAATCCATCAGTCCAGACAGTTTCACGATCAAGCAAGTTGCTGAGCATACCGGGATATCCGAGGATACGATTCGATATTACGAGAAAATCGCACTTCTCCCTCGAGCCGAGCGGAAGGAGAATGGACATCGCATTTATCACAAGGAGGACCTGGATACGATTCGTCTGATTTCTTGTTTGAAAAAGACCGGGATGCCCCTGGACGAAATGCGCCCCTTCCTGAAGGTGTCTGCTGATGCGAATGCCGAGGACTACCCGGAGCTCGTGGAGAAGATGATCCGGCACCGGGCCAGCATCGTTGAACAAATCGCCTCCTTGCAGCAGGTGGTTGATTTTATTGATTTGAAGTTGAAGCAGGGGAAGTACCAGCCTAAGGAATGTGAGATGGAAGGGATGACCGGCCCCCCTGCTGACCATGCAAAGGATGCAACGCCGGGCAAGCCCATATCGACGGCAGAGCTGCGTTATTTTTCCGCGTCACCGAGTGAAAGCCCTTATTGAAGAATCGCTGTTCTTTTGCCATAATTAATCGAAGCAGATGACTCGTCCGCGCTGGCGGGAGTCTTACATAAAGGAGGAGCTTGGGTTGAAGGGGATTATTACCGTACTGGGTAAAGACAAAGTAGGCATTATCGCCAAGGTATGCACGTATTTGGCCGATCACAATGTGAACATTCTTGATATTTCACAGACGATTATTCAAGGGTATTTCAATATGATGATGATCGTGGATATTTCTTCACCGACCAAGAGCTTTGAGACGCTGGTTGAAGAATTGCAGGAGCTGGGCCGTTCCATCGGTGTGGAAATTAAGCTGCAGCACGAAGATATTTTTAATACGATGCACCGGATCTGAGGAAGGGAAGGGACACTATGATCTCACGCGTTGAAGTACAAGAAACCAATTCGATGATCCGCGAGATGAACCTCGACGTACGCACGATTACGATGGGCATCAGCCTGATGGATTGCGCTCACGAGGATATGAACGTCTTTAACCGGAACATCTACGATAAAATTACCCGGACTGCCGAAAACCTGGTCAAAACCGGGGAGGACCTGGAGAAGCATTTTGGCGTGCCCATCGTGAATAAACGGATCTCGGTAACGCCGATTTCGATCGCTGCCGGCGGGCTGAAAACGGATACGTTCGTGCCGGTGGCTGAAGCGCTGGACCGGGCGGCGAAGGAAGTAGGCGTCAACTTTATCGGCGGCTTCTCGGCCCTTGTGCAGAAGGGTTTTACGAACGGCGACCGGGTGCTGATCGACAGCATCCCTGAAGCGCTGGCCGTTACCGAACGGGTTTGCTCCTCAGTGAACGTGGGCTCCTCGCGCAACGGGATTAATATGGACGCGGTGAAAAAGATGGGCGACATCATCCTCCGTACCGCGGAACGGACAGCGGATCGGGGTTCGATCGGCTGCGCCAAGCTGGTGGTGTTCTGCAATGCGGTAGAAGATAACCCGTTTATGGCGGGCGCATTTCACGGTGTTGGTGAACAGGAGTGCGTCATCAACGTGGGCGTCAGCGGCCCTGGGGTCGTGAAGCGTGCGCTGGAGGAAGTGAAAGGTAAGGACTTTGAGACGTTGTGCGAAACGATTAAGCGGACAGCGTTTAAAGTCACACGGGTAGGTCAGTTGGTTGCACAGGAAGCGTCGAAGCGCCTTGGCGTTCCGTTTGGCATTATCGACTTGTCGCTGGCTCCGACACCGGAGATTGGCGACTCCATCGCAGAGATTTTCCAAGTGATGGGCTTGGAGGAAGCAGGAGCGCCGGGAACGACGGCCGCGCTGGCGATCTTGAACGATAACGTGAAAAAAGGCGGCGTCATGGCCTCCTCCTACGTTGGCGGCTTAAGCGGTGCGTTCATCCCGGTCAGCGAAGACCACGGGATGATCGAAGCGGTGCAGCGCGGTGCACTGACGCTGGAGAAGCTGGAAGCGATGACGTGCGTGTGCTCCGTTGGCCTTGACATGATCGCGATTCCGGGGAACACGAGCGCCGCGACGATCTCGGGCATTATCGCGGACGAATCGGCTATCGGCATGGTCAACAACAAGACGACCGCCGTTCGGATTATTCCGGTGATCGGCAAGGATGTTGGCGAGGTCGTGGAGTTTGGCGGTTTGCTGGGCTACGCGCCGATTATGCCGGTTAACGCCTTTAACTGTGCGCCATTCATTGAGCGGGGCGGCCGGATACCGGCGCCGATCCACAGCTTTAAGAACTAACTAAGCGGCGGGGGACGCAGCTATGTTCAAGACGATTGGACTTCTGGCGCATGTTGACGCTGGGAAAACCACCTTTGCCGAAGCGTTGCTCTACCACACGCAAACGATTCGCAGCCGGGGCCGAGTTGATCATCGCGATGCCTTCTTGGACAGTCACGAGATCGAGAAGGCAAGGGGCATCACCGTATTTGCCGACCAGGCGGAAATGAGATACGGGGATAATACCTACTTTTTGCTGGATACGCCGGGACACGTCGATTTTTCCGCAGAAATGGAACGGGCTTTGCAAGTGCTCGACTATGCGGTGATCATCGTAAGCGCGGTGGAAGGGGTGGAAGGCCACACGGAAACGGTCTGGCAGCTGCTTCGGGCATATGGAATTCCTACGTTTTTCTTTATCAATAAGACGGATCGTACCGGAGCGGACCCGGACCGGGTTCTGGAAGATATCCGCCGCGAGCTGAGCGGAGATGTGCTGGATCTGTCGGCTTGGGCAACGACCGGCCAACTGGACGAAACGGATAAGGCACGGCTTGCGGAACGAGATGAGTCCTTGCTGGAACCGTTCTTGGAAGGGACCTTATCCGATGCCGAATGGAACGAACATCTCATACGGATGGTTCAACACGGCCATGTGTTTCCTTGCCTTTGGGGATCTGCGCTGCTGGATATCGGCATTGACGTGTTTCTGAAGGCGCTGGATCGTCTCACAGTGACCCGGTATGATCCGATGCTTCCGTTTGCGGGGCGGGTGTACAAAATTCGCCATGATGAGCAAGCGACGCGCATCACCTTCATCAAGGCGTTACAAGGCTCGTTAAAAGTGAGAGATGAACTCACCTACGGCCCGGAAGGCGAACAACGCACGGAGAAAATAACCGCCATTCGCAAATACAACGGACAGCGGTTTGTGCAGGCCGATTCCGTTCAAGCAGGAGAACTGTTCGCGGTAACCGGCTTGACGGCGCTATCTTCCGGTGAAGGCATCGGGGCGTTGGTTGACCCGATTCGCCGTGAGCTCGCCCCCACGTTGCAGTCGAAGGTACAATTTGAACCGCCGCTCCATCTGAAGGAAGTCCTGCGCGTCTTTCAGCTGCTGGACGCCGAGGACCCGACATTAGGAACCCGCTGGGATGAAACGCTGCAGGAGCTGCATATCCATGTCATGGGCAAAATTCAGTTGGAGATCTTGCAGCAGGTCGTCCAGGGACGATTTGGGATGAAGATTACGTTTGGACCGCCGGAGATTTTGTATAAAGAGACGATATCTACATCGGTGAAGGGCTGCGGTCACTTCGAACCATTAGGGCATTATGCCGAAGTCCATTTGCGGCTGGAGCCTGCCGAACGGGGCAGCGGAGTGACGTTTGTAAATACTTGTCACGCGGATGATTTGTCCGTAGGCTATCAAAATATGATCGGCCAACATGTGCTGGAACGAGAGCATCACGGCCTGTTGACCGGCTCGCCATTGACGGACGTGCGCGTTACGTTGCTCACCGGCCGCTCGCACAACAAACATACCAGCGGAGGCGATTTCCGCGAGGCGACGTACCGCGCGATTCGGCAGGCGTTGGAGCAGGCAGAGAATGTGCTGCTGGAGCCGGTGTATCATTTTAAAATCAAAGTGCCCTTAGATCAGCTTGGTAAAGTGTTAACCGATATCCAGCAAGCGCATGGCCGATTTGATCCGCCGGAGACGGGAGAAGAGACGGCTGTGATTTCAGGTGTCGTTCCGGTAGCGACATTTATGGATTATCCAACAGAGCTGGCAGCGATGACGCACGGGAAAGGTTCAATCATGCTGAAATTTGGCGGTTATGAGCCTTGCCATCAAGCTGAGACGATCATCGCCCAGAAGGACTATAATAAAAATGCCGATCCGGCATATACCTCGTCCTCGATCTTTTGTGCAAAGGGGCAAGCGTTTTCTGTGCCGTGGGACGAGGCGCCTAAACATATGCACGCTTCGGTATCATGAGGTGATTTAATGTATCCCAAAATTTTGATCGCCTTCGTTCTATCGATCATTCTCACCTCGTGTACAAGTCAGCCTATGAAAGATGATCCGAATTCCGAGGCGTACACCTTGTACCACAATATTTTTTATCATCAATATTCGACTCAACTCGCTCTTTTGGCAGACATTTTGGAACGGATCTCCCAAGTGGAGCTCGATCAAGAAGAATCGGCTTACATTCAAGGAAAAATTGACGGGTACTCCGAAAATAGTTGGTTTGTTTTCTACTCGATGAATCGCACGGATAGTCCGTCTCTGGATCAGGCAGTGCCCGCAGAACTTCGTTCTGCCATGTATGAGGTCATTGACGAGACCAATCAGTTATTAAGTTCCTTGAACGAAAAATTGGATGCGCATAATAAACTTACCGTTGCACAAGATAATCAGGAGCTTATTCAAGAACTGATTCAGCAGTGTGATGAGCTGAACGTCACCTCAAGTTATATCAAAGACGAGAAAAATTGGAGCTCCTACAAAGAACAGCTACAGTTGGCTCTGCTGAAGTTTCAAGAGTTTCGAGACAAACTCCAGTCGGAATAATGGATTTCTTCTCTTTATGTTGACAATCCGTTATTAGGTGCATATAATATCCAATAATTCCATATTGCCAAATGTGTTGATTAGAAATAGTAAACGTGATTTGACCTTTCAGAGAGCCGTTGGGTGGTGCGAAACGGCAGCGTCCGTCATGTTGAACTCGTCTATGAACAGCTGCCTGATATGTAGGGTAAGCCGGGATTCCGCCGTTACAAGGATAGATGGTGTTCGCCATCGAAAGAGATCATTTCATCATGTGAAATGAATTAGAGTGGTACCGCGGGTTCAACCTCGTCTCTATAGCAGAGACGGGGTTTTTTTGTTGATTAAAGTCCGGGTTTAATCAACCCCGCTTCACATAGATTCAATCCAAATTCCAAAATCAAGGAGGAACTTTCAGATGGAACGTTACCGCAACATTATCGTACTGGATACAACGTTACGCGACGGGGAGCAAGTCCCTGGTGCCAAGTTAAACGTACGGCAAAAGCTGGAGTTTGCTCAGCAGCTGAAGCGCCTCCGTGTAGATATTATTGAGGCCGGCTTCCCTGCGTCCTCACAAGGTGATTTTCAGGCGGTGCAGCAAATTGCCCGAACCGTAGGAGACAGTGTAGGCATTACCGCATTGGCACGGGCGGTAAAATCCGACATTGATGCGGTGTACGAAAGCATCCGTGAGGCCGAACAGCCGTTAATCCATATCGTGCTTGGTGCCTCTAACGTCCATGTGGAGAAGAAATTTAACCGCTCCAAAGATGCCATTCTGCAAATGGGTGTCGATGCGGTGAAATATGCGAAAACACTGCTGCCGCAGGTTCAATATTCTACCGAGGACGCTTCGCGGGCGGACTTTGAATATTTGTGGAAGACGATCGAAGCCGTTGTCAAAGCCGGTGCGACGATGATCAATATTCCGGATACCGTCGGTTACGCGGAGCCGGAGGAATTTGGCCACCTGATCCGGCGCATTCACGAGCGGCTGAAAAACCTCGACGATTCTGTGATCCTCAGTGTCCATTGTCATAACGATCTCGGTCTGGCTACGGCCAATACCTTAAGCGCCATCAAAAACGGGGCCGAGAAAATTGAATGCACCATTAACGGTCTGGGAGAACGGGCCGGCAATGCTTCGCTGGAGGAAGCGGTGATGGCACTGAAGGTACGCGAGGGGCTGTACGGCTGTCGCACGAACATCGATACGACGGAGCTGATTCGTACGTCGCGGCTGCTGACCCATTTAACGGGGCTCGATGTGCAGGTGAACAAAGCGATCACCGGCGACAATGCGTTTGCTCATTCCTCCGGAATCCATCAAGACGGTCTGTTGAAAGATAAGCAGGTGTATGAAATTATGTCCCCTGAAGAGGTGGGGGCGGAAAGTATGGAACTGATCCTGACGGCCCGTTCGGGTCGGCATGCGGTGAAGCACGCGGTGGAGAAGCTGGGCTTCGATACATCGGATACCGTAGGGTTTGAGCGGTTGTTCCAACGGTTTTTGACATTGGCTGATGCGAAAAAAGAAGTGTACGACCATGACCTTTATTACCTGCTGAGTGAACATCAAGAGCCAAGCGATGCTGCTCATCCGCTGTTCGAGCTCACGTCGTTCCAAGTCGTGACGAATGACATATGCCCAACGGCCACCGTCACCTTGAAGATCAACGGACAAGAGCGGAAGGGCAGCGCAATTGGAGATGGTCCGATCGACGCGTTGTATAGTGCGATCAAGTCGTTAACTGGCATCGATGCCAAACTGACCTCCTATAAGATCAACAGCATTTCCCATGGGAAGGAAGCGATCGGACGGGTGAACATTCAACTTGAGGCCGGAGGAAAAACCTACACAGGACGTGCCATGGACACCGATATTATCAAAGCGAGCGGTCAGGCCTTCGTGAATGGCATCAATGCGATGGTATTAGCTGGTGCGATCGAAAATGATAGTGACATAACAAATGTTATGTAAACTACGTTAAATGGCTTGCAAAATAAAGAGGCAGAAGGAGCTCGCATCAAACGAGAGCCTTCTGCCTTTGTTTTATTGTTCATTCAGTTGGGATAATGCAACTTCTTTTTCGTTCTCCGGTTGACTAAGCGGATAAATCCGAGCGGTTTCTTTCTTATCGTCAACATGTTGAATGTACACCGGTTCTCCATCGTAAGTGACGTTGATCATAGTAGGGGAAGCGACAATCTCTTTCGCGCGTTGACTGTCCATTAGGTAACCTCCTGTTGTCTTATAGTTCAGTCTTTTTGCCGATCATAAAATACCCGATTCACCCAGTTTTTATTCTTTTATGTCATGAAACATGAAAATTTGTAAATTATAATCATTAATTTGATTTAAATGATTTACTTTAAAAACTCTTCTACTTATATTTAATAGAGTAGTGTATCAAAAAATGGTAGAGGAGGAATTAGATTAATGGTTTGGAGAAACAAAGCCGTCGGCAAGTTTCTGGCGATCAGTACCCTCGTTGCAGGACTTGCTTCTGGGGCGGTGGGGTTGTCCGTAAATGCGGCGGAATCCGGTAGTACAGCGGCCAAGGACTTCGAACTGCGCGTCCTACATACGAATGACACGCATGCCCACCTGGACAACATCGCTCGCAGGGTGACGGCCATCAACACAGCAAGAAACGATCACACGTTGTTGCTGGATGCGGGGGATGTATTTTCGGGAACGTTATATTTCAATCAATTCAACGGATTGGCCGATCTGTTCTTTATGAACGAGCTGAAGTATGATGCCATGACGTTTGGGAATCACGAGTTTGACAAAGGACCAGGTACCTTAGCCGAGTTCATTAAGCAGGCGAAGTTCCCGTTTGTCAGCGCTAATCTGGACTTTAGTGCGGATGCAGACCTGAAGGGGTTAAGCCATTCCGAGCTAGGCAAGGGAGAGCCTGGTCAAATTTACCCGGCTGTGATTAAGGAAATTGCCGGGGAGAAAGTGGGGATCATTGGCTTAACTACGCCTGAAACCTCCGTGTTATCCTCGCCTGGTCCTGACATCAAGTTCGCGGATGAAGTTGAAAGCACACAGAAGCAAGTTGATGCTTTGGAAGCCGAAGGGATCAACAAAATCGTTGTGTTGTCTCATTTAGGGTATACCGTTGACCAACAACTGGCTGAAGCCGTCGATGGGATTGATATTATTGTAGGCGGCCACTCCCATACCGTTCTGAATGCTCCGGAGGTCCATCATGCCGATGAAGAACCTACGTTGATCGTGCAGACCGGCGAATATAATCAAAATTTAGGTCAACTGGATGTCACTTTTGACTCCGAAGGAAAACTAACCGCTTGGAAAGGCGAGTTAATTGCGCTGGATGCCAAAGATGATGCCGGCAACTTTTTGATTAAGAGCGATGCCGCAGCGGAAGCCAAGCTGAAGGAATATGCTGCTCCGCTAGAAGATCTGAAGAAAACGGTGATCGGGAAGACCGAAACGGATTTGGACGGCGAACGCGGCAGCGTACGTAAGCAAGAGACGAATCTTGGTGACTTGATCGCTGATGGCATGCGCTCGAAGGTCATGAGCATCGTCAAAGTGCCTGATGTTAAAGGGTATGTAACCATCCAAAACGGGGGCGGGATTCGTGCTTCGATTAAAGCTGGGGATATTACCCTGGGTGATCTGCTCACCACAATGCCGTTCGGGAACAATTTAACGGCACTGAAGATGACAGGCGCTGAAATTGTGGCTGCACTGGAGAACGGTGTGAGCGGTGTCGAAAATGGGGAAGGGCGGTTCCCGCAAGTTTCGGGCCTGCGCTTCTACTACGATTCGACGAAGCCGGGTGAAGTGATCGACGATGTGACCGGTGAGAAGACGCAATCCGGACAACGCATCGTGAAAGTCCAAATCCAAAACGAAGGTGGAACCTACTCCGATATCGATCCGAAAGCATACTACATTGTGGCGACGAACTCGTTTATGGCGAGCGGCGGGGATTTTTACGCTTCGATGAAGCAAGCGAAGGACGACGGTCGGTTCTATGAGCTGAACCTCGTGGATTATGAAGTGTTCCATGAGTATCTCGACAAAGTGGGTACGGTTAAAGCCACCACTCAAGGACGGATTACCGATCTGAAAGGTGCTCCATTGCCAGCTGAAGCTGGAGGTACGCCAGCAGGCCCAAGCACAAACCCTGAAGCGCCTGCATTTACGGATATTTCCGGAGATCCCAATGCTTCGCTTATCAATGAAGCTGCAGCTGCCGGCATTGTTGAAGGATATGGGGATGGAACCTTCCGACCGCAAGCCGAGGTAATTCGTGCTGAATTTGCGGTCATGATCAGCCGTGCCTTCCAGGTATCGGAATCTTCTGAAGACACGGGATATACCGACATCTCGGAAGTGCCAAGCTGGGCTCTGCCTGCGGTAAGTTCCCTCAAGAAAGCAGGGGCGCTCGAAGTGCTTGGTAAAGAAACGTTCCAACCAAAAAGCACGCTTACCGCAAAACAAGCTGCCGAAGCGATTGCTGTTCTCTCCGGCAAAAAAGCCAATCTGGCTGGACTTGCCGCCGAGGCCAAGGTGACGCGCAGCAGCTTGGTGTTGCTGATTCAGTCTGCGTTGCAATAAAGATTGGCTTGGTGGATTTTGATCGTATTCATCTCGTCCGGGCGAATTATTCATTCGGTGAAAGGGGCCATCCTAATAAGTTAAATACTTTGCCATTTAACTACTTGCTATTCATAAATAAAAAAGGTAGACTTATAAACACAATATATAGTCCATTCCTGGATTTTTCTCACAAAATATTGATGAAATTAATATTTGAAATGATGGTGTCAACAGTGACTTAATAGGGAATCTGGTGTAAACCCAGAGCTGCCCCCGCAACTGTAAGTGTGGACGAGTTGAACATACCACTGTATCGAATCGTGTTCAGCGATGATATGGGAAGGGTTCAAGGAGGATGAAGCACAAGCCAGTAGACCTGCCGCATTTCTTTGGTTTCATATCTTCGGGGTGTGAGAGGGTGAAACGACGCAGCAGAAATCGATGTTGATTTCATGCTTTATTTGGTTGCGCCATTGCGTCGTTCCAAGAGCTCGCCTCAATTTGAGGTGAGCTCTTTCAGGTTAATATGACTAAATAGGCTGATAAAGGAGGGTGCATATGAGAATTGTGTTTGATTCCAAAACGGGAAATGTCAAAAGATTTGTTCAGAAGCTGGGTATGGTATGTGACCAAATCAAGCCGGATCTGCAAATCGACGAACCTTTTATATTGATTACTTATACAACAGGGTTTGGACAAGTGCCGCAGACAACCAAGGAATTCTTGAGCCATAAAGGACAATTACTTCAGGGAGTTGTTTCCAGCGGGAATATGAATTGGGGCAAATTATATGGACATGCGGCTGACCTGATTTCTGAACAATATGATGTGCCGGTATTAATGAAGTTTGAACTAAGTGGAACAAACAAAGATGTCGCTCGATTTAAGCAGGAGGTTGATCAGATTGTCTACTCAAATCGCCAAATGGATTCAGCTTAACAATGAAATTATGGTCCAAAAAAATGGAAGCTTTCAATTTCATAAAGATCTTGAAGCGGCCAGAAGTTACTTTGTAGACCATATCAATCAAAATACCGTATTTTTCCATAACCTGAAAGAAAAGATCGATTACTTAATTGAAAATGATTATTATGAGAAGGAAATTTTCGATCAATATACATTCGAAGAAGTGAAGTTTATTTATGAGTATTTATATGCGAAGAAATTCCGTTTTCCTTCTTTCATGAGTGCATTTAAATTCTATAATAACTATGCCTTATTGACCAATGACGGCTCGAAAGTGCTCGAGAGGTACGAAGATCGAATCGCCATCGTGTCTTTATTTTTGGCAAGGGGAGATTTCGAGAAGGCCAAGAAATATGCGGATATCCTCATTTCGCAGGAATATCAACCCGCAACGCCGACTTTCCTGAATGCAGGGAAGAAGCGTCGCGGGGAGTTGGTCAGCTGTTTTTTGCTTGAGGTTAACGATTCGATGAATTCGATTGGTTTTGCCATTAATTCTGCGCTTCAGCTAAGCAAGATTGGTGGAGGCGTAAGCTTAAATCTGAGCAAGATTCGGGCAGCAGATGAACAGATTAAAGGCTTGGATGGGAAAGCAAGTGGAGTATTGCCTGTCATGAAGCTATTTGAGGATGCATTCTCCTATGCGAATCAATTGGGGCAGCGCGATGGTAGCGGAGTTGTTTACCTCAATATCTTCCATGCTGATATTCAAGAGTTTTTGGATACCAAAAAGATTAACAGTGATGAAAAAATACGCATTAAAACACTTTCCTTGGGTGTTGTTGCGCCGAATATCTTTTTTGAGCTGGTCGAACAGGATAAGGATATGTACTTGTTTTACCCTTTGACCGTTTACAAAGAGTATGGTATTCACCTAGACGATATGGATATAAGCGCCATGTACGAAGAGTTGGTTAACAACCCAAGAATCCGCAAGAAGAAAATCGCTGCACGAGACCTTATTCTCAAGATTGCTCAGACGCAGATGGAGTCCGGATATCCATATATCATGTTCGTTGATAACGCGAATAAAAATCATGCCCTTAAAGAACTGGGGCGGGTTAAATTCTCGAATTTGTGCAGTGAAATTGCCCAACTCAGCGAAGTATCCATCATTAATGATTATGATGAAGAAGATATTATTAATCGGGACATTTCCTGTAACCTTGGCTCTCTCAATATTGTAAATGTGATGAAGAACAAGCGCATGAGAGAAACCGTTCATTATGCGATGGATGCATTGACAGAGGTTAGTGATCGTTCTGATGTCCGGATTGTTCCTTCAGTAGCCAAAGCGAACCGTGAACTACATTCTGTGGGGCTTGGTGCGATGAACCTTCACGGTTTCCTGGCTAAAAACAAGATCGCCTATGAGTCGAAAGAAGCAAGAGACTTCGTTCGCACCTTCTTTATGATGATGAATTATTATTCGATTGAACGGTCCATGCTAATTGCAAAAGAACGTAAAGAAACGTTTGTTGGCTTCGAGAAAAGCGAGTATGCAAATGGTAATTACTTTGATCGATATCTAACAACGGATTATTCTCCAGTAACGGACAAGGTCAAGGAACTGTTTGACGGACATGAGATCCCGACGATTGAAGATTGGAAGAAATTGAAAGAGGATGTGGCAAAATACGGCTTGTACCATGCCTATCGCTTAGCGATTGCTCCAACGGGTTCAATCTCCTATTTGCAATCCTCAACCGCCTCGATCGCGCCGATTACGCAACGAATTGAAGAGCGGGAATACGGTGATTCCAAGACGATATATCCGATGCCGTTCCTGAGTGAGGAAACTTATTTTTACTATAAAGAAGCCTATGATATGGATATGTTTAAATTGATTGACCTGGTTGCTGAGGTACAGGTACATATTGATCAAGCAATATCTACCGTATTGTATGTTAAAGATGATCTTACGACGCGTGATCTTGCCATGTACTATATCTATGCACAGAAGAAAGGGTTAAAGACGCTTTACTATACCCGAACAAAAAAGAAGACGATAGAAGAATGCGTTAGCTGTGTTGTCTGAGGGGGATAACGTGAATGAATAGATACGAAGCTGTAAACTGGAACTCGCCTGAAACAGAATATACTGAGCTCCTGTGGACGCAGAATACCTCGCAATTCTGGCTGGATACCGAAATTCCAGTCTCTAAAGATCTGAAATCATGGGCGAAGATGAGTGCAAAAGAACAGCTCGCTTACATGCGTGTTCTGGGCGGTTTAACGCTGCTGGATACCGAACAGGGGAATGTAGGCATGCCGATGATTGCACAATATGTAGAGGAGAAACAGAAGAAAGCGATACTCATCTTCCAGGCTGCTATGGAAGAAATTCATGCGAAGAGCTACAGCACGATATTTACCACAGTGGCCAGTGCTGAGATGATCAATGACACGTTTGAATGGGTAAAGGAAAATAAACATCTGCAGTATAAGACGTCCGTAATTGATGCCATTTATCGTGATATCAAGCCAGGAGATGGTCTTAGCTTATATAAAGCAATGGTGGCCTCGGTATTCCTTGAAAGCTTTCTGTTCTACTCCGGCTTTTTCTATCCGTTATACTTGGCCGGTCAAGGAAAGATGGTAGCCAGCGGAGAAATAATCAAGCTGATTATTCGGGATGAAAGTGTCCATGGAGTATTTGTCGGCCTGCTTGCACAAGAAGTATTTGAAGGTTTAAGTGAAGAAGAGAAGCATTTGGCAACTGAATTTGTTCCGAAGTTACTGGACGATCTTTATCATAACGAAATCGAATATTCTGAAATGCTGTACGATGATATTGAACTGACCCATGAAGTGAAGAAATATATACGTTATAACGGGAATAAAGCGCTAATGAATCTGGGGCTGGAGCCTCTTTTTGAAGAAGAAGATGTCCATCCCGTCGTCTTGAATGGCATTCGTACGGAAACGAGCACACATGATTTCTTCTCTACGAAAGGCAATGGTTATCAAAAGGGGAAGGTGGAACCGTTGCAGGACAACGATTTCATCATTCTCAATGAAAGAGTCAAGCAATCGAATATCTTTGAATAGAAATAACCGAGTTGATTTCAGGTATTTGTTACAGGGATCAACTCGGTTTTTTTAAAAATTATAATTACGTAAAATAATAATTTGACGAATAATTAGATATGGATTATTCTAGAAACAGGAGGTGCGCGTTCCACATGGATAAAACGACCAAAGCTCATTATATGAGCCGCATTGATGAGAAATTAACGGATTTGCCTTGGTACGTGACTGAATATATCGATACGCGCAAACGGAAACTGTCGCATACCACATTACTGAATTATTGTCATGATTACATCATTTTCTTTGATTGGCTCGTGGCTGAACGATTCGCAGCTCCCAGTCGGAAAGAAGTTGAACTGTCTGTACTCGAAAAATTGACGGTTCGAGAAATCGAAAGCTTTCTGACGTTCCTAGAATATCAGTTAGGCAACTCCAAATTAACGATCAACCGTAAGTTATCAGCGCTCAAATCACTGTTTGATTATTTACAGAATAAAGCGGAAACCGCGGATCTGAAGCCTTATCTTGAGCGTAATGTGATGGCCAAGATTGAATTTAATGCACTGAAAGAAAGCCAAGAAACGATCGCTAACCGGATTGAAGGCAAAATTTTGCGGGCCGATGATTTTGAGCTGTTTCGGCAGTTTGTGGCTTATGATTTTGGTGAGCAAAACCGGGAGAACAAACGATTGAATCAATTTCACGAATTTAATCGCGAACGGGATACTGCTATCGTATCCTTAATTCTGGGATCCGGATTACGATTATCTGAAGTAGCCGGCATCAACCTGGAAGATCTCGATATGAACAAAGGCTTGGTACGAGTCATTCGCAAAGGGAACAAGGAACAATACGTCTATTTCAGTGAACAAGCGAAGTTGGATCTGGAAAATTATTTAAATATTCGTGAAGCGCGGTATAAACCGGAAAAATCCGAAACCTACTTATTTATGGGCGCGCCGATCGGACGTAAAGGCAAAAACCGGCGATTAACGCCAAGATCAATTGAGAAGCTGATCGAGAAATATGCGAAGGCTTTTGGGAAGCCGGCATTAACCGTACACGCACTGCGTCATTCTTTCGCAACGCGTTATCATCAGGAGAATAACGATGTGCCGCGGCTGAAGAACCAGTTAGGCCACGCCTCGATTCAAACTACGATGATCTATACACACTTAACGGATGAAGAGATGCGTAAAGCTGTCATTAATATGGATAAGTAAAATCCAAGCATACAAGATCGCCGGGAAGCAGTTAATCAGGCTCCTGCGGCCTTCTCGTTATGACATCTTCACAAAACCCGTATTTTGTACATATGTATATCGATATCATAATGAACTCTGTCAAAGCTCATGATTAGCTCTTGATTGTCTTTAGTTTGTAATATTTACAATCCAATCACTTAGATTCCATTTCGATTGAATTCTTCTTTCGCCAATGCAATTACGTTCTGAATAAACGGTGCTTTACGCAACGTATACGTTTGTCGATCAGAACAAATCTCGGCTAATTCACGCTTTAAGTTCAAATATTGAGCCGCAACATCCGGATACTTAATTAAATAGTCTCGAAACAAAATCATGTTCTTCCAATCTTCACTTTGATATTCATACACATGGAGATGATGCGTGCCCTTCCCCCACTCGCCTCTTCGAAAGAACAGCCGATAGGGGAACTCCTCTTTCGGAACGTATTCAAAGCCGATCTGGCTAAGCAGCGAGATGGCACTATCATCGATTATAGTCAGTCGCTCTACCGCCACCGCAATATCTATAATCGGCTTCGCCGCCATGCCAGGAATTGATGTGCTGCCTACATGTTCAATTCGCTTCACCTTATCCCCCAGCAAAGTCAGTATGCGATGACGATCTTTCTCAAATTCCTGAGGCCAAAGGCAGCTATAGTTACTGAGTGTGACTTTGTTTGTCATCAATATCCCCCCTCAACGGACAGCAATAAAAAAACGATGGATCGGCTCCACCGCTAACTTTAACTCATTTTATAGGATGAAATCAATCTTTATGAATTGTTCTGCAAAAGTCGATCCATTGTTAACATAATATATATTCTGTTATCTTCTACTTTACAAACTGAAACCAACTGAAATCAAAATGACTGCCCGGCAAAAAGATAAACGTCACATCCTGAACGCCTGTCACGCGCTCTAACGGGAATTCTTTGATCTCGTACCCGTCCGTTTGTGTAAATTCGATTAACTGACGGTGTTCTTTGCCATTTGCAGTGAACTGCACATGGATCGTATTTTTATCAATGGGTGAATGTCCGCAAATCAACAGCTTTGTTGCTCCTTCTTCCTCAAAGTCTAGCTGCTTCATCTCCAGCGACACATTGTTCCCAATCCCTTCCACGTTGGTCCCTTCGATTCGGAAGCTGTCCCCGTAGATATGATCACATTCCGCAGCCGCGTTCTGTTGAAAAGCCCGATTTTGGCGAGTGAATGAGAACCCTTTGAGATGAATTTTCTGCTGCAGCACAAAGCAAATGGAAGAGATGCCGCGAAGCCGCTTCTTCAAACGAAACGTCGCTTCCTGATACACATTCCACCGGGTTTCCTTCTGATATATCACTTCTGCAATCTTCTCGCTGCCCTCTTCATCTGGCATCCCTTCCCAGATTTGAATCAGATAAGGCTCGCTGGTTAATGCAAAGATCGGCAGCGTAATTTCATCCGACCCGTGTAGGCCGAAATCAAGATTCCGGAAGCCGACCCGAGATTCCCCGTCTCTGCTGGTTGCCACGCCTCTTTCATTGCCGTTTCCGATCTCGCCATAGTGATAATCGTACAATCCTGCCGAGATAAAGCCATATGGATCTTTCTGCGCCTCACCCAGCCCCGCTGCTTGAAACTCCAGCTCGGAGATCAGCTTGGTTTTGTCTGTACCGTTGCGGCTCGTGCAACGAACGCGGAAGCGCCCGTCCCCCAGAGCATGTAGTCTCGCTTGACGTCCATCCGCCTCGATTTGAGCAAGGTTAGATGGAATCCCCGCATCGTTAACAACGCTCCACTCCACTTCCGTGTAGGTGGTATTCGCCGGGTAAAGCTTGGCTTCCAGTTGGATTTCGGAAAGCCTGGCCGTCAGCTGTTGTCCGGATAACGTGAGGATCTCGATTTTTCGCAGCGGAATTTCATCCCTATCCCCCATCACAATCGGCAAATTCTGATTTCCAAGGTGAGCGGAAATCCCTGTGATGGAACCCGGATCTACCGGCCGAGATTCAAGACTGATGCTCTGACTTTCCATCCCTTTCGAGCTGACTTTCACGACGATCGTGCCTGGAGTTGGGTTAGCCGCTACGATGGCCATCGCTTTTCCGCTGAACAATCTCCGGCTCGTGCCTTTGTACGGATCGTAGTCCGTGCTGTCTCCGTTATCCAATCCAATGAGCCGCCCGGCTCCCGTGACCTCTACAGTCACTCGGTTGTTCGCATTTTGCACTGGATTAGCTTCTTCATCCTCCATAGAGATTTCAATGAATGCCAGATCAGTACCGTTGGCCAGTAACCATGATTTATCGGATTTAAGTTTGATGCGTGCAGCATCTTTAAAGGATCTTTGTACGTCCGTTGCAATAATTTCGCCCTGCTCATTATAAGCAATCGCTTTAATTTCCCCGGGTTGATAAGGGATTTTCCATGTGGGAACAAGCTCGCGTCCGTGCTGATGATCAATCGTCCTGCTTCCCTGAGAGACCCCATTCCAAAACAACTCGACGTTTGGGGCATTGGAGCAAACTCGAACATCAATGAGTTGACCCGGACTAAAATCCCAGTACGGAAAGAGATGAACCATCGGCCGCTCCCTGTAATCCGTCCATGCCGATTGATAGATGTAATAGGAATCTTTCGGAAAAGTCGCGGTATCCAACTGGCCAAAATAAGCGTTTTTCGTATGATAAGGGGTCGGTTCCCCGATATAATCAAACCCCGTCCACAGAAATTGCCCCATCGAGAAAGGCGTATCCCGTTCTGCCACGATGCAGGCCTCCGCGGATTTGGCTCCCCAGCTGGTTGGGCTGTTGCCTAACGCGGAGCATTGTTCATCGTCATCCGCCAGAATCGACTGCTCCAACGGGAAGTGATAAATCCCCCGGCTCTGCACCACCGATGATGTCTCACTGCCATAAATGATCCAGTCCGGATGTTCGGCATAATGGCGTTCATAGTATTTTTCCGCATAATTATATCCGGCCACTTTCACGATATCCGCGCATTTCTGGGCATTTTCCCAAGGCATGTAGTTTGAACCGATGGTCACCTTCCCGTTCTGTTTAGGGTCGTGCTTATGCACTTCTTCCATCAACATCCGGGTGATTTCCTGCCCTCTCTCATCTGCATGGGTATCATAGATTTCGTTCCCAATGCTCCACATCAACAGGCTGGGGTGGTTCCGATCCCGTCTGACCCAGCTCTCTACATCCCGCAAGGCCCATTCCTTAAAAAAACGGGCATAGTCATACGTCGTTTTCGGTCGCTCCCACGTATCAAACGCTTCTGACACCACAAGCAGCCCCATTTCATCTGCCAGATCCATCCATTCTGGGGCAGGCATGTTGTGAGCGGTACGGACCGCGTTCACGCCCATCTCCTTCAACAGGCGAAACCTGCGTCTTAACGCCTCTTGGTTAAAGGCGCTTCCCAACGCTCCAAGATCATGATGCTCGCAGACCCCGTTAAGCTTCAAGGGAGCTCCGTTGATGAAAAGCCCCTTCTCTGGATCCATGATCACTTCGCGGAACCCCACGGGTTGGGTCACCTTTTCAATAACTAAAGACGCTTCCCTCCCTGCGCTCTCCCCTGACGTTGGTAAGGAAAGCTCCGTAATGAGCGTATACAAATGAGGATCATTAGGGCTCCAAAGCCGAGGAGCAGCCAGCTTCAGGGTTTGAACGTTTTGAATCCCCGTCCCCGGCTGAATTGCAGGTACAAGTGTTGCTGATGAGGTTTGCACGACAACCCCTTTGTAAACCAGGTTGTGTGTCAGCATCAACTCTGGATAGCGCTCTGGTTCGATCCGCACCTCCGTCTCGATTTCCATATGCCATTCCTGCCCCGCGCGTCGGGTAGATACATAGATCCCGTTCGTTTCGATATAAGCGCTGCGGCTGCGGGTCTTCAGCCAAACATTACGGTAGATCCCCGCCCCGGAATACCACCGGCTGTTGGGACGTAAGTGAACGACTTTAACCAGGATTTCGTTTTCCCCAAGCACAAGCGCTTCTGTCATCTCATGTTCAAACGAGGAGTACCCGTACTTCCATTCCCCGATCCGCTTACCGTTCACATAGAGCGTCGAATCCATATATACGCCGTCAAAAGCGAGCACAACCTCCTGTTCTTCCGTACTGCCGGAATAAAAGAAGGTTTTACGGTACCAACCGATGCTGTTCTCATAAAGGTTCAGCGTATCATAGATCAACCAGTCATGGGGCAGATCAACCGGTTCAAACGTAAGCCCCTGCAGCTCCGATCGATTCAGGGTCTCTTGAACCTCAGTTGCCATTGCCGTTTGTTGGACCTCGGAAGGTTCCACACTTCTTTTGGCAAAAGTCCATCCCTCATTAAAAAGAATTTTTGAGTTCATCCCATCTGCTCTCGCTTTCTTATTGCATCATGAATTTAATAAATTGTTCTCCCCTGCTCATCCGGAATCCCGGATTTACGGTAAAAATACGTATTGATCTGATCCCGCCACTCCCGGGCATGCTCCGCTTGTTCCAGAAGACGGCTCCGCCCGTTCTCAAACGCTTCTTCATCCATCTGCCCTTCCAGCGTCAACCAAGCGTCCAGAAACTGTTGCGCCTGCTCCGCGCCAGCGAAGCGGGTGTCATAGATGTGCTGGATCACCGTTTTGCCGGAATGCAGCCGATGGGTATAAGGGACATGGTGAAAAAATAACAGCAGTTCATCCGGGCACGTATCCAGCGATTCATAGCGGCTCGCATTCGGCTCACGATATTGGGCCGTATAGCCCGTGCCTGACTTCACCGTGCGGTCCACCCCGATCCCGTCCCGATCTGCAAAATGGTACGTCCCCCATCTGGAGTATTCATATCCGTCCACATTCGGCCCATAGTGATGATGGGGATTCACCATCCATCCCACGCCAAGCGGGGCGGTATATTGCTCATAAGTCAGCCACGAGGTCATCAAGAGGTTGAGGATCACCTCTGTTCGTTGAGTAGACCCGCTGCCAAACGTAAGCGCAATCCATTCTCGAGCGATCTGCTCCGCTGATAGGTTGCAATTCCAGACCAAACGTCCATACCCGTATAGATTGGCTTGAGCCAGAATATGCCCCGTCCAATTCCGATCATCGCCGATATTGGAAACCGCCGCAACACCGCCTAATTTCCGGCCATACAGCGAACCGGATACGATTTTGGCAACTTCAGATCCTTCGCCTTGAGCATACGTATCAAACGCGAGAATTTCCTTCCATTGCGGAACCAAATAACAGACATGTCTGGCTTGACCCGTATACTCCTGGGTAATTTGCAGCTCCAGCATCTGGTTAGTATCCGGCATGGCACCAAACAGCGGCGATACCGGCTCTCGAACCTGAAAGTCCATCGGACCGTTTTTGATCTGCAAAATCACGTTGTCCTCAAACTGTCCGTCCAGCGGCTTAAAATGGTCATACGCTGCTTTGGCCCGGTCGGTTGTACGGTCTCGCCAATCCTGGAAGCAGTTATAGACGAAGCAGCGCCAAATGACCAGGCCGCCATACGGCTTCAGCGCTTCGGCCAGCATATTGGCTCCGTCGACGTGATTCCGGCCATAGGTGAACGGACCAGGGCGGGACTCAGAATCGGCTTTGACCAGAAAACCACCGAAATCGGGAATGACCTCGTAAATGTCATCGGCTGCCTTTTTCCACCATGCGATCACATCCTCGTCTAGCGGGTCGGCGGTTGGCAGATGTCCCACTACGATCGGACTGGCGAAGTTGATGCTGAGAAAGGTGGTGATCCCATATTTCCGAAAGATGTCCGCAATTCTCGCCACCTCGGCTAACATTGGCTGCTTGATTAACCATGATTCACGCTCATGCACATTCACATTGTTGATGGCGATGGCGTTAATTCCCGTAGAAGCTAGCATCCGGGCATACTCCTGCACGCGAGTCAGGTCCGATTGAATCTCGTTGTTCTTGTAAAAAATAGAGCCTCCCGCATACCCGCGTTCAATGCTGCCATCCAGGTTGTCCCACTGATTGATCATCCGCAGACCGTTATCGGGAGATTCCTGAATATTCAACGCTTCAATCGATTCCCCCATTTGCATCAGGCGAAGCAGATGGAAAGCCCCGTATAAGGCACCCCGCTCAGAAACACCTGCAATAAGCAGGTGTTTCCTTCCGTCCTGAGACAACGTTTTGATCACATAACTGTCTTCGGATGCTTCAGCCAGCGGGGCTAGCGCTTCGTCGAATTGATCCGATTGTCCTCTGACTCCAAGCCATACCGAGAATTTTTCGGCGGGATCGTGGACGCACTGAGGTTTCATATGCAACATCGATTCCATCCCCTTCTGAAGCTCGTAGATCACACTTGTCAGAAGTGGACTTGGATTTGTAGGCGTGACCAGCTCCCTGCACCATTTCTGGTATTGCTCTAACATTTCCGGGTGATCCACAGCCGCATATCGCAGCCAGCAAGGATCTGCTTGTCGTTTTTGCGCCTCAAGTTCCATGAGTATTTCCCTCCAAAGCATTTTTCCGATTTCCACTCATCCCGCAGTTTCCTTGATTAATGAGCTTTGGCGAAGGCTTGCGCATATTCTTCAGCCACTTTGTCTCCGCCAGATTGCTTGAACTTCTCGACTTGCCGTTTCCATTCGTTTTCATCGATTTTCCCCATAATAAACTGAACTTTGGCATCCAGCAGAATCTGCGTGAGCTCTGCGCCTCTCTCTGCCCATGTATCAGACACTAAGCTCATGGTCGGATCCTTGATCGCATATTGCTCATTGTCCTTCTCGACCTGCAGCACTTTCTCAGAGATCGGATCCAAATCACCAGGAGTTTTGATGTCCGTTAATGGAACGGTCACCAGCGGTTTATTGTAAGGGAACGATACTTCATTGTCGTACTGCTCTTGATTCGTGCGAACGGGCTTGCCATCTTTCATTTCGTAATGCTTGCCTTCAATCCCCCATTCCAGCAGATCTGCCATGGGCTTATCTGCCAGCTTGTCGAAGAAGGTGAGCAGCTGCTTCAGTTCGGCTTCACTCTTGACGCTGGATTTCGGGAACATCAGAATCCCGTTGGAGCCGCGGTCGGCGGCAACTCGTCTTCCGTTTGGTCCTTCCAAAGCGCTGACAAAATTGAGCTTAGCATCCGGGTTTACTTTTTCAACGCGGGTCTGGAAGCCTAATACGTTATTGGTCGTAGCATTAATCACGCCCGCTTTGCCATTCTCCAAGTTCCCTTCGTTTTGACCTACATCAATCGTAGCAAAATCCTTGTTCATCAAGCCCTCCTCAAACAGCTTGCGCATAAACTTGAGATAGTTCAGATACTCGGGTGTCTCTTCGGCCTTCACGAACTTTCCATCCACTTCGCCCCAGTTGTTTGGCGCGCCGAAGGCAACCCCAAGATCAAACGACAAGGACGTGTTGGAGATCATGGCCGTTAAGCCGATCGTGTCCTTTTTGCCGTTTTGGTCTGGATCCTGCTCGGTAAATGCCTTAAGGACCTCGTACATCTCATCAATAGTTTGCGGCGGCTGTATCCCGAGATTGTCGAGCCAATCCTGACGGAATACCGAGGTGTACCGGGAGACTGGACGGAAACGCGGAATCCCGTACAACCGGCCGTCAATGGAGACGTTGTCATAGACAAGCTGCGGCATGGAGGACAGATTTTTGTACTCCTTAATCAGATCCGTAATATCCCAGAAGGCGCCGTTTTGGGCCGCCGTAATGAGATAGGATTGATTGGGCGCACCGCAGCTGGCAAGCACTTGGGGCAATTCGCCGGAAGCGATCATCACCGGGAGCTTGGTACAGAAATCGTTGCTTGAAATATGAGTGATATCTAAATCCGTATTCGTATATTGCTCGATCGCTTTCTCAACTTCATTATCTTTGGACGGAACCTCTTTGCCGTCAAAATTCAGGGTCATTTTGATCTTCAGCGGTTGATCGCTTGATGCGGCGCTGCTGCTCGAATCTGCGCTGTTTTCCTTGGAGCCGCACCCTGCAAGCAGCGAACCGGTCAGAATAAGGGCGAGCGCCCCGAGGCACCAGCTTTTCCAACGAAGTGGTTTTTGCAACATATCGATATCTCCTCCCTTTTGAAGAGCTCTGCCGGTTATCCTTTTACCGAACCTAACAGAGCCCCTTTCGCGAAATGTTTTTGCAGAAACGGGTACACGATCATGATCGGCAGCGTCGATACGACGATGACCGCCATTTTGACGCCTTGGCCATAATAGGCCACACTTTCTCCGCCATCCCCCGCCCCTAAGCCAGCAGAGGCCAGAATGACGATCTGTCTGAGAATGACCTGAACAGGCCATAAATCCGGTTCATTGATGTACAAAATGGCATTAAAGTATTGATTCCAGATGCCTACAGCGTAAAACAACCCAAAGGCAGCCAACGCCGGCAGGGATAGCGGGAGTACAATCCGCAACAGCACCGTTAATTCATGCGCACCGTCAATTTTCGCCGATTCGATCAGCTCCATCGGCACGGTTGAGAAGAAATCCCGCATCACAATCAGATAAAAGGCGCTGATCAGCCCTGGAATCATTAAAGACCAGGTGCTGTCGAGCATATGAAGATTTTTTACAACGAAATAGGTTGGAATCATCCCGCCCTGAAACACCATGGTGAACAGCACCATCAGCAGGATCCCGCTGCGCCCCGGCAAAAACTTAAACGACAGCGAATAAGCCATCAGCGCCGTGGCTAACAAACTCAGAAACGTTCCCAGCACGGTAATGTACACCGATACGCCGATACTGCGGATAAACGTTTGAGTGGAGAAGATATACCGATAGGGTTCCAAGGAGAATTGCGTGGGCCATACGACATTTTGATTTGAAAAAGATGTGATCAGCACATACACAAACGGCAAAAACATCGCCAGCCCCACGAGCCCCAGCAGCACATAATTGAAGCTGTCAAACAACCGGCTCCACTTGGTTGGATGCGTATGCATTTCCTTGCCTCCCTTCTAGTAGATGCCTTCTTCGCCAAACCATTTGGCAATTTTATTGGCGAGGATGACCAGAATAAATCCGATCACGGATTTAAACAACCCGACCGCCGTGCTGTAGCTGAACTGCCCCTGCATGAGGCCCACGCGGTATACGTAAGTGTCAAACACCTCACCCACCTCGCGGTTGATCGCGTTCAGCATCAGAAAGATTTGTTCAAAGCCAAGATCCAGGAACGTGCCTAATCGCAAGATGAACAGAATCACGATCACACTGCGGATGGACGGAAGCGTAATATGCCAGAGCAACCGGAACCGGTTCGCCCCGTCCATTTTCGCTGCCTCATACAGCTGCGTATTTACTCCAGCCAAAGCAGCCAGGAAAATAATCGTTCCCCACCCCGCGTCCTTCCAAATGAGCTGAAGGATAATCAGCGGGCGAAACCAAGTTGTACTCGTCAGAAACTCTACCGGTTGTCCGCCCAAACTCGTAATCCAGCTGTTAATGATACCGTTTTCAGTGGAAAGCAGCACATAGGTAATCCCAGCGATGACCACCCAGGATAGGAAATGCGGAACATATACCAGCGTCTGGACAAATCTTTTGAACAGCTCACTGCGAATTTCATTAAGCAGCAAAGCAAGAATGATGGTGACGGGGAAAAAGATCACCGTATTGTACAAGCCCAGCAGAAGCGTGTTGCGGAACAACTGCCAAAACTCATCCATGCCAAAAAATCTTTCAAAATGCCTTAAACCAACCCACTCGCTCCCCATCAGACCCGCATATGGCTGATAATTCTTGAAAGCCATGATCAGCCCCCACAGCGGGACATATTTAAAGAGAATGAAGTACACGATTCCCGGGATCATAAAGAGATAAAGCCAGCGATACTTCCACAGTGCGCGAAAGCGGTGTCCGGTTTCGATTCTCCAGTTCACGGTACGCTTTTCAATTTCTACTACGTTCACATGCCTCACCCTTTGTGTCTGGAAGTCGGTTTGCTAAGAAGTTCTACTGTTGCATCGCCCGGTAGTCTCCCGGCGTCACACCACATTCCTGCTTGAACACTTTGTAAAAATGAGCCTGACTTTTAAAGCCGATCGCATTGGCAACCTGCTCTAACGGAAGATGGGGCAGTTCCCGCAATAGCACTTTGCCCTTCTCAATCCGCAGGCTTCGCAAATACTGAACAAAGGTCTGATCCGTCTCCTTCTTTAGTAGACTGCATACATAACTCGGATGAAGGTCCAGATATTCCGCGACGTCTTCCAGCGAGATATCCCGCATATAGTTGCTTTGGATAAAGTTCTTAAACCTCCGGATGTTGTAATTGCTTCCCGAATGATTGACTTGGCCGGACTTCTGCTTCGGGTTCTCCTCCTTGAGCGTTTTCCGCTCCTCAACAATCTCCATCGACAATCGATTTAAGAGGTTGGACAGCTCCAGGTGATCCACCGGCTTCAGCAAATAATCTTTGACCTGAAGACGGATCGCCTTCCGGGCATATTCAAAGGTTTCATAGCCAGTCAAAATCACAAAACGAGTCGCCGCCTGCTTCTCGGTAACGGCCAGGATCAAATCCAGTCCGTCCAGCTCCGGCATTTGGATATCGGTAATCAGGACGTCCGGTTGGAACTCTTCTGCGATCCGCAGCGCTTCGACACTGTCGCTAACCCCTACAATATCCGTGAATGGCGTCTTCATTTTACGAATCAGATGCTGCATGCCTTTGACAATAATAGCCTCGTCGTCCACGATCATCAGCTTAAGCATGGCGTCCTCCTTCACGTCCAAGAAAGGTCGTTATCGTCGTTCCTTGCCCTTCAATGCTTTGAATCGCAAGCCCGGCTTCATTTCCATAGAAAGCTTTCAGCCGCTCGTTCACGTTATGCAAGCCAATCCCGCCGGAAGAAGAGAGTTGGTTGACCGCCAGAACGCCCTCCAATACTTCACGAATGCGTGACAACCGTTCTGCCGGGATCCCGGTTCCGTTGTCCGCTATTTTCAACACCACACCGGCTGCCTGCTGGGTCATTTCCAAACGCAGATTTGCCGGCCCTCTAAGGTTTTTGAACCCATGGAGAAGGCTGTTCTCAACTAAAGGCTGCAGGATAAATCTTGGGCAAGGAATCTGAAGCGCTTCCATATCAATCTGGAAATCGATTTGAAGCTTATCCCCCATCCTCACTTGATGGATATCGAGATAATGTCGAACGTTCTCCAGTTCCTTGCCTAAGGTGCTGACGTCCTTCGTTTTGGACAAGCTGTATCGGAGAAGCTTCCCCAGCTTTTGGCCAATTTCCGCGACCTCATGATCTTCGTTCAGCGCAGCCAGCATACACATCGTTTCCAGCGTGTTGTACAGGAAGTGGGGATTGATTTGCGCCTGCAGCATTTTGATCTCCGCTTCCTTCTTGAGCAGTTCCGTTTGCTTCACCATCTGTGTCAATTCATCCACCCGGCCGATCATCAAGTTGTAGGAAGAAATCAGAAATCCGATTTCATCCGAACCCCCTTCCCCGGAGTATACGGCTTGCTTCGGATCCTCCACTCTTCTTAAGTGGCGGGAGAACCGGACAATTCGCAAGGTAATCGACGTGGCGATCGTAAAATAGACTACGGATAACCCGGTAAGCAGGAGGATTCCCACACCAAGCGAAAGTCCAGTCGTCTGCCAGAAATCCAGAGCATCTCGCGTGTCATACACCTTTACCACCGTCAGGTTAAAACGTTCTATTTTCGCGGCACCTATCAAGTATCGATGATCTTTCGTGAAGAAGGTGGTTATCCCCGCTTGTGGCAGCTGATGGAGAATCTCCCTTTTCTCCCGTTCCTTCAGCTTGCTGTCCGGTTCTTCATACAGCAGGTTCCCGCTGTCATCCGCCACGATCTTCCATACGTCTTCCGGGCTCTGCTGGGCATCGAAGAACTGTTTAAAGAGGCCATCGTTTAACGAGATTTGCAAGACGCCGATGGAACGGGTGTAGCTGTTATTGTACATCTTGTGCAAATAGCGGATCGCGGGAAGCACGTTCAGCGAATTCGATTTCTCGTATGCCCAAAGCCCCTTGTTCGGAGTAAGAAGCTGAACTTCCTCAGCCTGCGGTGTATCGGTAAATCTGGCGATATCCTGAACTTCAGGGGAAAGAATTGGAAGATCCGGATTCGCTTTATACATGGTAATTTTGTCGACCAGCTGGTTGGAAATGTAGGCAAAGGAGAAGGTTGGACTAATCTCCCGCTTGTACCTGTACGCCTCCGCCCAATCGGTTGCGCTGAATCCTCCCAAGTAATCCGTCAGGCTGGTGTTGTTTTGAAACAGGGCATGCATCGCTTCGATTTTCGTCAGATCGACCTCCAAGTTCCGGTAAGACTGCTCTAACATCTGAGATTTCCCGCTCTTCAAGTGATCCAACTGATTGTTGTACATCTGTCTATAAAAGATAAATCCAAATACGGCAAACGGAATGCAGATCAGCAGGATATAGCCGATAAACAATTTGTGAACCAGGCGCAGATTGCGCAAGCGTGCTGTAATCGGTTGCAAAATGGAGTTCATGAACTTTTCACCTTCGGCTTCCATTTAGTTTCGCCCTATTATAGCACGTCATTTTGAGAGACAAAGCTGGTGAATCTATCGTTTTCGAAAACTTACCTTCATTATAAAATTGCCTCGTTTGATCCGGTACTTTCGATTTTTTATGTTTGACTCCTTATTTTTAAGGAGCTTGTTGTTGCGGCTGGAAAAACAAAATAACCCGCGCACATGCACGGGTTATCCATCCTCAATCTATCTCAAAGCAAGGTCACCTTCTGAAAAGTGTTATCCTTCATCGTTCGCACGACGCGAATATTTTTGATGTTCGTAGGATGCCCAAGTACGGTTTTGAACACCCAGTAGGGAGCTAAATCTCTGATTTCAACTTCTTCCCCTAGCTCTGTTTTGATGAGATGGATAAAGTCTCCCATGTTTGGAGCTTGTCCAACCTCTTTAAAGAAGGAGATTTGTCGAAAGGTTCGCTCCCCAGATAAGGAGGTGATTTCCAGGGTTGTGGTATATTTTTCCTTGGATATGATTTCATTCTCCTGATCCTTGTGCTCTGCCATGTTAATGATTTCCCTCTCCACAAAATTTTTTCTCTATGATTTATATCGACCGAGGGTAGAAAATAAATTATCTCTTTCTTTTCATTTCTTAAATTTTTTCATTTTTGCCTCGATTGCGCGCCCACTGGCAAGACTCCCTCTGCCTTTAACTGACCAAGCAGCACCTGGATCGCCGCTTGAGTGTTGGGTTCCTGTTTTCCGTAAACGGCAAGCGCTGAGCGCACATTCTGCACATACATCGTTTCGTACGGATTGCCCAGGGATAAGAGCACGTACCGCTTATTCGCCTTGTTTAGCGTATCAACCACCGTTTGAATATCGGACCATCCGAACTCACTAGCTACGTTACGGAACTGATAGGAGGCTAAGATGACATAATCCGCTTGCTCCATCGTCTGAAGCGCCCCTGATGTATTGCCTTGACTCATCACGGCAATCTCCGTTTTTAGCGACAGGTTGCCGGCAGCTTGGGTCAGCTGTCTTTGGAGCTGCTCCGCTTGCTCCTGATCGGATGCCGCAATAACAACCCTGTCACTTGGTTGAATGGAATCAGGATTTGCACCATCACGGCTGGCGAGGACGGTGACGGCTCGCTCTGCAATTTCCCGCTCTACCGCCCGATGTTCCTCAGAACCAATCGTTTTGAGCGCGCTGAACTTCTGAGTAAGGGGATCCTCTTCATCAAATAATCCGTATTTCGCTTTCAACTCCAAGATACGTTTCACTGACTTGTGGATCGTTTCCACCGGAATACGCCCCTTCTTCACTGCTTGAACCAACGTTTTATGGGCAGCTTCCGGATCCTGCGGCATCAGAATAATATCAACGCCCGCATTAACAGCTCGTTCGACCGCTTGCTTTTCTCACATGCTCATTCTCAATCGCCGGAAAGGCAATATGTGCGGTCATGATCATCTCCACACCGCCTTCAATCGCGGTCCGAAACGGCTTCAGCTCCACCGCATCAAGCCGCTCTCGGTTATGCGTCAAGACGGGCAAGCCCAAATGGGAGTCCACGGTCGTATCCCCATGCCCTGGAAAATGCTTCACAGCTGCGATCACCCCAGCTTGACGCAGCCCTTGAATCGTGTCGAGACCAAGTCGTGATACCAAATCCGCGTCCGCACTAAAGGAACGCATCCCGATGATGGGATTATCTGGATTACTGTTCACATCGAGGACCGGAGCAAAATTGACCTGCAATCCCAGCGCCCGCAACTCCTCCCCTGTGAGCTTTCCCGCCGCTTTAGCCAGTTTCGGATCTCCGGATGCGCCCAGCGCCATCTGACCTGGCAGATTCGTTCCCCCGGGGATGCGCTTAATCACGCCGCCTTCCTGGTCAACGCCAAGAAAGAGCGGAAGTTCTCCGGCTTCTTTTTGCAGATCATGGGTGAGCTGTACGACCTGACGGGCATTCACGATGTTTTTATCAAAAAGAATCATCCCGCCTAAATCCAAGTCCTGTACGGTGCGTTTCAATCCTTCATTTACGGTAGTGGTCGGTTGGCCATTCCATTGCCTCATGTCAGGCATCAGCATTTGGCCCACTTGTTCGCTCAATGTCATATAGGAGATCAACTTGTCCCAGTCCTGCAACGCGATGGCCGCTTCACGTTCAAAGCGAATCACCCGGGCCAGAAACACCGAAAACTCCGCTCGCGTAACGGAACGATCTGGCCGATACGTGCCATCGGTATACCCGCCGATCAGTCCATTGGAGCTCATGAGTTGAATGGGCTCAGCCGCCCAATGGTGCTGAACATCTGTTAAGCTAACCGACATCCCCCCTGTCGTAAGCGCATATGCGCGAGTTAAAAATGCAGCGGTCTCCGCACGACTCATCGCTGCATCTGGATGGAAGGAACCATCGGGAAACCCGCTGGCCAGCCCATAGTGCTCGGCAATGCCAATTTCATGATAAAAAGGATGGGTTGATTGTACATCCGTATAGCTTGGGCTTACCGCCCCGGATTGCAGTTGCTCCGGATACAGCTCTCTTACGAGAAAAGTTACGGCCTGCGCCCGAGTCACTGGTTTCTCTGGTGCAAACTTCCCATTTCCAACTCCAGCAACAGTTCCCCTGTCCGCCATGTAGGTAATGCTGTCTTCCGCCCATTTCACATGCTGGAGATCCGAAAACCGTTCTTCAGCTGCAGCACTCCCTGCCAAAATAAACATGGAGCTGAGAACAGCACCTACCATCGTCATCATTTTATGTTTCATCTGTCTACCTCTCTAGTTGTCTTTTAAAAGGTTAGACGCTTCCGTTGTTTGTATAGTTGCGTTACGTCCGTTGTTGAAACTGCTGGAAAAAGACAAAGGATAAGCTCGGCAACCAAAGGTCATACTACGTACATTCCGTATTATCCTTTATAGATGGTGGAAGGAGTGCAAATAAGATGAGCAAAGCCGGCAAACGCGGGCATGTGGAGTTTCGTCCGCCAATGGTCCAACTGGCAGCGGATCTGCCGGGGGATGAAGACATGCGCGAACACTTGAATGATCTCAAAATGAATGATGGTTTTCAGGGATCCTGCGGCCCCCTCATGTCAAACGCAAACAGCAAACGAAAGGAAGCCGATGCAGATGAATGAGCAGCTTCAACCTGTGATGGATTGGCTTGAGGCGCATATCGGCGGCAATTTGCATATCCGCAAGCTAGAACAAGGCGATCTCGACGAGATCAAACTGAAATTAGAACAGAAAGGGATCCATGACGATCACAGCCATATGTTTGATGATTATACAGGCGGGCCTGTCTTGTATTTGCGGGGTGAAGGTTGGATCATCCAACCTGGCGGCACGGAGGTTCCTCTTCCCCAGGATACGTATCTCATTCCGGTAAAAGAGTTGAAGCAAGCCCATATCGACGGTCACACCATATCAGTAGAGACGGGACGTGCCCGTTATGACATTACGGATGCCTAGGCTTATTATCATTACCCCCTAAAAAATCACCTTGATATCCTGGACTAAAGTCAAGGAACCCAAACCGCCTTCGGTCCATACAATTTCAAGATGATCTTCGATACACTAAACATAACTGAGATCTTTTGAAGGGGGCGATTGGGTGAGTTACGAACAGCAGGTGCGGAAGGAAATCGCCGTATGGGAGCACAACATGTTTAAGCCGGCGGGATGGTTAGAGAAAACGTCAAAGTCCATCAGTCAGCGAGTGAATCAACTGATCCCTCCGAAAATGCACCAGATCATTACGACCACCATACGCACCATCGTGCGCACGGCGCTATTTGGGGCGGAATATACGCCAAAGCGTCCGGTCCAGCGCGGAATTAAACTGGAAACCGCGGATCAAGAAGCGAACCAACTGTTTCGCTTATATCAAAAAATTGCGGTAGCCGAAGGCGCTGGAACCGGAGCTGGCGGTCTAGTGCTGAATGCGGTAGATTTTCCGGCTTTCATTGCCATAAAAATGAAATTTCTTTTCGAACTGGCTCATGTCTATGGATATGACACGAAAGTATTTTCCGAACGTGTGTTTACTCTCAAAGTATTTCAAATGACGTTCGCCAGCCCGCATAACCGCGCTAAGATCCTACACTCCATCAAGCAGTGGCATATCGAACAAGAGCAATGGGCAAGCGATACCCCATATGCCAACACATTGGACTGGGAGACCTTTCAGATTGAATATCGCGATGCAATCGACTTCCGAAAAATGCTCCAGATGGTACCTGGAATCGGAGCACTTGCGGGCGCATGGGCGAACTACACCATCCTGGAAGAGCTTCGTGAATTCGCGATGAACGCGTATCGCTTGCGTAAACTAAACGATCCGGAGAGATAACTTTTACTCTGCCCCTACCACCGGATGCGGTACGTACGGTTCTTCGAGATAGGCCATTTCCTCTTCGCTGAGTTTGAGCGATAACGCCCCCACTGCATCTTCCAAATGCGATACTTTCGTTGCGCCTACGATGGGTGCAGCGACCTGTTCCTTCTGCAGCAGCCAGGCCAGCGCAATATGTACTCGAGGAACACCGCGTTTTTCCGCCAGCTCTGCTACACGCTCAATAATAAAGCGATCCGCCGCTGCGGTGGGATCATACTTGGATTTTTGAATCGCATCGGTTTCCGAGCGTTGGGTGGTGACCGAGGCATCGCGAATCAAACGTCCGGAAGCAAGCGGGCTGTAAGGCGTTAGGGCGATATTTTGATCTTGGCAGAGCGGCACCATCTCCCTCTCCTCTTCCCGATAAATCAAGTTGTAGTGGTTTTGCATAGAAACAAACCGGGTCCAACCGTTCTTCTCCGCAATATACTGGGCCTTCTGGAACTGCCAGGCATACATGGCAGAAGCACCGATATACCGGGCTTTCCCCGCCTTCACCACATCGTGCAGGGCTTCCATCGTTTCTTCGATTGGCGTGTTGTAATCCCAGCGATGGATAATATAAAGATCCACATAATCGGTACCCAACCGTTTCAAGCTTTTGTCGATTTCACTTAAAATAGCTTTCCGCGATAACCCGGCCCCGTTTGGCCCCGGATGCATGCGTCCCCATACTTTGGTTGCGAGGACAATCTCGTCCCGGTTCGCAAACTCCTTAAGAATGCGCCCTGTGATCGCTTCGCTGGTTCCCGCTGCGTACACGTTGGCTGTATCAAAGAAATTGATGCCCAGCTCAAGCGCTCTTCGGATGATCGGGCGCGCCTTCTCTTCATCCAGCACCCAGGAATGCCATCCCGGCACCACTTCACCAAAGCTCATACAGCCCAGGCAAATTCGGGAGACGTCTAATCCTGTATTCCCTAGTTTCACATAATCCATCGTTCATTCCTCCAGGCGATGAAGTCTTATCACTTTATTATCTCTCAAAGAAAAAGACGTCTGCAAATCAAATCGTTTGCAAACGTCGAATAGGTAATTTATTAGAGTGCGCTATCGTCCACCCCGTCCAGCCACGCTTCAATGCTGCCGATCACCGAGGTGACGCAACCGTCTTCAAACGGAGAAATCAAGCCGGCCGTTTGAACCAGCTCCGTAAAGGATTGACTGCCGCCTTGCTGGCATAAGCGCAAATAGTCAGCCCACGCCGCTTCGCGGTCTTCATGCATCTTCTTCCAGAACTGAAACGCGCAAATCTGCGCCAGGGTATAATCGATATAATAAAACGGCGAATTGAAGATATGTCCTTGTTTATGCCAAAATCCGCCCCGTTCCAAATAGGCGTTATCCGCATAGTTTCGGTAAGGAACGTACTTGCGCTCAATTTCCCGCCAAGCTTGCTTGCGTTCCGCCGGCGTTGCCTCCGGATGCTCATACACGTAATGCTGGAATTCATCGACCGCCACGCCGTAAGGAATGAAGATGACGGCACTTGCCAAGTGATCGAACCGGTACTTATCGACTTGTTCTTCAAAGAATAAATCCATCCAAGGCCAGGTGAAAAATTCCATGCTCATCGAATGAATTTCGCAGGCTTCCAGCGTTGGGAATTGATACTCCGGCACCTCAAAGCCGCGGCTCTCGTACATTTGAAATGCATGCCCCGCTTCATGTGTCAACACATCGATATCGCCGGATGTGCCGTTGAAGTTGGAGAAAATAAACGGTGCCTTATAATCGCTAATAAAAGTACAGTACCCGCCGGCCCGTTTCCCTTGCTTGGCGACCAGATCCATCAACCCATTTTCCGTCAGGAAGGTGAAGAATTCATCGGTCTCCGGAGACAACTCGCGATACATCTTCGCCCCGTTCTTCACAATCCAGTCCGGATCGCCCTTCGGCACTGCATTCCCGGATTTAAAAGCAAAGCTCTCATCATAGTACAGCAGCTGGTCCACGCCGATCCGCTGCTTTTGCCGTTCCTTCAGCTTGGTGGCAACCGGCACAATATGCTTGAGCACCTGGCTTCGGAAGTTCGCAACCTTCTCGGCATCGTAATCCGTCCGCGATAACCGGGCATAAGCAAGCTCTACGAAGTTGCGGAATCCCAGCTTTTTGGCGATCTTGGTCCGTACTTGCACCAACTCGTCATAGATCCGGTCAAGCTCATCCTCATGCTCGGCCAAGAAACCGTACGCCGCTTCGGCTGCACGCTTGCGAACCTCTCGGTCCGTGGATTGCTGGAACGGAATCAGTTGGGAAAGGTTGCGTTCTTCCCCTTCAAACGGGATTTTCGCGGAGGCGATCAGTTTGGCGTATTCGGTGGTCAGTTTGTTTTCCCGCTGCAGATCCTCGATGACTTCAGGGCTAAACGTCTTTAACGACAGCTCGGCCAGCCGGAACAGCTGACGCCCCCATTTTTGCTCCAGTTGGGCACGGAATTTTGAGTGAACTAAGGCCCGGTAGTAGTCTGTAATCGATTCCTGTACAACCGGGCCTGCTTCATCATAGAAGTCCTGTTCCGCTTTATAGAACTCATCGTTCGTATTGATCGTGTGCCGAACACCGGCGATCTCCTGCATCGTATCGAAGCCGCTGCGAAGTTGATTGATTTCCCGCATGATCCGGTCTTGCTCTTCGTAAGACTCCGCACTTGCAAATCCTTGAAGAAGCTCCTTAAATCTCTGTTGGAAAGCTTGGACATCGGGCCGTTCATATCGGTATTCACTAAATTTCATGGCATGCACCTGCCTTTACGAGGATTAGATAATTTTGGAATTTACAAGAATACGAACATTATACTAAATCCTCTTTCCTGATCGCAATCACGACACGCTATGTCAGCTGTGTACGCCACGGTACATTGGTTTAAGTCTGACGAAACGAACTTATCTTTCTCCCTGACAAGCTTTCACAAACGCTGTAAATAGTTTAAAGCTAGGTTCATCTTCCTGATACATAAATTCAGGATGCCACTGTACCGCTATCATAAAGCGTTGATTTGGCATCACCACCGCCTCAATTAAACCGTCTTCCGCTGTTGCTGCGGCAACCAGCGGCTTCGCCAGCTCTTTAATCCCTTGGTGATGGTAGCTGTTGACTCGCAGCGAATCCGTCTGGAGAATTTGGTGAAGCTGCGTGCCTTCCGCCAATTTCAACTGGTGGACGGGCTGAGAATACGGCGGCTTTTGCTTATGTACAATCGAGGAACGGGTCTCGGGCTGAAACTGCAACGGAAGATCTTGGTATAACGCGCCTCCCAGCAGGACATTAAACAACTGCAATCCGCGGCATATCCCAAATGCCGGCTTGTCCATTTGAAGAACATGTTGAAATAGAACGGATTCCATGGTATCTCGGTCTTTGCAGAGGGTTCCGCAAACCTCCATGGTTTCTTCGTGATAAAGCTCGGGATTTACGTCATGACCTCCAGTGAAAAGAAAGCCGTCCATCGTTTGGGCCAGGTTCCAGAGGATCTCGGAGTCTGTCGTTAGGGGCAACATGACGGGGATTCCGCCGCTCACTTCGATACCTTTCATATAACCGGGGAGCATCCAATAACTCTCTTTGTGTTCATCATATAAGGGCAATACACCAATCATCGGTTTTTTCATTTTGATGGCCTCCACGCTGCGATTATCGAGTTTTAGAACTACGATACAAAATTGAACATTGATCATCCATTCACAAAATGCTAAAATATTTGTATCAGTGTGCAGCAAAAACGCAGGGCCATCTGAGGTGGCTGTGCGTTTTTTTGTGCAAAATCTGCTCGTCTGCCATCTGAAATACTTGAGATTTGGGAGATGAAACCATGCCTAATGAAATAAGAGTACCTTGGAACGCAAAGGAAGGCCTAATTTACATGTTGATCGTATCGATTTTCTCGGTCAACACCATCGCTCCGCTGATTATGGGGTTTGAAATGGGGTTCTCGAAGACAAATTACCTGAAGACGCTGCAAATCCTCCCGTTGATGTGGATAATTGTGCTGTGTTTGGTCAACTTTGTAGCAAAACCTCTTGTAGGCAAACTGATGGCTAAATTTACGAAACCGACGGACAGCTTTAATGCGAAAACGTTGTTTAATATTTTCTTCAGTGTCTCTGTATTGTCGATCTGCTTGACGGTCATTGGATCATGGGTTGGACAACGTCATATCAGTCTCGATCCGATCCAAGGGTTCTTTCATCATTGGCCTAAAAACTTCTGCATCGCTTTCTGGATTGAGATGTTGATTGCTCAACCGATCGCCCGTTTCGTGATGAAGAAAATCCACGTCAAACAAGTTGCCAAAGCAGCCAAAATGGAAAAGGTTGAAGCGTAATATACCAAGAATAAAGAAGGCAAACCGCAAATGCGGATTGCCTTCTTTTTGCATCTCCCTATATTTTATTTAAACAAATCCGGATACATTTCTTTCGCCAACTGCTCCATGCCATCAATCGTGTTGTAACCATAACCAAACATATAGTTGTAGTCAACTGCATAGATCTGTTTGTTCTTGATCGCTTTCATGTTGGACAATTTCGGATTGTTATACAGCGCCTCTTTGAGCGTGTTAGGATCCGATCCGTCATAGGTTCTCCAATCTGGTACGATCAGAACGTCCGGATCGGCCCCGATCAGCGATTCCACACTAACCTCGTCGCTGCTGTTATTCTCGAAGACGTTCTCCAGCTTCACCATATGGAACGCATCGTTAAAGAAGCTTTCCGCATGGGCGGCGTAGACGCTGACTTCATTCGGATCACTCATAAATAATAGAGCGAAGGTTTTTTTCTCGGTAATGCCCGCCAGTTTGGTGCTGATCACTTCTTGTCTTGCTTTTAATTCTTGTATAAATGCATTGGCTTTATCCTGCACATTGAAGATTTTCCCTAAATTCTCGATATCCTTGTAGACCGATTCATAGGTCCCCCCGGTAATCGAAGACTCTAAGACATACGTATTGATGCCCATATCATTTAACACGTCAACGGTGCCGACACCCCAATCGGCGTTCTCAAACAAACCGCCGCGCCCAAAGACCAAATCCGGATCCGTTCCCAGGGTCACTTCTTTCCCAACGTATCCATCGCTCAGAATATTCAGTTTGTTGTATTCCTCTTCCACTGCAGGGTCCGGTGCACCGAAGTTTGCGCCAACCCCGACAATTTTATCGCCTAACCCTAAATGCAACAGAAATTCAGCGGCGGGTCTTGTGTTTGCCATGATCCGTTCAGGAGCTTTGTCGAAGACTTGCTCCTTCTCTTTCCACTCCGTACCGCCTTCCGCTTTTGTGTAGTTCACGATCGTTAAGGGATATTGCGTGGCAGCTGCTTCTTGATTCTGAGCTTGGTTTTGAGCTTGATTTTCAGTTTGATTTTGTGCGGACGCCGAGCCGTTGCTTGTACTCGTGCTGCCCGTGCTCGTGTTTCCCCCACCACAAGCCGTTAATGCCAGCAACAATGTTAAACTTAAGGCAAACCATACTCTCTTCTTCATCCTTTGTTCTCCCCTTTAAATTCCATATGCGAAGCTTAATCCGTTCGTAATCGGATTGATATAGGTCTGGCATTTGATGTGATAAAGTGATTCAATCACTTCCGGTGTCAGGACTTCTGCCGGCTTGCCGTGCGCATAAACCTCGCCGTCCTTGATCGCGTACAGGTAATCGCAATAATGCGCGGCCATTTCCAAGTCGTGCAGCGCTGCCAACACACCGATTTCAAGCGATTTTACACAAGATAAAATCTCTAGCTGATAACGAATATCCAAGTGGTTCGTCGGTTCATCCAAAATCATGAATTTGGGCTGTTGCGCAATCGTTCTAGCTAGAATAACCCGTTGCTTCTCGCCCCCAGAGAGCGATAAATAACTGCGGTTTTTGTAATCGAGCAGATTCGTTCTCCTTAAAGCATCGTCTACGATTTCGTAATCCGTTTGCTTATCCGACTCCAGCAATTTTTTGTGAGGTGTCCGGCCCAACATCACCATTTGCTGCACCGTTAGATCGAAATGCATCTCATTAAATTGACCGACCACGCCTAAATGTTGTGATACCTTTTTCTCTGAAGTCTTTAATACATCCATATCATTCAGAAAAATGGTGCCTTTCTGCGGGACCAAGCTCTTGTAGATGCTTTTGAGCAGCGTCGATTTACCGCATCCATTGGGGCCAATTAGTCCGACAAACTGTTTGTTTTTAACGTGGATTGAAACATTTTTGACGATTTCTCTTTTTCCGATCTTGATCTCCAAGTGTTTCGCGGTCAATTCCATGCTTTAACCTCCGAAATTGTAACCTTTTTTCACGATCATATAGATAAATAAAGGCGACCCGATTACCGACGTGATGATCCCGATGGGTAATTCCACATTATGGATCAACGTTCTGGACAAAATATCCGACCATATCATGAACAGTGCGCCTAGAAGCAACGTCCCCGGCATCAATCGCTTGTGGTCCGCACCAAATAGACCACGGGCGATATGCGGGATGATTAACCCGACGAATCCGATCATGCCCGCGTAAGCGACCATCGTACCCGTAATTAACGCAGTTAAGATCATGTACAATTTGCGAAAGATGCTTAAGTTGATCCCAAGCGTTATCGCAGATTCGTCGCCTAACAGCATCGTGTTCAGCACGCGGTGTTGAAACAGGAACAGCCCGCAGCCTAGAATCACGATCACTGCCAAGATCGGTGTTTTGTCCCAACTGGAGGAAGCCAAGCTGCCCATCGCCCAGAAGGTCACGGACTTGATCCCTTCGGCATCGTTGGCGATGTAAATGATCAAGCTGGAGAAGGAACTGCACAATGCGCCGAGCACGACCCCGGATAACACGAGCTTCACCGATGTCGCTTTGCCTCCAATGCTGGAGAGAATCAGCACGGCGATCGACGCGATCATCGCACCAACAAAGGCACCAAAAGCAACGCCGAACTGAGACAACAGCGCGCCGCTGCCAAAGCCGATTAGAATGGCGAATGTGGCCCCCAGCGAAGCGCCGGACGAGATGCCCAGTATGTATGGATCCGCGAGCGGGTTTTGCACCACGGCCTGCATCACGGCTCCGCACAAGGCGAGTCCCATGCCGATGAGAAGAGCAAAGATGACACGAGGCATCCTAACTTGCAAAATAATGTTCAGGTAGGATTGGTTATCGATATGCTCCAGCGACCCCCATTGACCGTGTGACAAGAAGTTCAGCATAATGGTCATCGCTTGCTTAAATGGAATATGGACTTGACCAATGGATACGGAAAAAACCGCAGACACCCCGATTAAGACGAGTAATAGGAGGATAAAGGGGTAATAGAGACTCCCCATCTTTTGATTCGCAGCGGTAGTATTCAGAATTTCACCTCCCATTCAGCGATAATTCTGATAATGAGAATCATTATCATAGATATGATAATAAGATATTGTTCTTAAAATTACAATTCGGAATTTGAAAATTTTTAAATAAAAAAACCGCGATGAACGCGGTTGAAAGTGTTTCTTTAGAGTTGTACGTGTTTGGTCGCAATCCGCTCGCAAAACTCGCGGTCATGCTCCACAAACAAGATCGTCGGCTCATAGCTCAGCAGCAAGTCTTCGATTTGCATGCGCGAGATGACGTCAATGAAATTCAGCGGTTCGTCCCAAACCAGCAAATGCGCTTTTTCGCAGAGGCTTTTGGCGATGAGCACCTTCTTCTTCTGTCCCCCGCTGTAATCCGCCATATCTTTCTCAAACTGCAGTCTGGAGAAGTCTAATTTCCGCAAAATAGCCTTAAACAAGCTTTCATCAATGTCATGCTCTCTGGCAAAATCGGTTAAATTCCCCTGCAGCCACGAGGTTTGTTGGGACACATAGGAGATCTTCAATTGGCTTCCTTGGCGTACCGTACCGGAATAAGAGATGTCCTCCCCGCAAAGCAGCTTCAGAATGCTTGATTTCCCGGAGCCGTTGCGGCCCGTCAGCACAATGCGATCGCCTCGTTCGATCGTAAAGCTGATCTCTTGGCACACTTGCTTCTCACCGTAGTGGATCGAAACACGGTCGAATTCGGCAAGCTCTGTTTTATGGTAAGGCAGCTGGGCGATTTTTAAGCTTTCCGAGGTTTCGATATTTTTGAGCAGCTTCGACTTTTCCTCTATCGCATTCTGTTGTCGTTGCTCAATCGATTTGGAGCGTTGCATCATCTTAGCCGCTTTATGACCGATGTACCCCTTATCTACCTTGGAGCCGGAATTTCGCGTGCCATTTTTCGAGCTTTCCACCTTATGCGACCAGTTGCTCGTCCGTTTAGCCGCTTCCGACAAGCGTTTGATGTCTTTCTGCAGCCTTTCATTTTCGGCTAGCTCATAGTTGTCCTGGCGCCTTTTATTTTCCCACCAATCGGAGAAATTGCCCTTCTGAATTTCAATGTTCGTCTTGTTGATAGACAGGATGTGATCCACACAACGATCCAGAAAAGCCCTGTCATGAGAAACCAGGATAAACCCATTCTTGCGGTTTAAATAATCCCCCACAAGCTCTCGCGCTTCCATGTCCAAATGATTCGTTGGTTCATCGATCAGCAGGAAGTGATTCTCCTTCAAAAATAAGGCGGCAAGCATCACCTTGGTCTGCTCCCCATTGGACAAGGTTTCGAAAGGACGGTACAGCACATCATCCGACACCTGCAGCAAAGAAAGCTCACGCATGAGCTCCCACAGCTCATAGTACGGAACAATTTCCTCTACGACATCCAGCGTATGCTTCTCCGGATGCTTGACCTCAAACGGGAAGTAATCGAAGCTGACATCCGCGGAAATTTGTCCGCTGTATTCGTATTTTCCGAGCAGCAAATGTAGAAAGGTCGTCTTCCCTCGCCCGTTCCTCCCGGTAAACCCCAGCTTCCAATCGGTATCGATACGAAAGCTGACATCCTCAAAAATGTTATCGTAACTGCCCTCATAGGCAAACGTTAGATGGTTCACATGAATTAATGACATGAACAACATCCCTCCTGCATAAAAAAATGGACTGCAAGAAAGATACCTTTCCTGCAGCCCAAAAATATTCAAAAAATCCTCCCCTGCCATCGGGGGATGGATTCAGAATATACGATTGGAGTGAAAGGATGAGATATCTTTCTTGCATAAGAAATAAACCATGCGAATGACGCTCGCATCACGGTTCCATCTTCTTAGCAAGAAATATCCATCCGTTTCAGCTCCCTCATTAAAGATAGTCGTATTTTAACATAATGAGGATAGGAGTTCAAGGTTTGACAGCAATGCAAATGGCTCTAATGACAACTGGCTTATGCTTTCCGGTTCATGATGTAATGCAGTAATTGCTTAAGAAAAGACGGAGGTTCGGGAAGCTCCTGGAGCGCTTCCATCGCCAAACAATAATGCTCCCACATCGCTTTGTTGGCCGCAGCCGTCCCCAACACAGTCACATAAGTCGAGTTGCCGTTTTCGATGTCCTTCCCGGTCGGTTTGCCGAGTAAACGCGAATCCCCTTCCCCATCCAGCAGATCATCTTTGATTTGAAAAGCGATGCCAGTGTGATAAGCAAATTTCTTGAGAACGGCGATTTCCGTTTCGTTCGCCCGTGCCAATATGGCCGGCGCCACCAGACAGGCTTCAAACGCAATCCCCGTCTTGTAGAAGCAAATGCGGTCAAGCTCCTCTACGGTTAATACTTTGCCTTTGGCGTTTAAATCCATCGCTTGCCCCATGCAAATCTCTCCGGCTTTCCGGGATAGGTATTGCAGCAATACCAGCACAGATTCATTGTCAAAACCTTTCAAGGATGCCTGCTCTTCCACCGCCTTCTGAATTAAGAAGATGCCTGTTAGCTCCGCAATGGCACTGTTATGCACTTCATGCAGCGTTGGTTTGCCGCGGCGGGATGGAGAATTGTCTTGAGACGGCAAGTCATCAAAGATGAGAGAAGCGGTATGCATGTATTCGAGCGCCCGGAACAACGGGGATAATGCAGCCGGATCTAGTCCGTAGACCTGCACGCCCATCACCCAAGCGATGATCGGTCGGAGCCGTTTCCCGCTTCCTTCCAGACTGTAATTGGCCGTCTCCACCAGAAGGGGATCTTCTCTATTTGAAGAAGATGCGGCACTAGGGATTGGCAATATCGCATTTACGTGCTTGCGAGCCATTTGAACAAGCTCAGCAAACGCTTCTTGCTCTTGCCGGCTCGTTCGCATCGTAATCAGCAGTTGGTCTCGCAGCCATTTGTCGTAGAAATCGACATCCACCGCACGATGAACCAGAAGCTGAATCAGCCCCTCCAGCTCCGGATGTCCAAGCGTAAATATCGCCATCACTTCATGAAATCGGTCCGCTCCAACCCGTCTTTGATATCGTTTAAGTCCATTAATGGCGCGTGCCAAAATGATCTCGCGAGTTTGGGGTTCCGAACGGTAGACATGGTGGATCAAATGCGAAATGACCACCCAATACAACTCAAACGGATTGATCAAATCCGGTCGTTCATGCCGGTAGGTCAAATAATACGTATAAGGCGTGACCGCACCCGCTTCAAGATCAGCGGCCATGTCTGCAAAATCGTCAGCCAACTGATTGTAAAGGCCATAATAGAAGACACGCTGGTCAAACCCCTCATCTTGCGGAGCGGAAATCACAGAACGAACGATCAATCGTGACGAGGCGGATTTTAATATGATAGGCAGGTATAGTTCCTCGTTAGAATAATGTGCATCATCCAATGTCTTGCAGCGATCGGCGTCTTGAGATTCAAAGAAGATATTGGATTGCTCGAAAAATACGTTCTGCGTGTCCGGATTCTGATAACCACGGATAAACTCATACGCTTCTCGAAGCTCCGTATGAATATATCGAACGAGCTCATGATGGCGACCGCTCCACTCCCCAAGCTCAGGGACAATCCCCGTTCGGATCGTCTTGCGGATCATCCGCGAATATTGGTCCTGCTCATCAGCATTTAAGGCTCCGGAATCAAGCAGATCATCAATAAACGGGTAGGTCAGCCCGTAATAATATCCCAGCTTGATTGCCTCTCCGAGCCGGCGTGAACGTTCTGCACAACCTGTCTCAGTCTGATCATCCATTTCGTCCATCACGTGTACGAAGACGCCCAAGATGATTTTGATGAGCTTACGCTCGGCTTCCTCGGCGTTCATTTCCGGTGGGAGATAGGTTCGCACCCCCTTCAACCGCTCCATTACCCAAATGACCGCTTCCTCGACGCCCTCTCGCTGCGCCCAGCGATAGACGGAAGCGAGGCTCATCATCTCTTGCGAGAATCCGGTTCCGCCTGTTGCTTCTTCCGGTGAGACAAGCGTCTTCTTTAACCTTCCTACCATGCGTTGGATCTTGGTACGGGTTCGGGGATCGGATAAATCCTGACCGAGATCCCGCAGATACATATAGGAAACGCTACGCTCCAAATAATCATCCAGCTTCCCTGCACGGGCCAGCCATGCGAAAAACCGGGAACCTTCCGATGATTCGGGCGATTTGACACCGCGTCGCCAGATCGGGAGCCATTTCTGACGCGGAAGGTGCCTTTTTTTCCACCCTATGAAATCATCAAGCAGTCTGGACACATAACTCTTCGATCGGATTTGATTCTGCAACACGTCCAAGTAACGTGCGGCTTGATTTTCGGCCCGTTGATACCACCTGTCCGCTTGTTCCATGTTTGCCTTCATTATCGTCATCCATGCATCCCTCGGCTTATTTGGGTCTTCTTTCAAGACCATTATCTTTTATAATAGTATAAACGACAGAACGACCAAAACCTGCATTAGTCTGTATCCAACCTAGACTTAAGTCTAGGTTGCGGGGAAAAGAAAGGGGCGTGGGCTCCGGCTATTACAAATCGAGAAGACACAGCTCCAGCTAGTTGGAACCGGTTCTCCCCTTCAAGGTTTGAAGGGGGTTTTTATTCTCACTCCTTCCCTGACTTCCCGCTGAATGCCAAAAGTTGTAGGTTGTCCCGCCCTGCGCTCTTCCCTACAATGTTGTAGGGAAAGGAGGTCACCCGAAATGAAAAAATTCCGAGGATTCCTTTTACTCTTGGTGATCATGCTCTCGGCAGGCTTGTTGGGCGGAGCAACACCAACACCAGCGGCCGCAGCCTCCGGTACGGTGAAGCTGGGCTCCACGAGCGGCGATGTTTGGGATCTTCAATATCGACTGAAGGCGTTGGGCATTTTCAATGAGCAGCTTACTGGATATTACGGGACAAAAACGCAGCAAGCCGTGCGTACGTTCCAGTCGCGTTATGGGCTCCAGGTAGATGGTGTGGCGGGGCCCCAAACGTGGAAGGCGCTGAGAAAATATTCTCTGAATCAAACCGAAATGGATCTGTTGGCTCGCGTGATTTATAGTGAAGCTCGAGGTGAGCCATATACTGGACAAGTGGCGGTAGGTGCCGTCGTTATGAATCGGATTCAATCGTCATTATTCCCTGATACGATCAACGGGGTTGTGTTTCAACCGGGCGCCTTTACGGCGGTCGACGACGGGCAAATCTGGCTAACGCCGGATCGCACAGCCTATCTGGCTGCACTGGATGCGGTTAGAGGTTGGGATCCGTCCTACGGTTCGCTATATTATTTCAATCCAAAAACAGCGACAAGCAAATGGATATGGTCGCGTCCGCAGAAGCTTCAAATCGGAAACCACATCTTCACCAGTTAACGGAAAATGAAACAGGGTCTTGCGAATCGCGCAAGATCCTGTGTTTTTTTAGGAGGCACATTCCTAAACTTCTCTGCACTATATATACAAACCACACTCATTACGTGTAAAGGGGACAAGGAAGACGATGCCCATCAAAAACGGAAAACAGTACATCGAACGGATCAACCGCAAGCGCATCCGGCTATGGTACAACGGCGAACGTGTCAACGTTCCGTTATCCGAGCACCCTGCCTTTCGGGGGTTGATCCGGACGCAGGCTGCGATGTACGACAAGCAATGCGAGGACGACCTGCGAGACATCATGACTTATGTGTCACCGACCAGCGAGGAGCGAGTGGGTCTTTCATTTTTGCCGCCGACCACACCCGATGACTTAGTTCGCAGAAGGAGGATGTCCGAGATATGGGCCGGTTTGCATCATGGATTCCTCGGTCGTTCCCCCGACTATATGAACACGGCATTGATGTCGTTTTATACGGCTTGCTCCTTGTTGGAGGCCGCCATGCCAGAGTATGGACGGAATCTGCGCACGTATTACGAATATTGTCGGGAGCATGATATCACGTTATCCCATGCCTTCGTGCAGCCGATGATCAGCAAAATGTCCGGACCGGTGGATCATGAAGAATCCCTGGCCGCCAAGGTGGTGGAGATCCAACCTGAAGGTCTTGTCGTTAGCGGAGCTTTTCTGATGGCGACCCAGGGACCTACCTGCGAGGAAATCCTCGTCCTCCCCACGCCAACGTTCATGTTGGGAGACGGGCAGGTCAATCCCAGCGCGTTCGCTTTTGCCGTGCCTAATGATGTGGAGGGAATTACCTTTATATGTCGAGAGAGCCATGCGTTTGATTCAAGTTATGATCATCCCCTCTCCAGTCGATTTGAGGAAATGGATACGATGGTGATTTTTGATCGAGTTCTCGTACCGCGGGATCGGGTATTTTTCTTTGGGAAAGAGGAGCTGTGCGATCGGTTGTTTCGTGAAGGGCACTTCCATGCGTACGTTGGTCACCAGATCCTCACACGGTACATTGCGAAAACGGAGTTTTTCCTAGGGCTGTTGCAAGTGTTAGCCGAGGAGCAGAATGCGGATAGCGAGCCTACGTTCCTCCAATCCATCACCAAACTCATGGCGATGCTGGAGAATCTAAAAGCATTACGGGTGGCGGCTGAGACTGACGGGACATTCACCTCATCCGGCTACTTCGTTCCAGCACTGGCCCCCCTGACCGCCGCAGGCATCCAATTTCCCGATCTGCATGAAGAAGCGCTGCGGTTGATCCGTACGATTAGCGCCAGCCAGCTGATCATGAACCCGTTTGGGGCAGACTTCTTTTCGGAGAACGAAGCGTACCTCAATGCCTATTTACAGGGGATTTCCAGCCCGGCCAAGGATCGCATCGCCCTTTTCAGACTGGCCTGGGAGCTGGGCGGCGGAGCGTTTGGAGGCAGACAAAACCAGTTCGAACGCTTCTTCTTCGGAAATGGAAAGACGATTGCCAACCGGATGTATGGCTGCTGCGAGAGCATGGAGCAATACAAATCGCGAATTTACCAGTTTCTAGAGTTAAAAGGAGAATAAAGAAAATTTAATTCCTTTCCTCGGCATTCGCCCAGCCGCCTTCTCCGCATTTGCATATGATGATTATGCCTATACATTGAAGGGAGCGATCACATATGGGATTTTTTCCAGTGCCGGGACCTGGCGGAGGGATTCCAGGAATACCGGGGGGACCTAGCGGGCCGGGGTTTCCAGGGGGATTTCCAGGAGGAGGTCCGGGAGGATTCCCCGGTACTCCGGGAGGGGCGCCGGGAGGAGCACCTGGAGGTATTCAACCGCCAACCTCTCCACCACCACAATTTGTCCCACAAATGCAAGTCGGCACGTTTGCTATCGATCCCGGCGGGATCAGACGCTGCTTGTTCCGTAATACCTATGTCTGGCTGAACAATGGGGAGCAATTCTGGTTCTTCCCGGTATTCGTCGGACGGAATTCGATTGCCGGATTCCGGTGGTTTGGGTTCTTCTGGGGATACTTCGGCATCGATTTAAATCGGATTCGCTCGTTCACGTGCTTCTAACGCAGACGGCGAAAGAGACCACACACGCAGTCGGTACTCTTTCGCTTTTGTTTTTTTCTAGCTTGTCCCTGTGAAACAAGAAAAGGACCTCTATCCCCGCCTCAACGTGGAAATCGAAGTCCTTGCGGCTACCCCTTTACAACAGCATCTGAGCAACCAGGAACAGGTTCAGGCTTACGACCAAAGCGGAGATCATCCATCCCAGCGTGGTGGTCACCCGATGATTCACCAGGGAGCCCATAATTTTGCGGTTGGAGGTGAACAAGATCAAAGGAATGAGTGCAAATGCAATCCCAAACGACAATACCACCTGACTCATCACCAGAGCATTCGTTGGGTTCACGCCAGATATAATAATTGCCAGCGGAGGAATGGTTGTAATCGCCCGCCGTACATACAGGTTAATGCGTTTGTTAATGAACCCTTGCATCACCACATCCCCAGCCATCGTCCCCACCGAAGAACTGGACAGGCCTGCGATCAGCAGCCCCAGCCCGAAGGAAATGGCAGTAACCGGTCCGGCGATTGTGCCAAATTGATGGAAAGCGACATCCAAATCTTCAACGACGAGACCGTTTTTGAAGAGCAGCCCTGCAGAAACCACAACCATCGCCATATTCACGGCCCCGGCAATCAACATCGCCAAGACGATATCAATGAATTCCAGCTTGAAAATCTTCTTCTTCTCTGCCTCATTACGTCCCACAATCCGATTTTGGGTTAACGAGGAGTGCAAATAAATCGCATGAGGCATCACGGTTGCCCCTAAGATCCCTGCAGCCAGCAGAACGCTGTCCACCCCATCAAAGCGGGGAGTTACCATGCCTGCTCCAACGGCTGCATAATCCGGATTCGCCGCAATCACTTGAAAGGCAAAGGCCAAAACAACGATCAACACCATGGCAGCGATACCCGCTTCCAGTGCACGATATCCCCGACGCTGCAGCTCGAGGATGGCGAAAGAGCCAATCGCGGTGATCACGGCCGCCGGCAGCATCGGAATACCAAACAAGAGATAAAGCCCTAACGCCGCCCCAATAAATTCTGCCAGATCCGTAGCGATAATGACCAACTCACTTTGAATCCACAGAAAGATCGATACCCCCTTCGGAAATCGATCGTGAGCAACTTCGGGCAGGTTCTTGCCCGTGGCAATCCCAAGTTTCGCTGATAACGACTGAATCAGCACCGCCATCAAATTCGAAGCGAAAATCACCCATAACAACAGATAGCCGTACTTCGATCCTGCGGTGATGTTCGTAGCAAAGTTACCGGGATCGATATAAGCAACCGCAGCGATAAACGCAGGTCCAAGAAACGGAAGAAGCCGTTTCATCCCTTTCGTTCTGCCGTCTAGTGCGGCATGTGCGGACGTTTGATGATCCAATCCTTTCGAGGTGACTGGAGTCGTTTGTTGCGCAATACTTTGTTCCATCATGTGAATCCCTCCCTTGCGCTTGCGTCTACTAAAGTTGTCTATATCCATTAAAGTTTCCTGTGTGCAACTTTATAGTTTTAGTATATGCCTCATTTTGAAAAATGTAAATCCATTTTCTTGCGAAATTGCAATCTCTATTTAACGATATCGACACTTGTTCACTCGCAGTTTGTCCTATGATATGGAATGTGGATGAACGATATACCTCGTCATACTTCATTGGACCGGAAGGAGTTCTCTAATGTACCATAAAATCATCCAACCTAAAGTCGTCCTCGCGCTTCTTGCCGTAGGAATCTTGGGTGCTGCCACTTGGGCGACCTCCAGCAGTGTTGTCGACGCACAGCCAACGCTACTCAAGGCAGCTCAGATTCAACAGGAAGAATCCGCTCATGCCTTGGAAACCTTAAACAGCTTCTATAAACCCGCATTAACAGGTCAGTTCCCCGGGGCTGTTGCCGGCTTGACAGTGGGCAAAAGCAGCAAGAAGGACGTCATTAGACTGTTCGGTGAGCCTTCCATCGAGGGCAAAGGAAACTTGGCTTTTGACTTGTACAGCGCGAACATGGGCAATCCGGGATACGCTTTTTCCTATTCACATGGGACGCTTCAGGAAATGCGCTATTTCGGTACCAACGTGGAACGTCAAACGAATATCGGTGGCATCACCATAAAAATGTTAAAGCAAAACTGGTTTACCCCCGACGCGAGCAGTACGATCCACAACGGGAACCTGGAACAAACCAAGCTGACTTATATCCGCGGCGATTACAAGCTGGAATTTATATTTAACAGCAGTACAGACCTCGATCATATTAATCTGCTCAAAAAATGAAGTTGTTATTTGCAGCACAAAAAACAGACCCGCGATTTTGCGGGTCTGTTCTGTTTTTTTCTTCTAACAATTATTCACCGATCTGAGCTTTATAAGCGTCCAACTGCTTTTGCAGCTCGGCCAGCACTTTATCGTATCCGGCCTGCTTCAGCTTGTTGCGGAACTCTTCAACCGCCTTCGCGGGGTCTCCGGCTTTCCCCATCACGATGGCCGGCCCAAGCTCCCCGGTTACCTGCGAGATTGCGGTTAGTTCGGCTTCTACCGGTGTTTTATCAAATACGAAGCGACCGTACACATATGGCTTCTTGATCTTATCGTATTCCGCATACAACGTCTCTTCGATTTGATCCCACGTCGTTTCGCTAGGAATCTCAAACTTGTCGACGCGGCCGCCCCAGAAATCGGAATAAAAGCCGTCTCTTGCTTCATCATAACCTTCAGGACGAGCACGTTTGCCATCTTTGATCACGTATTGCACGCCTTCGATTCCATAGTTGATCAGATGATAAATCTCCTCATTATTACGAATCAGATCATAGGCCATCAGCGCGCGTTCCGGGTTTTTGCTGTGCGCGCCTACGGAGGTGCCGCCATGGGTAATCGACAGCTCCATCAGGTTTGTGCCGCGTGTCCGGGAGAAGGGGAACATCTGCAACTCTGAACCCGGCTGTGCTTTATCCATTTCGACGCGAAGTCCAGAGAACGTCTGTGTATGGTGTTGATCCAGCCCAGACAAGCCGGCTTTCAACGCATCGCGGTTGTTATTTTTGTTATTTAGGGCGTCTTCACGCCAGAAGCCTTGATCCGCCCATCGTTTCATCATCGTGGCGTAATCCAAGAATACGTCCTCAAAGATGGGACTTACAGCAGTAAAGCGCTCTTCATAGGATTTGGTCGTAAATACCGGCATGAAGCCCGTCGAGATCGGAAGCTCCAGTTCATCCGTATACGATTGGATAAATCCCCCCCAGGTTTGCGTGCCTGACGCTGCGTCCCACGGAATCACATCCGGTTTGTTGTCTTTAATGTACTGCAAGTACTTCTCAATGCCTTCCCAATCCTTAATCGGCTCGGTAATCCCAGCCTCCTTCGCCCAATCGCCGCGGTAGAAGAAACCGTGGTTAACCCACTGCGTGTAATCGTTTTCAGGAATCAGAACGATTTTTCCGTCATATTTACTTTCTTCCCAATCCTCTGCCGGGATGGAATTCCACGTTTCCGGCGCGTATTTCGGCAGGAGTTCATCCAGGTTCATGAAGGCGCCGCGCTGCGCATTGCCCCAGGTGTCCAACCAGTCCGTACCGATCGTAATCAGATCAATCGGTTCCCCGGAGGCTAACGCGAGATTGTACTTGGTCTGCCAATCCGCCCATTCGATCCATTTCCATTCCAGCTCGGCGTTGATTTTTTCCTTCATGATTTTGTTGACTTCGGCAAGCACCTTTTCGAACTGCCCGTTCTTAGGCTTATCCCCCAAAACGAGGTAACTGATCTTCACGAACTTGGACGTGTCGATTCCCGTATCCGTCTCTTGACCAGTATTCGCCGCATTGCCCCCATTGTTTGGCGCATCGCTGCCCGCTCCTTTATTGTTGTTAGAGCCGCCGCAGGACGCCAACAGCAATACCAGCAGGCTTACCATGACCCAAATTGACGCTTTCTTCCATCGAACCATTCACACAACCTCCCTCATCTATTTGAAATTGTGAAGCCTTAGCCTTTGACAGCGCCAACGGTGATGCCTTTGATAAAATAGCGCTGCACAAACGGATAAAATAATATCACCGGCCCCGTCGCCACGATCGCCGTCGCCATCTTCATCGATTCAAGCGGCACATCACGCAGTTCCACGTTCGACGCAGCGGCTGAATTTCGGATGAAGTCCGCACTGGTGATCACGTTATATAGGAACAGCTGCAACGGGCGGTACTTCATGTCCGGGGATAAGAACAACATGGAGTTATACCATTCATTCCAATACCCCAAGGCGATAAACAAGCCGATTGTGGCCAAAGCGGGCGTTGTCATCGGTAAGATCAGGCGGATAAAGATGGTGAAATCCCCCGCCCCATCGATTTTGGCTGATTCCGTGATCGCATGAGGTATGGAACGAACAAAGCTTTTCATCATGATGATTAAGAATGGACTAAGCAGACCAGGCAGCAAGACAGCCAAGTAGTTATCCTTCAGGCCCAAATACTGTGTCACTAGTAAGTAAAACGGAACCAGTCCGCCGCTGAACAGGGTCGTAAAGTAGATAAAGAAAGAGATGCGGTTCCGGTAAGCAAAATCGGGCCGTTGCAGTGCATACCCCGTCATCGCCACCAAGAATAACCCCAACGCGGTACCGCAGATCGTGATACCGATGGTGACAAGATATGAGCCGATGATGAGATCCGGATTTTCGAAGACGATTTTGTATGCGAAGGTGCTGAATTCCCGGGGCCAGAAATTGAAACCAAACCGTTTGATCGCCGCTTCCGACGTAAAGGATGTGCCAAGGACCAGCAGGAAGGGCAGCAAACAACATAAGGCGAAGAAGCCGATAAACAAGTAGCCGACGATTTTGACGATGATACCGCCGAGATCGGTGCGGATACTTCGCGTTTCATGAACGTCATCCATGCCTTGCACCTCCTAGAAGAGTGAGTTGTCGGGCGAAACCTTCTTGACCAGCCAGTTGGCGGTAATCACCACCACAAATCCAAACACGGATTGATAGAGGCTGACGGCGCTCCCGATCGAGAAGTTGAAGTTGGTCATAAGAGCGCGGAACACATACGTTTCGATGATATCGGTCGTCGCGTACAACGCGGTGTTGTTGGCTCCCACCAGGTTGAAGAATAAGCCGAAGTTCCCGCGCAGGATGCCGCCCAGCGAAAACAGGAGCAGAATGATAAAGGTGGGCTTCAGCCAAGGAAGCACAATATATCGGATGCGCTGGAAGGCGCCGGCCCCATCGATTTCCGCTGCTTCGACAATTTCGTTATCCAGCCCCATAATGGCTGCAAAATAGACGATCGATCCATACCCTGTCGATTGCCATAAGTAGGTCAGCACGATAATAAACGGCCAGATCGTTGCGTTCGAATACGTCTTTACCGGATCAAATCCCAGCGATGTCAAAATGCTGTTGAGCAGACCATAGTCGTAGCTCAGCACGTTATAAGCGATCAGACCAATCAGAACCGCCGAAATAAAGTGCGGCAGGAACATCAAGGTTTGAGTTAGCTTTTTAAACCATTTGAGACGAAGTTCGTTCAGGAACACCGCAACGGTAATCTGCAAGACGTTCCCTAGCAGGATGAAGGCCAAGTTATAAACCACCGTGTTAAACGTCAGCCGCCACAAATCCCCCGTCATTACAAGAAATCTGAAGTTATCGAACCCCACGAACGGACTCTTAAATATCCCATCTGTATAGTTGTACTTGATAAAAGCCAGATACAAGCCGGGCATCGGCAAATACGCGAAAATGATAAAGAAGATGATCGCCGGCAGACACATCAGAAGCAGCGTTTTATTGCTCCATAACCGTTTGAACCATCCTTGTTGACGCATCCGATAAAGCTGCGGCCGCTGGCGAACCTCTGTTGGTGTCGGGATTTCCATAGGCCTCCCCCCCTTTCTATACGGAAATAAACTCCAGCTTCTCTAAGCTGCCTGCATCCTGTTCATCCACGGCTTCGAGAAAAATTGACAGCTGCGCTTGGCCTGCCTGAAACCATGGACCCGGCAAATAAAAGGAGTCCGCGCTGCCGCCGGTCATCATCGGCCTTCCTTCCCCTCCTGGCAGCCACAGCCTGCCGACGATCCGCTCCTCCATAAACACCGTAAGCTTTAATCCCGAGCCTGCGGCACGGACCCTCCAACCTTTGCCTTGTGCAGAATTCGGAATGGAAGCGAATAACCATCCGGCTTCACCGGAGGTCAGTGTCAACGGTAATTCAAGCGGAGTTGCGTTGGCAATTTCTTGATCGGCTGCAGCCTTCAGCTCAGCTTCCTCCGCTGCCATGATCGTATACGCCGAAGCTTCAATCCCTTCATAGACCAACACTTGACCGGTGTGATGTCCCATCGTTCGTTCCAAATAGACCTCTAGGAGCAGTTCCTGTCCCGGGGTAACAAACGGCTTCAAATCGATAAATGGATCCAGCGGATGGATAAGGCCGACATCAATACCGTTCACCCAAAGCCGCGCATACCCTTGAAAGTTCTGAAAATGCAGCGTCCACGAATCTCCGCCAGCCCCGGGAATATACGTTCTGCGGAAGATCATTTGGGACGGATAGTCCGCAGACAACCAGCTTCCAAAACTAACGACGGGCCATAGCGCTTCGTCCGGCTGTGTGAGCGTGTCTTGCCACGAACGGTCGACCTTCGGATGCACGCGCCAATTCGAGGTAATGTTGTGGACAGCGGTGATGGTCGCAATCCCCTTGAACCCTTTCAGGGAAGGCAAGCGCAGTGCCGGGAGCCGGAGGTCATCGAAGTTGCTGTGGCCCCAAATCTCCACTCGTGCTTGCAGCTTCTTCGCTTCTCGTCCGCTTGCTGGGACAAACATGCTGGCTCCACCGGGAGTAAATGTACCGAGGTACGTCCCATCCGCATACAGCGAAACGACATCACTTGCCTGACGCACCAGAAATCCATGCATCTGGTGCTTATCGGCATCCCAATTGGTCTCGGCCTCATACCAGGCGTATCCGCGGTAAACGCCAAGCCGTTCCAAGAATTCGGCCTTCGCCCCTTTCGTCTGTGCCGTCGCAGCTTGGATTGGCGCCTTCCAGCCCTTCCTCGCCACAAACCGCCAATCGAGTGCTGCTGGCGCAGGGTCAGGTTCATTCGAGACCGGTGGATCCTCGGTTATGGTGATGCTCCCATCCAAATAAATCGCTTCGGTCCGAAGCGCATTGAGACGGCTTGTGACAATGACCGTACAACGTTGCCCTTCCTTCAGTTCAAACCGACATAACGCCGTCTCGGCTCCAGACAGTTGCAAGATCAGCTGACCCTCGCGATGAATGACCTGCATCCCCTCAGTCATTGGATTATTGGCAACATCAACGGATAGGATGATCTCCGCGTTATCCCCCTCCTTGTGAAACGCGAGAACCACCCCGTCCTTCTGCTGTTCTGCCATGTAAAGCTCTGCTGTGGAGGATACGAGATGTCCTGGAACTCCCCAGTTCGATAGCGGCACCATTGCTGGCAGCGCCAAGGATCTCGAAGCAGCCAAGGTCAATGTCCCCGTAGATGAAGCCTGGCTCGCATCCTCATGGTGCAAGCTGATTTGCTTGGACCGCTCTTCACCATTGGTCACAAAAATCAGCTCTCCGCCGCCTTTCAGACGCAGCACATACGGACCAAATACCCCCTCCTTCTCGCCAGCAACAGACCATTTGCTCTCGGAATCCGGCTCAGATTCCGCAATCGCACGGCCATAGGCACGAATTAACCTGGAGAGAAGCTTCGCCTCCTTCACTTCTTCACGGAGATGGCCTTCCGGCGAAATCATGCCTCCGAAATCATAATCCGAGGTCAAGAAAGCCAGCGGCTTCCCCCAGTTATTCGTCGCATTGGTGAAGCCGAAATTGGTGCCCGACGCCTGCAGATAAGGACCTAACAGCTTGGCTCCAGCGGACAGCAGTCTGCGCAGCAAGTAATGGCTCCGGTTCGTTTCGGTAACGAGCAGCGGAAGACCCAGTCTGTGAAGCACCTCCCGATAATGCAACACCTTGTGCTCGAAATCAGGATCCCGATCATTCGGATAGAAGTTACAGGTCGGCACAATGCCTTCCGTTAACCCGGATGCCTGCACTAAGCCGCCTTGACCGGCACAAGCAATCAGCGGAACGGTTAAACCATGTGTTGCAGCCATGTCTCGCAGTGCCGCCATATAACCTGCCGGGTCGGAGCAATCATAGAAGTCGAGTTCATTTTCAAGCTGAACGAAAATAACGCTGCCTCCGTTCGTCACTTCATGACGATGAAGGATCGGTAATATCTGCGCATACCACCTAGCCACATGCTGCAAGAACGCTGGATCATTATCTCTGATTCGTAGAGCCGGCTCTTTGGCGTACAAATACGCAGGCAGGCTGCCGCCATCCCATTCAGAGCAAATATACGGTCCAGGGCGGGCGATCACCCATAATCCCGCCTCACTGGCTAGTTGCAAAAACCGATCTGCATCCCGCATCCCGGTGAACTCCCAGGTCCCCTCCTGAAGCTCATGGAAATTCCAAGGAAAATAGACGTCGATGCAGTTATAGCCGGCTTCTCTCACCTGCTGGAGCCGTTCTTGCCATAACTCGGGGGGAATCCGGAAATAAAAGAGTGAAGCACAAAGCAGGATCACGCTCTCCCCACGGATGTTAACCGCTTGGCCAGATAGACTTACAACGGATTCGGATTCGATACGCGTACTCATAGCGACCACTCCTAGCGTCTGTATTATTAAATTTTAATGAATCCCATTTCATGAAACCCGTTACATTTTAAGCGATTAAATTAGAGTGAAACGGGTTTCACATTGAATCAAACGCAAAGATTCGGTTGTTACGCCAAGAATTGTTCGGATTGATGCTTCTCTTCGGAGTTGATAAAAGAAGTAAAGTTTCGTTGCATTTAGTGGAGGGTGAAAAAAGGAAGAATTACCTGCGAATGAAATGTAAGGGCTTTCTTGCAGTTATTCTAGCCCAGCCTAATTTAAGTTGTCAATTCCTTTTTTTCGGAGGCGGGTGCAAAGCTCCTAACCCTAGTTAAGAGCCGCAGTAGACTCGCGAATAACCAGTTCCGGCTTCAGCAAGGTCGTTTTGTTCACCTTGGACTTCGTAATCATCTGGTGCAGGACTTCCCCCGCCGTTCGACCGAGCTCATGAGCATGCAGTGAAATGGTCGTCAGTTCTGGAGTGCTGTAGGAGGCAAACGGTGTATCATCATATCCGATAATCGAGAGGTCTTCAGGGACACGCAACCCTGCTTTAACCGCCGCCTTTAACACGCCGATCGCAACTAAGTCGTTCAGACAGAAGATCGCCGTCGGCCGCTTAGGCATCTGAAGCAATTGATTCATAAACATCATGCCGCTGTCGACGGAAAAACCACCATGCATCACCCACTCTTTGCGCACCTCGAGCCCCGACTGCACCATTTTCTTCAAGAAAGCGCTCGTCCGCTGCTGGGTGTTGGACATCTGACGGTAGCCGCCTACAATCGCGATGTCGCGATGCCCGAGTTCAATCAAATGCTCAGCCGCCAATTCCGCGCCATGCCGTTCATCCACGGCCACACGATTCAGGCCAGATTTAGGAAGTCGGCCGTTGACCAACAGAACCGGCAGCCTTTTGCCGATCTCAGCTACCTCCTCAACCAGTTGCGTGTCAGGTTTGGCCAAATCTACCCGTCCTCCCATCATGACGATCCCGTCCACCTGTTTCTCTGCGAGCGCATTTAAATATTGCGATTCGCGGACATATTGCTCTTCGCTGTCCACGCTGGCTGAGACCGTGTCGCACAGAAAGTAAGTATACCCTTGCTTACGCGCTTCCAGATCAAACCCGGACAACACTTCGGGAAAAAACGGATTTGTAATATCCGGAAGAATAATGCCGATCATCCCCGTTTCCTTCTTCGACAAACTTCGTGCTAGCGCATTAGGTTGAAACTGGTATTTGTTAATGAGTTCGTTGATGCGTTCCCGGGTTTCCTTTTTCACAGGTGCGGTATTGTTCAGGACGCGTGACACGGTAGCAACGGATACATTCGCTTCTTTGGCAATATCGTAGACTGTAATCGGTTTCATAATTTCACCTGCCCATAAATTAGTAGCCCAGATTACCCCCAGTATATCAATATTTCCAGCATTTGAGAATAGAACAAGCGAATACCGTTCCCTCCCGCCCAGATCTCATAACAAAACAGGCCCTCTCCTTTTGGAGAAAGGCCTGTTTCCATTAAGACTGCGTTTGATCTTGCTCCGAATTGCTGTTTTCGGGCTCGGCGGAGGTCACATCCGACTGCCCCGGCAGAAAGCCAGTTCGGATGTGCGGGCTCGTATCTTCATAGATCGTGCGCGGATCCCCATCCGTTTCGATGTTTTGGTGCTCCTGATTTGGCATATTTATATCCCCCTTTTCGCTAAAATAGCGTCTCCTGTATCTCCATTTTTCATGCAATTTCGATCAAACCAAGCGATTTCAATCCAGGTGAGATTCATCCATAGGATATATTTGCTATATTTAATGATTGGTGTTTTGAATGACGAAGATTTGACTCTAGGATGACGGATAACGCATTAGAATGAAGTCAACTCATCGCTGAATATGCAAAGTTTTATCGATCCTTATGAAGTTTTGTCAAAGCTATTGAAATATACAATAACATATATTAAATATAGCTTGTAAGCCCTTCCAATCCCATCCAAATCGATCAGGAGGTGGTATATCGAAGGATTGATTGGGACAAGTCACTTCGCATTTTATCCTAAGAAGAGAGGTGTCGAAATAATGTTGCGCAAATGGATCACGCTTGGTTTAGCAGTCGTATGTACGTTAACCCTGCCTTTAGGAGCCTCCGCAGACAGCTCGGTTTCAGCGGATCTAAACAAGAAGAGCGGTATCGTATGGCCGAAGAATCAGGAGCTCCCTACCTTCGCCAAAGTTAAGCGCTTGGATGTAGCTCAAGTGTACAACAAGCCCGGGGACATCGAGCTTCTGCTGACAACGCTTCAAGGGATCGTTAACCGCAAGGAACCCCGAATTTACGTGCAGCAGAATGAGAAAGATCCTTGGTTAAACGATATCAAGGTGCCTTATCAGATTCATGAAAACCCGCTGGACATTGTCAAGGCGTATGCCAAGGAGGTTAAGGGTATCATCATCTATGACCCGGCCGTGCCCGATTCAATTAATGTAGCGACGACCCTCGCCGGTTTGAAAGACGCTGTTGTAGCGAGCCCAGAATTGGCCCAAGAACTGGCTGCAGCCCCCTATCGTTTGCGCGTCGTTGAGGACTTGCAAGGGAAATTCGAAGATCGGATGGAGGCTTATACTTGGCAGTACGAGCATTTATGGAGTCAAACGACAAAGCGGATGCTGGTAGGTCTCAGTCCGAATACGTCCATCCCGCTCCCTCCGGATAACTGGGATTCGTTCCGCACGGTGCTCACCGAACCGGAGCAAATCCGGGATGCCAGCAATCGGAGAACGTATGAACTGGATTTGACCGAGTTCTTAGGCGGAGAGGCTGTCTACCTGCGGTTCCAGGATGCATACACCCAGGACGGTTGGGGCCCTGCCGTTCATGAGATCAGCGTATTGGCAGACGGTCAGGAGATTGTTCATTTTGAGACCGGTACGCCGGAAGAAGAACCGTATTTGTATGACCGTCACGGCTCCAAGTTTTTGCCGGGAGCAGACCACCGGTTTGCCGACAACGGCAACTATTTCGTCTACGAATTTATTCCACCGGCGGGAACCCAGCATTTAACCGTTAGCGTCGAAATGTGGAATCAATTTAAAGTTTCCGCCAGCCAAGTGAAGCCGCTCTCCTCTGAAACGAAGGAGCCGTTCGGTTACCTCCGCGATTACGCGGTAGCCAACAAAGCGATGGTGTTCTGGCTTTCCAGCGGAGTACCTGAACAAAGGGCGTTGTTCGAACGGATTTTAGCGGATGTGGAACCAGGAACACCGTATTTGGGTTGGTTTGATAATGATGTGGAAGGCGAAATCGCCGGGGTTGACCTGACCTCTAGTTATGGCGTTTATGTCCTGCCTTCCGACTGGTTCCATAATATGACGGTCATGGCGGGGACGAAAGCGAAGCCGGCCAAGCCGAAC
>NZ_BILV01000003.1 GCF_004000745.1 Paenibacillus barengoltzii NBRC 101215
CATGGCGGGGACGAAAGCGAAGCCGGCCAAGCCGAACAAGCCGGTAACTCCGAAGTTGAACAACAAGATCTACGTGACCTTCACGTTTGGTGAGGGCGATAACCTGCAGTACGATCAAAATCATATGCGCAATCTTTGGGATGATCCTGCCCGCGGCCAAGTACCCATGAACTGGTCGGCTAGCCCGCTCCTCGTTGATGCGGCCCCTGCGATCTTAGACTATTACCAGTCCACCGCTACGAAAAATGACCTGCTGGTAGCCGGACCTTCCGGAGCCGGTTATTTCAGTCCGCAGGTTTGGCCGGAAGAGAGTTTTGCCCAGTTCATGAAGGATTCTTACCCGTATTTGAAGAAATCCGGCATGTCGTATCCTTTTGTTATCAACCGTCAAGACGCCCGTGACGTTCCTCTCACCGGGTCTAAAGCCGAAGCCTATGTGGAATATTTAAAAGTCCCTGGCCTGTTCCTTGGCGGCGGAAGCGAAAATTACGTAGAGATCGTCAACGGCAATCTACCAGTTTCATATTTCAAAGGCACGGCCACCGTCAGAGATGGAATCAACATTTTGAATGATGCGAAGGCTGCCTGGGACGGGAACTCGCCGATGTTCGTTTCTGTAGGGGTCAATGCTTGGAGCATGAGACCGTCGGACGTAGTAGCGATCACGGAAGCGTTGGGACCGGAATTTGAAGTTGTGTTAGCCGATACCTATTTTGCACTGATTCGGGAAGCTTACGGTCTTCCAAAGAAACCTTAACCCCATGAAATAAGGCGGGAAATGACCAATGAGGACGTTCCCGCCTTGCTTTGCTTGGATACTCTTTGTTCTATAACGATTCTTTGATCACTCTTTTATAGTAAAGGACCGACAACAATCCGAAAATCGAATACAGTATGGTATAAATCAGCATGACCAAGATCATCGGGATCCATAGCTCCGTCCCGAATAAGAACCAGCCGGAGCGGACGGCAAAATAACTATGCGACAAACCTACAACGAGCGGGATGCCAAAGTTAAACAACTGCTTATATTGAATGCCTCGGAGCAGGTTGCCTGGCGTAAATCCCAGCTTGCGTAAGATCGTGTAGCTTGGCTTCTCTTCTTCCCCTTCGCCCATTTGCTTGAAGTATAGGATACAGCCTGAAGTGATCAGGAACGTTAACCCGAGGAAACCCACAATAAACATGATCAATCCCATGTTGCTTCGTTGTTCTGTAATGATCTCAGTTTGAGACATCGCGCCTGGTTTCTTGTCGAAGTCTAACTCCTGATAGAGCTGGTAAGCTTGTTCCATCAAGTCGGGACTCACAACATCGATCCCATAATAGACCGGGTAGGAGCTTTGAAGTTCCCGATTCATATCTTGCATGAGTTGCTCGAAGTCGGCATGATCAAGGATGACTGACGGCAATGCTGAAGAAAAATGGAGGGATACCATCGCATCCTTCATCGTATCGATCACAGTCACTGGAATGGACTGCGAGCTCCCTTGTATCGTCATTTCCCCTTTTGACCGCAATCCCATGAACTGTTCCATCATATTGCTTGAACCAGCCAACATCGCTTCTTTTGGCCCCAGCTCCACCCCGGCAACTTCTTGTTCATCTACGACGGCCAATATCGTCAGTTGGCTATTCCGCCCGCTTATTGCAGATCCAATCAGGTTGGAGAGGTCGGCTTCGGCGATCACCACCTGGCGCCGGGTCTCCTGCGTTTCGATGCCAGCCGCCTTCAGAGCCTGCTCGAAAGCACCCACGTCCTTAGGATCTAACAGCGCGAAATGATTAGGTACGGATTGTTGAGCATTTTTTTCCGTTGAGTAATAAGAAATGTAGCTGAGCGACAACAAACCGATGGCCAGTGCTGACACCGTCGTGATAATGGTCAGCAGCAACGCGTTAGATTTCATACGGAACATAATTGAGGATAGGGACAGCACCTCATTTAACGAGAGATATCCCCCTTTCGCCTTCCGAACCAAATTGAAAATAAAACTAACCGAACCTTTATAAAACAGATACGTACCGATGATCACCGAACCTAGAATCTGAATCATGGCGAGGAAGAGCTCTCGTATTTCCGTATACTCACCGCTGAACAAATCCGCCGAAATCCGGTACCCATAGAGAATGAGCCCGATACCCAAAATGCCGATAACCACTTCGGATAAAGGCATTTTGCGATACACATTTTCCGTAGTGGAGGTCACTCGGAACAGCGACAAGATGCTTTGCCGTTTGATGAACATGTAGTTCATCAGCATAATCAGCAGGTAGATAGCCGCAAAAACTTCAACGGTCTGCACCAGCGCTTGCACAGAGAATCGCAGGCTCGCCTCGGCATCCACTCCGATGATCTGGAACAAGATCAATAGCAGCAACCGAGAGCAGGAAAAACCAACAAAGATGCCGATGAACATCGAACCGAAATAAAGAATGAGGTTTTCACTACTAAGGATGCCAAAGATCTTCCCTTTCGTTAACCCGATTAATTGAAAGAGACCAATCTCCTTACTCCGCCGCTTAATAAAGATGGTGTTGGCATACAGCAGAAAGATGGTCACCATTGCGATGAGCAGCACCGATGCGGCTTTTAATCCGGCGGCCCCTTTTACCGATCCCTTGATCTCATCTAGAGCCGGGTCATATTGCAAGGTGACAAATGCGAAGTAAAGCGCCACGCTGAAAATTAAGGCGAACACGTACAAGTAGTAGTTTTTTAGATTTTTCTTGAGATTGCGGTAAATCAGATGGGTCAGACTCATTCCTGCACCCCGCCCAATACGCCCTGCGCTTTGATGATGTCGTTGAAGAACGACTGCCGCGACTCGTCGCCTTTATTCAGTTGGGAATAAATTTGTCCATCCTTGATAAATACGACGCGGTTGGTGTAGCTTGCGGCCAACGGATCATGGGTGACCATAATAATCGTCGCCGCGATTTTTCGATTGAGTTCACTTAGCTTATTCAGCAGATCGGAAGCGGATTTCGAATCCAGTGCGCCCGTTGGCTCATCGGCAAAAATAATGCTCGGATCGTGGATAAACGCCCTTGCGGCGGAAGTCCGCTGCTTTTGTCCCCCCGATATTTCGTTGGGATACTTGTCTTTAATTTCGTAAATGCCAAGCTCGGTAGCGATCTCCTGAAACTTCAGGTCCGCCTCCTTGCGGGAGACTTTTTTGATCGAAAGCGGCAGCAGCACGTTTTCCTTGACGGTTAACGTATCCAGCAGATTATATTCCTGAAAAATAAAGCCGAGATGGGATTTGCGGAATTCGGCCAACTCCTTCTCCTTCAGCCCCGTGAACTCTTTGCCTTCAATTTTAATGCTGCCGAGACTGACCTTATCGATCGAAGAAAGCACATTTAGTAAGGTCGTCTTGCCCGAGCCGGACGCTCCCATAATGCTGACGAATTCGCCCTTCGCTACGTTCAGGTCAATCCCCTTTAACACTTCTTGACGATTAAATTTGTTGCCATAGCTTTTATGGATTTTGCTGGCTTCGAGTATTGCCATGATCAATCACTCCTTTGGTCTTGCCCTTATCTTAACTTACCCGGGAGGGACAATTCCTGCGATTTCCCGAACAAAACAAATGGGCATGTGACAATGTTGTCACATGCCCAGCATATGGACGTATGCATTACTTCTTGGGAAGACCAACGTCATCGCTGTGCCTTCGCCGGGCTTCGAGTCCACCTGGAGTCGGATCGACAGGGAATCCGCCGCTTTTTTCACCAAGTACAGTCCCATACCGGTGGCCGCGTGATCCTCATGATTTCGCGTGGAGGTAAATCCTTTCTCGAAGATGCGCGGCAGGTCTTTGGCATCGATCCCCCGCCCTTTGTCGCGGATGCATAGCCAGGTCTGTCCTTCCGGTGAAACCCCTGATTCTACGGAGATATCGGAGGCTTCGCTGTATTTCACCGCATTGGTTAGCAGCTGCCGAAGGATAAACGCCAGCCATTTTGCATCCGTCAGTACTTCTTGAACAGGCAGATGGACGTCAAAGCCGATGCCTTTTTGCAAGCACCATGCTCGTAGTTCCCGGATCTCTTGAACTAACAGCGGCTCCAGCTTCACTTGTTCGATGTAGAGATCGTTCTCGATAAACGGAATCCGCTTCTGGTGCAGCTGACGGTCTAGCAGCAAATGGATGCGCAGCCATTCCAAATGCAGCTGCTCTTTGAGCGGCTCGTTCCCCATTCGATCGATCATCAGGCGCATGGCGGTGAGCGGTGTTTTCACCTCATGAATCCAGGCCATTAGCTCATCCTTCTCCTCTTCCAGCTGGGCGACAAGCTGCGATGTCTCCTTGCGGAACTTGTCCGTTTGCTCGCTGATCCGGTCCATAACGATTCCCTCCAGCGGAGTTTCCGGCTCAGAGATGACGCTCAAATCATAGGTGTCGTCCCAGTTCGACAGGCTTTGATAAAACCGAGTTTCCTTCGGATACCGAATCAGTAGAAATGCCCCAAATCCCAAAATCGATAAGAAAACAATATACAGCATCGGCAAAAATGGAATCGTTCGGTCGATGGCAGCGACGAAGAGCAGCAAAAGCTGCAGGCTAAAGACGAGCAAGATCCAGCTGAGGCGCTCGCGCAAATATTGGCCGATCATAACACGTGAACCTCTTCGGTGGCCATATATCCTTGACCTACCTTGGTCTCGATATAAGCGTCCAGCCCGAGGTCCTCCAGCTTCTTGCGCAGCCGATTTACGTTGACGGTTAACGTATTATCGCTGACGAAATGCTCATTGTCCCATAAACTGCGGATCAGCTCCTCGCGGCTGACGATGCGGTTCTTCTGCTCCACCAGCTGCTTGAGGATGAGCATCTCGTTTTTCGTTAACTCGATCGTTCCCTGCTCGGACGTGACCGTGTTGCGCCCATATTCGATGGTCGCTCCGCGCCACGTTCGCAGCTCAACGCGTTCGGTATTATAATTGTAAACCCGTCGAAGCGTCGCCTGGATTTTGGCAATCAGCACTTCGAAATGGAACGGCTTCTGAACAAAGTCATCCGCCCCCAGCTGCATGGACATCACCATGTCAGTGGGATGATCGCGGGAAGACAAGAAAATGATCGGTACGTTGGAGCGGGCGCGAATTTGACGGCACCAATGAAATCCGTCGAACTTGGGCAGCTGGATATCAATGATCACCAGGTCCGGACGAACTTCCGTAAATTCCTCCAGTACATTGCCGAAATCCCGAACGCCATGTACGCCATAGGACCACTGCTGCAACCGCTCACTGATTTCTTGAAACAGAGAGGGATCGTCTTCGATTAACATAATTTGAAACAAGCGAATCACCACGTTATTAGGATTCTTTCCTTCATCCAGTTTACCGGATAACGTGACGTGGCGCTATCTTTCTATTTTATGAAACCGCAGTTTCTTCAATCTCAAAGCCTAGATCCTCAATCATTTGGTGATCCAAGGTGACATCTTGCCCTTTCGTCGTCATGTAGTCGCCTACAAAGATCGAATTGGCCGCATACAAGGATAGCGGTTGCAGCGTACGGAGACTGATCTCGCGGCCGCCCGCCACGCGGATTTCCTTCGTTGGACAAATGAAACGGAACAACGCTAATACCTTCAGTGCTTTAAGCGCCGGTACCCGCTCCGAACGTTCGAGCGGTGTCCCCGGGATCGCATTCAGGAAGTTGATCGGAATCGAATCGGCATCCAATTCGCGCAATGCCAAGGCCATCTCCACGATTTCCTCATCGGATTCACCCATGCCGATGATCACGCCGGAACATGGAGACATACCATGCGATCGTGCCGTTTTCACTGTTGCCACGCGTTGATCGTAGGTATGAGTGGTAGTGATCGACGGATAGTTCGCCCGGCTCGTATTCAAATTGTGGTTGTAGCGGTGAACTCCGGCTTCACGGAGCTTCTCCGCCTGCTCCTCCCTGAGAATGCCGAGGCAAGCGCAAATTTTCAGCGGCATCGTTGCGCGGATTTCAGCAACTGCTTCCGCAACCTGCTCAAGTTCTTTATCGGTAGGCCCTCTGCCTGATGCCACGATGCAATAGGTCCCCGCTTTGCGCTGCAACGCTTCACGCGCTCCAGCGACCAACGTCTCCTTGTTAAGCAGCGGATATTTTGAAATGGGAGCCGTCGAGATCAAGGATTGCGAGCAGTACCCGCAATCTTCGGGGCAAAGCCCGCTTTTGGCATTGATGATCATGTTGAGCTTCACTTTATTGCCATAGTAATGCCGTCTCACTCGATAAGCCGCATCCATCAACGGCAGCAATTGATCTTGGCTGGCATGTAGTACAGACAACCCCTCTTCTAATGTTAGAACTTCACCACATAGAGCTTTTTTGGCGAAGGTGTCCCAGCTCTGTCCTTCCGTCTTGCCTTGGTTCATTCCTCATCCCAGCTTTCTATGTTTAAATGTCTTATTGTTAACCTTAACTCTGTTTTTAGGTTAACAATATGGCTTTATAAAGTCTACAGGAAAGCTTACTGATTGTGAAGCAGGAATCCTTTATTTTTTGCATGGAGCGTGCTTTCTCCTACATAGGGTGTTATAGGGCAAAATTGTGCAGGAGGGATATGTTATGCGTATACAAGTGCGTTCGGGGGATACGTTATGGTACTACAGTCAAATTTTCCAACTGCCGCTGCAATTGATCGTCGATTCCAATCCAGGCATTCCAGCGGAGAGCCTTAGCGTGGGCCAGACCATCCACATCCCTGGTTTTGTCACCAGCGAGTATCAGGTGAAAGCCGGGGATTCCATCTGGAAGCTGTCCAGGGACCGCGGGGTTTCTCTGGATGTAATCCTGCTGCTGAACCAGTCGGTGAATCCAAACCACCTTACGATCGGACAACGGCTGCAGCTTCCGCTGCGGGTCACCTGGTTCGTGGTCGACATCCGCAAACCCTATGATTACGCCGCCTTGCGGGACGATTTAAACCGGTTGATGGACATTTATCCGTTTATCGCCTATCGGAATATCGGCAATTCGGTCATGAACAAACCGATCCCCGAACTACGCATCGGTAAAGGCAGCAAACAAGTGCATGTTAACGGAGCTTTTCATGCAAATGAATGGATCACGACGCCGGTGTTGATCAAATTCCTGAACCAATATCTGCTTGCGCTAACGAATAGCAGCACCATTCGCGGTCTGCACATGTGGCCTTATTACGAAGGAGCCACCCTCTCCATGGTGCCGATGGTGAACCCGGACGGCGTAGACCTGGTGATCCATGGATTGCCTGCCGAGGAACCTTACCGCAGCAATGTGCTGTCCTACAACGGCGGCAACACCGATTTTCAGGGATGGAAGGCCAATATCAATGGCGTAGATTTGAACGATCAGTTCCCGGCGTTATGGGAACGTGAGGTTGCCAGAAACCCAGTGGAGCGCGGTCCACGGGATTATCCAGGCACCGCCCCGCTGACCGAACCTGAAGCGATCGCCATGGCCAACCTGGTTCGGCAGAGCGATTTTGATCATGTCTTGGCCTTCCATACCCAAGGGGAGGAGATCTATTGGGGCTTTGAAAACCGCGAACCGGCGTATGCTGAGACGATCGTAAACGAGTTCGCCCGGGTCAGTGGCTACAAGCCGGTCCGGAACGTGGAAAGCTATGCCGGATTTAAGGATTGGTTCATCTATGAATTCCGGCGTCCCGGATTTACGATCGAACTCGGAACCGGCGTAAATCCGCTGCCGTTATCCCAATTCGACGAAATTTACGAGGAGAGCTTGGGGATCTTGCTGGCGAGCTTGTATATGTAAACGAAGATTATAATGTGTGCGTGCGGGACTTTCCTAATAAAGGAGCGTCCCGCGTTTTTTATCGCTAATGACCTATCTTTTAGATTCCGATATACGTTAAAGAAGATATTTCCAGAAAGGTAGGTTGTTATGAAAAAGATCTGTTCAATTCCTGTTTTTTTAGTTATTTTAGCATTCCTTAGTCAAGGAACCGTACACAGTCAATCTCCCGCAACCTTCGACTTGGAGGTCGACTCTTCTCCATTTCAAACTACTCCTTCCGACTTGCGCAAGCACCCTGCGGAGCTATTATTTCGTTGGGGAGCAAATCAGCATATTATTGATGGCTTTCCAGATGGAACTGTTAAGCCGGATCAGCTTGCAAGTGAAGCTGAATTTTTGAAAATGATGTTTCGGGGGTTTGGCCTTGCGATGCCGAGTGCTTCCTATAACGACGATTGGATGGACGGAGTATATCAGATGGCAAAAGTGTATCGATATCCGGCTGCAGGCGTCATTGATCCGAGTGCAAGAAAATCGCCAATTACACAAGGACAAGCCATTCAAATCATTGTTGCTGCACAAGGGCTTAATTTCCAGGAGTCGGACGCCTTCGCCTATGCTCTTTCTCGCAGTTGGCTTCCAGGACAGCCGACATCATTGTCTCAGTTCGATAAGGATCGCAAGCTGACAAGAACGGAAGCGCTTGAATTGTTACGTCATTTAACCGTCAACGGAATGATGAAGCTCGAAATGAGACCAGTTGAATTTTCTTCAAGAGAGGCACTCTCCGCAGAAGATTCTAGTGAAGTGAAATCGTTCCCTTCTTTTAGCTTGGTTAATCTACCGGCGGATGGGCTTACGGTTAAGATTGGTGATGACGTATTACGGCTAGGAGATACACGAACAAAGCTTGAGAAAACATTAGGGCAAACTAGCGAATCCGGGATCATGAATAAACAGATCTATCCCTTACTAACAGTTCATTTTAATGAAGAGAACAAAATGGATTATTGGTCCGTAGATCAATGGAACGTAGAAAGCACGGATGAATCCATCACCACAAGCTTGGGGATCAAGTTAGGCGTCAGCAATCTCTTCGACGTACTCGAAGCCTACGGTACAACGGGATATGCAGGACAAGGGATAGCCGACTATTTTTATATGCTCCAGGATGATGGTACATTTCAGGCTGTCCAAGCAAATTATATCTATGACCACAGGAATGAATGGAATAAGTTCTATCATCTAGCTTTCTTGATTGATCGCGATACATTAATGGTTACCCAGATGCTTGCAGGATGGCTTCCCTATTCCATGTATTGATAAATCAAATTTGTGAAGAAACGGGCATTTTTCATATAATAGAATAACCACGATAGTTGAT
>NZ_BILV01000004.1 GCF_004000745.1 Paenibacillus barengoltzii NBRC 101215
CGTTAATTCGGTGAGCTACCAATACATCTGAACTAAACGTAAAACAATTTAATGGGTTAACAAATAATGGAGTAATGATTTGAGTAGCGATAGAGTTAAGGCATTTCATATTAATGTCAATCCTGAGGGTAAAGAGTTCTACCAGCCATATAAGTTGGACGGGGCTGTTCCGCAATTTATTAAGGATTTATTTGGATGGTGATAAGATGAGTGGTATTAAATTATACCGAAGCATCGTAATTGAACAGATATTTCATGAGTTTAAAGAACAACGAGGAATTTCTCTATTTAATCATTCATCAAACAGTAATAATATTGAGGATTTTATTTCAACGGCCTATGTTCTCTGTCCCAATATTATTGAGATCAATGGTTATATATTTATTGGCTGATTTCTTCGAGACTCAAGAGGATAAAGCACTTGATAAGTTATTGAAGTTAGAGGCACAATTCAATTCTAATAAAAGGCAAATAGAACAATGGGTTAATAGCTGGAGTTTTGGGGATTTTTTTATGGGAAAAGACTGTGAGTCTATGGATAATGAAAAAGTTTTGAAACAATTCGGTGATATCTTGGTATTTTATTGGTCTAGAAGAGCAAAAAAGAATTGTTTCCAGACAGAAATATTATTGTTGAATATGGTGAAGGACTTATGGGAGATCTAGGTCTTTCAATTACTCTATATGAGAAATGACTAATGTGAGATTCCCTTGAGATTGCTAACCCTCAAGATCTTGGAGGAAATAATACTTGGCATTGACCAAGTTCATGAGCGAATAAAGAAAAGGCAGGGAACTACAGAAATAATTTAAGACTTTGGGGACTACAATCCTCAAAGTCTTTTCTACCCTCTCCACCCTAAGGAATCGGGTAGCACAGCTCCTTCTTAAAGAAACCTGCTTATCACAAGAATCACACCAATGATTCCAACTAAAATCAACAAATTGGTGATTTGTCGCCACAACCCGGGTACTCCTGTGGAGTGGAATTTTTGTTCATTGGCATCGAAATGTGCCTTGGCGCCGTGCGGATCGGCGGGATGAGAGAAGGGTTTTCCATGATCGTTGTTATTATCCATGAACCCTGCCTCCTTTCGTCATTGAAATTATTGTACCAGTTTTTTTACTTTCACCACACCGATATAAGCTATACTATATTCAAACGATAGGGGAAATGGGGTGCCAGATGAACGAAGAACGGAGAGACGAGATCGGGCGGAGGTTTCTGTTGACGCCGGAGGTTTCGCAGGAAGAGCTGGATGGGCTGGAGATTCAGGAACTGATTTTTTTGGTGCATGCAGCGAAGCGGTTTAAGGCGGAGGAGGCTTACCCGGATGTGTATTTGGATGAGCGGATGAAGGCTTTCCTCGGCGTGCTATATGAAAAAATAAAAAACGCCCCAACACTTTACGTCGCGTACGACCAGGCAACCGGATATCCTTACGTGGATGAGGAGGACCGGGTCTGGATGTTCTCACAGCAGGCATTTGCCGAGAATGCGGAGGATTATTTCCGACAGCAGCTGCTGATGTTGGAGATGCATCCGATCGGCGGGGAAGACGTGCTAAAGACATTCGCACAGCTTCATATTTTAGGATTATCCAAGGTCCTTGTAGACAACGGACAGTATCATATTGAAATCGAGCGGGACCAAATCTTGCCGCCGCCGGATTGGACAGGGACGCCGGAGATCCGCATTCCCGTATCGAATCCCAGCTTGCAGCGGTCAATGATTCGGTTCTTCCAGACGCTGCATGGACCAACAGGCGATTCAGAGGCCCGAGGCCAGCAGCTCAACGCACTGGAGGCCGAGATGCTGGATGAAATCCTGCAGGCGAAGTTCCTGGTACCTATGCAAGTGAAAGAGTCTGACCCAGCACCTGCAGATGAGCAAGGCATGAGAACCTTAAAGCAAGGGGCGATTCTGCAGTTTGGCGTGCTCAGCGCGAAGGATGGCTCGACTTGGCTGCCGGCGTTTACGGATTGGCCGGAGTTCGAGAAGGTTTACGATAAAACGGTTTGGAGCAGCAACGTCGCCTCCTATGACGACCTGTTGACGGTATCCGGAAACTTAGAAGGTGTCGTCATTAACTGCCGGGGCATTTCCCTGCAAATCGACGCGAAAAATCGGGAGCGGATCGAAGCCTACCGTCAAGAGCGCGGCGTGTAGCCTCGGCTCGGCGATCCACCAACCAAGTAACCCGCGCTTCTGCCTGCCGGGGAGCCCCGTCGCAGCGCGGTCATGGTCGCATAAATCCCCCGACTTTGGCACAACCTTCCTGCATGGATGTTATTTGTTCAGGGAAGGTGGATGGGGCTGATGATGTGGCTCTTTGTTTTGATTGCTCTTGTGGTGCTTCTGGCCGTTGGATGGGATCTATTTCGGAGGCTGTACCCGCCCTTTGGCGGGAAGCCGTCGCCCGCTGACCTTCAGCGCTACCGGCAATCTCCGAATTATAAAGGAACGAAGTTCGAGTACCCGTTAGTAACGAAAGTATATAAACCGTCTCTCGGCAGTTTCTTTACGATGCTGCGCGAATATGTGCAGCGGAGACCCGAACTGAAGCCCAAGCGGCCCTTGCCCCAGGTCAAGCTCGATCGGGAGGCGATGGAAGAGATCGAGGAGGATACGGTGATCTGGTTTGGCCATTCGGCACTGCTGCTGCAGATCGGGGGAACTCGGCTGCTGTTAGACCCGATGTTTGGCCAGACCTCGTCGCCGATCGCCGGCGGCAGAAGATTCAACCGTGAACTGCCCTTCGGCCATCTGGACGAGCTTCCTCCGGTGGATGCCGTCGTGTTGTCTCACGATCACTATGACCATCTGGATTACGGGACGATCCGGCGAATCCAAGATCGGGTTGGGCAATTTATCGGACCGCTGGGCATTCGTTGCCACCTGGAGCGGTGGGGCGTCGAGCCTGCTCGAATCCGCGAATACGATTGGTGGGAGGAGCTGGAGCTGCATGGCGTGAAGTTGGCTTGCACGCCGGCCCGGCACTATTCGGGGAGAGGGCTCTTTAGCCAAAACGGCGGACTCTGGTGCTCCTGGGTGATTACCACGCCGGAGAAGCGGGTTTATTTTAGCGGGGATAGCGGGTATGGTCCGCATTTCAAGGAAATTGGCGACAAATACGGCCCCTTCGATCTCGCCTTGATGGAGTGCGGCCAGTATGACGACCGATGGTGGGATATTCATATGCTACCGGAGCAAACGGTGCGGGCTCATCTGGACGTGAAAGGGAATGTGTTGCTTCCTATTCATTGGGGAACTTTCGCGTTGGCGATGCACAGTTGGTATGATCCGATTCGCCGGCTCAGCTTAGAAGCTAGATTGCGGGGGGTTTCACTAGCGACGCCCAAAATCGGGGAGCCAGTCCGGATCGGGGGTTCGGAATACCCGACCGAGGTGTGGTGGCCAGCCGTCAGCGCAGCGCGAAAGGATCCCAAGTTTCGCGGGGCCCGTCCGTCCGGTACAATGGAGTAGGAAGGATCAACCTCAGTGGGGGAAGGCGTCAAATCAGAGCAGATTTTGCAAGGACGATTACGAAGGAGAACGCGATGAACGAACCAAGCGTACATCCGGATGCCGGATGGAATTTTGATAATAGTTATGCTAGATTGCCGGAGTTTTTCTACACGAAGCAGGAGGCCAAGCCGGTTCGAGCGCCGCAGCTGATTGTGCTTAACGACAAGCTGGCAGCCGAGCTCGGGCTGAATGCGGAGGCGCTGCGAAGCGAGGAGAACGTGGCCGTCTTCGCCGGCAACCAGTTGCCGCCGGGGGCGGAGCCGCTGGCCCAGGCCTATGCGGGCCATCAGTTCGGGTATTTCACGATGCTGGGGGACGGCCGGGCCCTGCTGCTCGGGGAGCAGATCACGCCTAGCGGCGATCGCTTCGACATCCAGCTCAAGGGCTCCGGCCGGACGCCGTATTCGCGCGGCGGGGACGGGCGCGCCGCGCTGGGTCCCATGCTGCGGGAGTATATCATCAGCGAGGCGATGCACGCGCTGGGCATACCCACGACCCGCAGTTTGGCGGTGGTGACCACCGGGGAAATGGTGGTCCGTGAACAGGACTTACGCGGGGCGATTCTCACCCGCGTGGCGTCCAGCCATGTGCGCGTCGGTACGTTCCAGTACGCCGCGCAATTCGGTGAGGCGTCGGACGTCCGCACGCTCGCCGACTACGTGATCCAGCGCCATTACCCGCAGCTGGCCGAGCTCGCCGACACCGGCGAGGCGGGCCGCTACCTGGCGCTGTTGCGGGAGGCGATCCGGCGCCAGGCCGCCCTGATCGCCCAATGGCAGCTCGTCGGGTTCATCCACGGCGTGATGAACACCGACAACATGGCCCTCAGCGGCGAGACGATCGACTATGGGCCCTGTGCCTTCATGGACGCGTACGACCCCGCGACCGTCTTCAGTTCCATCGACCGTCATGGCCGCTATGCTTACGGCAACCAGCCGTCCATCGCGGTGTGGAACTTGTCCCGGTTCGCCGAAAGCCTGTTGCCGCTGATGCATGACGAAGAAGAGCAAGCCATTCGGCTTGCCGAAGAAGCGTTGAAAGGCTTCGCCGGACAGTTCGAAGCGGCATGGCTGCAGGGGATGCGGTCGAAGCTCGGCATGTTTGGCGAACAGGCGGAAGACGCCGACCTGATCCATGACCTGCTCAGCCTGATGCATCAGCACCAGGCCGACTATACCAATACGTTTCTCGCATTGACCTTCAGCCGGATGGAGGAGCTGTCGATGTCGTGCACGCCGGAATGGGCGGGCTGGCTGGAGCGTTGGCAGGCGCGGCTCGTTGGGCAGCCGGAATCGGAAGACGCGGCCCGGGAGCTGATGCGCCGCAGCAACCCGGCGGTCATCCCGCGTAACCATCGGGTGGAGGAAGCGCTCGAAGCCGCTGTAGAGCGGGATGATTACAGCGTGATGGAGCGCCTGCTGAGCGTGTTGGCCGAGCCTTTCGCCCATACGCCGGAACAGGCAGAATACGCGGAGCTGCCGCCGTCCAGCGACCGGCCGTACCGGACGTTTTGCGGGACATAATGGTTCGGCAGGTTTGCAACTTTATGTAGGTGAAGGAGTGATTTTTTCGGTTATGAGCCTGATTTCTAAAATGGACAAATCCGAACTCAAACAAGCGATTCTCGAGGCTTATCAATTCCGCCATGCTTGCAAAAAATTCGATCCAGACCGGGCCATTCCGGAGGAAGATTTTCAGTTCATCCTGGAGACGGCTCGCTTGTCACCCAGCTCGGTTGGCTTGGAGCCGTGGAAATTCGTCGTGCTGCAGAAGCCGGAGCTCCGCGAGAAGCTGCGCGCCGTCTCCTGGGGAGCTCAAGGGCAACTGCCAACAGCCAGCCATTTTGTTGTGATTTTGGCTCGGACAATGAAGGATCTGAGATATGACGCGCCTTACGTCACCCATATGATGAAAGAGGTGCACCACATCCCAGATGAGATCGTGAACCAGATGCTGAAGGGGAATTACAAGACTTTTCAAGAGTCTGACTTCCGGCTGCTGGAGAGCGACCGCGCGATGTTCGACTGGGCATGTAAACAGGCGTATATCGCCCTCGGCAACATGCTGACGGCTGCAGCGCTCATCGGCGTAGATTCCTGTCCGATTGAAGGGTTTGACCGAGACAAGGCAGAGCAGATTCTTCGGGAGGAAGGTTTGCTGGAAGACGACCGGTTTGGCATCGCTTGCTTCGCTGCTTTTGGCTATCGCGTGACGGAGCCGCGTCCTAAATCGAGACAGGCGCTGGATGAGATCGTGAGCTGGGTGCAGTAACGGTCGAGAAAAACCAAGAATAGAAGCAGAAAGCCAAGGATGCGGCTAACATCCTCGGCTCTGCACACGAATGACGCCTATCGGCGTTCGGCTTCCTTCTTGGTGCTGTACGATCAGAAATAGACCGTTTCCTTGGTGAGTGGGCGGTCTATTTCTTTTTTAAGTAGGTGAATACTTCCACCATTTGGCATCGCCCCGCCAATGCAGTATACTCTGCTTGAATCCTTCACTTCTCCACTCTATACATAGGAAAAGGCGGTATCCTGCATGTATATTGCTTTAGGTATCTTACTTGTCCTCATCATCGGTGTTACGCTCTTTCTTCGTCTGTACCCGACCTTTGGCGGGAAGGCTTCCCCTGCAATGCGGGCGCGTTACGCGCAATCCCCGAACCGGCAGGGCAGGAAGTTTGTGTACACGGAACCTGTTTCTCCACCCCAGCCTGCTTCGGGCAATATGATTTCGGTGCTGCGGGATTACCTGCGGGGGAACCCGCGGGTAAGGCCGGATCGGCCGCTTCCGGTCGTGCACCTGACGCCGGAGACGCTAGGGGGCCTGGACCGCGACATGGTGGTTTGGCTGGGGCATTCGGCCCTGCTTCTGCATTTCGGAGGCAAGCGCCTGCTGCTTGATCCGATGCTGGGTCCGTCGCCCACGCCGGTCCCTCCGTTTGGCGGCAAGCGGTTTAACCCGCAGCTGCCGTTTGATTTGGAGGATTTGCCGGCCGTTGATGCGGTGATCTTGTCCCATGATCACTACGATCATTTAGATTATAGGACCATCAAGGCGTTGAAAGATAAGGTGGGGCGTTTTATTGTCCCGCTAGGAGTGGGCAGCCACCTGGAACGCTGGGGCGTGGAGCCGGGGCGGATCAGCGAGCATGACTGGTGGGAGGAGCTGGAATGGAGCGGCTTGAAGCTCGTTTGCACGCCCGCTCGTCATTTTTCGGGGCGGGGCCTTGCGAATCGGAACGGCACATTGTGGTGCTCCTGGGTGATTGCGTCGCCGGAACGTAAAGTATTTTTCAGCGGGGACAGCGGGTATGGTCCGCATTTTCGGCAAATCGGCGAGAAGTATGGGCCGTTTGATTTGGCTTTGATGGAATGCGGACAATACGATCCCCGGTGGATCGACATCCATATGCTTCCCGAACAGTCGGTGCAGGCACATCGGGACGTACAGGGCGGCTTGCTTCTCCCGATTCACTGGGCGGCGTTCACGTTGTCGCTGCATGATTGGAACGATCCCATTCGCCGTGCGACAGCAGAAGCCGAACGCCAAGGCGTACCTATCGCCACTCCGAAAATCGGCGAGCCGGTGTATCTCGGAGACCCGGCGTACCCTAAGGAAGTATGGTGGACTTAAAAAGAATGAGGCTCTCCCGAAATGCTAATACCTCGGAAAAGCCTCTTTTTTCATGTCGAGAATCTTACTTGTACCCCCGGAACTTCTTCCTCATGACCTTCTCCTCCAGTCGAATCCGGTTGAACAACGTGATCAGATGGAGCACGAACAATGGGATAAACACGACCCAGCCCTGCGAAATGATTGCGAAGCTGAGCACCTCCGGGATCATGTTCAAGTAATAATTGGGATGCTTGACGCGCTTGAATAGCGGAGTTTCGATCAATTGATGGCCCTTGACAATATAGATTTTGAAGGTCCAGAAGCGTCCCAGCGTACGGATGACATAGATGAGCACCGCCATCGCGCGCATAAACGACCAGACCGATATAGGTATGCACGCCGACGGGCACATCCTCCACGATAGCATAACCGATCGTGCTGAGGTAGATCAGAAACTGCACGACGATCAGCGCCCGACTGTTGGTCTTGCCGAATTCGAGGCCTCCGTGAGCCTTGATGCGAGCTTCATTCCGCCCCGAGACAATAGCCGAAGGGACACGAAGCAAAGTTAGTATAATGAGAATGATGCCGGTCACCATGGTTGGTTCCTCTTTAAACATGCACGAAAACGGCAATAAGCGCCACGTCAGGCGGATTTTAAAAGACGCTTCTTCACTGTACGCTCTGAATGTTAATGCCATATTAAAACAGCGCCTTAAGGTCCAGCCCGGACTTCATCTCATCCTACATGAAATCAAAGAAATACCGCGTCACATGAAAAAAGACCGGCGACGTATACGTTAAGCTGTCGACCAAGCTCAGGTAGCTCTTCTTCAAGGATTGAGCCTTGTCGTCGTCCCCGATGAGCAAATCCCGCTTCAGGACAGAGATGGTGGTGCTGCCGATAAAGCCGCCCAACCCAATCAGCATCCCGGCGAACAAGCCAAACGAAGAACCTAGCGGTGTCAGGAACGGAGCCAGGAAGTAAGCTGCGAGGGACGTCACCACGAGCGAGCACGCGAAGCCCTCCCACGTCATGAACGGATTCGCCGTCGGCACAACTTTACGTTTGCCGAAGTACGACGAAGCGGCATAATGGACGATATCATTAAGCTGGGTCAGAACGACTAGAAAGAGCACCAGACCTGCCCCATACTGCGGCGTGGCGAACGGGAAATACGCGAGATGGCTGAGACCAAACACCATCAGCATCAACCCCCACTGAACCCGGCTCACGCTGCGCAGGAACCCGGCTGTTCCTTTGTTAATCATGCGAGGAAGCGGCAAGAACAGGAACACATACACCGGAATAAAAACGATAAACATGCCGTACCATTCGATCAAGATCCAGTAGAACTGAACTGGAATCGCCAGATACGCCCACAGGAACAACCGACGCTCGGATTTGCGTGAGCGGATCATGGAGAAGTATTCTTTTAACGCGAAAAAAGATAGCAGCATCACCGCAAGCAACGATACGACCGGATTAAATAAGGTGGCCAAGCAGAGAATCAGCCACATGCCCCACCAGGTGCGCAGGCGCTGGCTAAAGGCTAAATAAGTCTCACCGCCGGGCCCGGGAACTTTCGGTTTCAGGACCACGCAGATGAGATGAATCGCTGCCAGGACCACGAAAATCACGATCATCGTCCATTGCAGGTTGTTTAGCATGCTCAATCCCAACTTCCTCAGGAGGTAGATTCCACCAAAGGAATCATATGTTATTATGGAGGAATAGTCTAGATATAGTCTACATGGGAGAAGGGGAATTTCATCCATGGCCGCGGAACGCTCGGTATATATTTTGCTTACGAATACAGGAACACTCTTCACCAAAATGATCAAGGGATACACAAGGGCGCCTTACAATCACGCCTCGATCTCGTTCAATCGGGAGTTGTCGGAGTTGTACAGCTTTGGGCGGAAGCATCCGAATAACCCGCTGAACGGCGGATTTGTCAAAGAGGATATCAAGACCGGTACGTTCAGTAAGTACCCGAACACGACCTGCGTCATTTATGAGCTAAAGGTGACCCCGCGTGAGGTGGAGAAAATGGAGCGCGTGCTTCAACTGTTTATTCGCAAGCGCCAAAAGTTCCTGTACAACATTCTTGGCGTCATCGGCATCGCTTTGAAGGAGCCGATTGAGTTCAGCAACTCTTATTTTTGCTCGCAATTCGTGGCGGAGATTCTGGAGCGCTCGGGGATCAAACTGTGGAATAAGCTGCCTGCGCTGGTGACGCCGGACGATTTCCGGAAGTGCGATCGGCTTCAGCTCATCTATGAAGGGAAGCTCAGCGAATACGAGCCGTAAACTGCGGAATTTTTTTTAGACTCCCTCTTCCCCTTCTCGTGTGAATATGATACGCTGTCGTTAACTTATTAAAGATGTTTAAAAAGTAGTGGAGGTACCTCAATGAACGAAATGCCAGCCACGCCGAAAGAGATGAAGCAGGTGATCCGCAGCGGCATCCGCTCGGCACTGCTGGCGATGGGCAGCGCGACGAAGGCGGAACTGAGCGGGAAGCTGGACGTCAGCTTTCCGACGATCAGCAAGTTTCTGGCTGAAATGAAGGAGGCCGGAGAGATTGCGACCATCGGGATAGACGATTCCAGCGGCGGCCGGCGAGCAGAGCGTTACGCCTATAATCCAGAGTATATGCTGGGTCTGGCGGTGTTTCTGGAGCGGGAGGAGACGAATTACACGGTCTTTAATTGTCATGGCGAAGTGAAAGAAAAAGGTCGCAGGCCAAGTCTGCTGGCGGATCCCGGGGACAGCCTGGCGGAGTTGATCGGCGAACTGATCGACCGGTTCCCGAAGATTCAGTCGCTGGCGATTGGCGTACCCGGAGCGGTCAATCAAGGCCGGATTATTCATATTCCTGCTTATGAGGCATTCCAGAACTTCGATCTGAAGAGCACCCTGGAAGCGCGTTTTGGTCTCCCTGTCGTTGTGGAGAACGATATGAATGCGGCGGTGTGGGGGTATTACCACAGCATAGATCCGCGCGACAACCCGTCGCTGGTCTACCTCTATTTCGGCCAAAATGGCCCCGGGGCCGGGATCTTGATCAACGGTGACGTTGTGAGGGGGCATTCATTCTTCTCCGGCGAGGTCTATTATGTCCCGCAATACGAGGAACGGAACTTCGGGCAGGCGCTGCAGGCGGGACGAAATCTTGGCCCCGGCAGAGCTGGAGCGGGGCCCGAGGGAGTGGATGCCGTCAGCCGGTTGGTCGCGGCCTGTACAGCGCTGATCAATCCGCATACTGTGGTGTTCTGCCATGATGAGGTGAGTGTCTCTTTGTTGAACGAAATCAAAGTGCAAAGCGCGCAATACGTGCCGGCCGAGCATCTGCCCCGGCTGATGATGAGCGACTGGCGGCGGGATTATTTGACCGGCTTGCAGCAGTTGGGACTTCATCTGATGATATCAACCCGTGGATAGGAGAAGGAGATCCAAACAGATGGCAACATTCTTTCTATTGATCATTTATTTAGCTTTTATCAGCTTGGGGCTGCCTGACTCGCTGCTCGGCTCGGCCTGGCCGATCATTCGCGGCGAGTTCGGCGCTCCGCTGGGGACTGCCGGCGTCTTATATATGATCGTCGCCGCCGGCACGATTGTATCCAGCTTGGCCAGCGGCTCGTTGCTGGGCCGGTTCGGCACAGGCAAGGTGACTCTGGTCAGCTGCCTGATGACGGCGGCGGCCTTGCTCGGTTATTCGGCGGCACCGTCGGTGTTCTGGTTTGGCGTCTTTGCGATTCCGCTGGGGCTGGGCGCTGGGGCGGTGGACTCCGGGCTCAACAACTATGTGGCTGCGCACTACAAAGCGCATCATATGAGCTGGCTGCACTGCTTCTGGGGCGTTGGCGCAACGCTGGGGCCGGTCATCATGGCCGGGTTTATCTCCGGCAGCGGGCACTGGCGCAGCGGTTATTTGACCGTGTCGATGATTCAATTCGCGCTGGTGGTGATTTTGCTCTTCTCCTTGCCGCTCTGGGATCGTGTGGCCCGGATCGCCGGCGATTCACGGAAGGAAGAGTTGCGTGAGATGGAAGCCGAGCAGCCGGACGAACGCCCGGTGAAGCCGCTGCGGATTCCCGGCGTCAAGCTGGCCCTCGCATCGTTTCTGTTTTATTGCGGGGTGGAGTCTACGGTCGGCTTATGGGGCAGCAGCTATCTCGTTGGCATCAAAGGAGTGGATGCGGCGACGGCAGCGAGCTGGGTTTCGTTGTATTTTGCCGGGATTACGGTGGGCCGCTTCATTGCCGGGTTCGTCACGTTTAAATTAAGTAACCGTGTGATGATCCGCGCAGGCCAGATTATCGCTTTGTTCGGCGCCGTTGTGCTGGTGCTGCCGCTCCCCGCGGCTCTGTCTCTGGTCGGCTTACTGATCATCGGCCTTGGCCTTGCTCCGATCTTTCCATGTATGCTGCATGAAACGCCGGTTCGCTTCGGTAAGAAGCAATCTCAGAAGATCATGGGCTATCAGATGGCCATGGCATACACCGGCAGCACGTTTATGCCGCCGTTGCTTGGGTTCCTGGCTTCACATTCCACGATTGGCGTGTTCCCGGTGTACATCGTGCTGTCGGCAGCAGCGATGTGGCTCTTCTCTGAGCGGTTGAACGTTTTCTTGAAAACAAGAAACCATGCCCCGCAAGAGAGCGTGGTTTCTCCGCAATAGTCTTTCTTATCAGAAGCTAGCTTCGTTAGGTACGTATAACCTATGGGCTAGCTTCTTTTTTTGCATGCCCATCATAACACGAATGATCCGCTTCACAACCGGAATACTAACTTCATCATAAGTAAGGGACGAAAGAGATGAAGATTCCATTCCGGTATCGATCGAAGCATAAAGAGGTTCCGAGAAAATTGCCCAACTCGGCTATGCCCAACGCCCCGGCACCAAATGATCTGACGGGCGCGCTGAATCCCGTGCTGGAGGTCAATGAGCAGCGGCTCAAACACATCTTCAACAGTGCGGATTTGAGGTTTCTTACGATATCGGTGCCCGGCCAATCCCGGGTGCTGTTGGTCTACATCGATGGACTCGTCGACAAGGATCCATTGGATCAAGCCATCATGCAGCCGCTGCAGGCTGAGATGCAGCCGGAGAGCGGGGGCCAGCAGAACGTATCACTGGGGGCATTATTGGAAGTACGGTTGGGTGCTGTTGCTGAGGTCAAGCGAGTGCAGAAGCTCAGCGATCTTGTGGAAGGGGTACTGAAGGGGAATGCTGCTCTGCTGGTCGATGGGGAGAATCAGGCCGTGCTCGCTGGGTTCCAAGGCACGGAGAAGCGAACGATTGAGGAGCCTAGTGCCGAGCTGTCTGTGCGGGGGCCGCGGGATGGATTTACCGAGGATGTGCGGACGAATACCAGTTTGATCCGCAGACGAATCCGCAGCGAGAAGTTGAAGATAGAGTCGCTAACCCTTGGCGAGCTGACTAAAACAGATATCGTTATCGCGTATATGGACGGGATTGCTAAGGAATCCGTATTGGAGGAGGTCCGTCGCCGTCTCCGGCAGATTGAGATTGACGGAGTGTTGGAATCGGGGTACATCGAAGAATTTATTGAAGATGTGCCTTGGTCGCCTTTTCCCCAGATTCAAAATACAGAGCGGCCTGATGTTGTCTGCTCCAGCCTGTTAGAAGGGAAAGTTGCCATTCTCGTCGACAATACGCCATTTGTCCTGATTGCCCCCATGACTTTCTGGTCGGGGCTGCAAGCGGTGGAGGATTATTATGAGCGCGCGATCTATACGACGGGCCTTCGTTGGATTCGCTTTGCCTTGTTGAATGTGTCCTTGCTGCTTCCGTCGCTGTTTGTTGCTCTGACGACCTATCATCAGCAGCTGATCCCAACGAATCTATTAATTAGCATCGCGGCGGCTAGAGAAGGGGTTCCGTTTCCGACGGTGATTGAGACGCTGCTGATGGAGTTTATGTTCGAGGGCCTTCGCGAAGCGGGCATCCGCTTGCCTAAACCGATCGGTTCGGCAATCAGCATCGTAGGTGCGCTTGTCATCGGACAAGCTGCTGTTCAGGCCGGAATCGTATCGGCTTCGGTGGTTATTATTGTCGCAACGACTGGGATTTCTTCATTTGCCATCCCCCGGTACAATTTAGGGACGGCATTCCGTCTGTTGCGTTTTCCCATGCTGATCTTAGCCGGTATTTTGGGCTTGTATGGCGTCATTGCAGGGATTTTCCTCATCCTCATTCATCTTCTGGGTCTTCGCTCATTTGGAGTTCCCTACTTGGAACCGGTGTCTCCGAGTAACTTCGAGAACCTCAAAGATGTGTGGGTTCGCGCTCCTAGGTGGAGCATGTATCGCCGCCCAGTACTCACCAATGGAGGAAATAGCCGGCGGATGTCGGGAGGGCGTCGGCCAGGTCCTAAACGAGGAGGGGGGATGGGATGAACCGGATCCGAAGAATTGTAATGGGCCTGATTGCTTTGCCTATGCTATCGCTGACAGCGGGGTGCTGGGATAGCGCAGAAGTAAATGAGTTGGCCCTGGAGCTCGCTTGGGGGATGGATGCAGCCAAAGACGATGGGGTCATGATTAGCGCCCAGGTGATCCTCCCTTTTCGAATCGGCAGTGCAATGGGAAGTAGCGGTGGTGGAGGCAACGGGCGTGAAAAACCGTATTTTGTGGTGAGCGGGAGCGGAAAAGACACATTGGATGCCGTGCAACAAATGCAGACGAAGCTGTCTCGACAAGTTTATCGCGCCCATCGGCGGATTATCGTGATTGGAGAGGAACTGGCCCGAAGGGGATTAGGTCATGTGCTGGATACGTATAGCCGTGATCCGAACCTCAAGCTGCGCACCGATGTTTTTATCGTCAGAGGGGGAACGGCCAGGGATTTTCTGAATGTGGCTTATCCCCTGGAGGACATTCCTGGAATCGGGGCGCTGAAAGAATACGATCAGATTGGAGGGCTTAAGGAAATGAGCCTGTTGAATCTGATGATCGCTGCGACCCGATACGGGAATTGTGCGGCCTTGCCGGTCATTGCGATCGGGATGGGGGAAGCGGCCCAGGGAGAAGAGGCAAATGGCGCCTCCGGTCAGCCCGGTTTTCGGATAGCGGGGATCGGGATTTTCAACGATGACCTGCAATTGCAAGGGTTTATTGATGTCCGCGATGGCAGATGGCTTCGATGGGTGAAGGGACAGTTACACAAGGCGGTGGTGACTGCCCATATACCGCAGGAAGAGGGAGAGATCAGCTTGGATTTGATCAATTTGGGCAGCAAGATTCATCCGATCTTTGAAGGCGACAAAATCAAGATTCAGGTTCGACTCAGCGGACAAGGGATGATCCGCGAAAATAATACGAGCCTCGATCTCACGCGAATGCATCATATCGCGCTTGCCAAGGAAGCTTTGGACAAGCAGGTAGAAAAGAGCGTATATCAGACGATTACCAAAGTGCAGGAGAAGTTCGGCGTTGACGCATTTGGGTTTGGCGAGGTCATTCACCGAAAATATCCTTCCCGCTGGCGATCCCTAAAGAATGATTGGAGCCGAGAATTCCGGAAAGCCGAAATTTCGGTGAAGGCTGATTTAAAAATTCGAAAAATTGGCGTTACCGGGCCGCCGCTGCATCTGAAGGAACAGGACATCAAGTAATAAGGGACTCCTGTTCATTTCTTCCGAAGCAGGCTTCGAACCCCCGCGATGACGAGCAGGAACGCCGGCAGAACTAAGAGCATCGGAATATAAATATACGGGACCAGGATATGAAAATGATGAAAATAGATATGCTCGGTGATATTTTGGGACATGGTCAGCCCTAGAATGAAGGCAATCAGGACGGCCGGGATAATCAACGGGCGGTAGTTCTTCATTCCCGTCAGCTTCTGGAAGCCGTGAAGTGCCGAAAGCAGAATCAGCAGGCATTTCAACAAAGCCGTGGCAAAAAAGTAAAGCACCCCAAACATCTGCAGGTTCTCCACGAAATTCCCGACGCTGATTACGCCGAGCAAAGTATATAACGGGTAGAGAAAGCGTGAATACAAATCGCTGAAGACGAGAATCGCCAGGATATCAAAACAGGTGATCATAATCCCGGATAAACATGTGGCTAAGAGCGTAATTTTCGTGATGTTCCCCTGGTCCTTCACATGCGGCCAGAACATCGCAAGAGCCAGGCTTTCCCCGTAGCCTTGCGTAATCCCGTTGGGGAAGACCGCATTCCAAATCGGCTGCCATCCATTGTCCAATATCGGTTGAATATGATGGGGATGTAATACGCCCGAGCCCATGAGCAGGACGGTTTCGATCAGAAACATAAGGACGACGACAGGAAAAATGATTTCCCCCATTCGTGCGGCAATTTCGATTCCACCATAACAGCAATAGGCGATGATCACGGCGAATACGCCCGTGATTACAAACAGAGGGGTTCCTTGTAAGATCGCCGTCGAAACCAGGTCTCTCATATCCGCGAAACCTCGCCCCAATAGATATACTTGCAGGAGCGGGTACAAGAACGCGATCGGGGTACCCAGCCAGCGGCCTAGTAGTGTCGGAAACCATTCGACGAAGGTTAATCCTGGATTCAGGTACCTTAAGGTTGTAAACATCCCCACCACGAGGAGGCCGAGCCCGATGGAGATCAGTGAGGCCAACCAGGCATCCCGACTGGCTGGGCCGCCGAAGCCAAAGATGATCGTCGTGCCTAACTGAAAGATAAAGGTTATGGTGAATAGTTGATAGCCGGATATTTTAGAGCCCATCTCCCCACTGATCCTCCTAAGCAGCCTGTGAACACTCAATAAAAGATGCTACTCATTGTTCCCAGCGGGGAATGGGGACAAACCCGAAGTTTTCCGTTCACCCGGCTTTCTGGGCTAGAAACACGCCATAGGATAAATGGTTCCGGTAACGTTGCAGGAAAGCTTCATTTTCTCTGAAAAAGGTACCCACGGCGGGATCCTGCAGCGCCTCCAGGTCAATGACCCGGTGCGGGTCCCAAGCGTTCTGCCAATCGAAGGCTATCGCTCCGCCTCCGTTCCCTTTCTCGTTCTGTCGTCCATTTGGGGCCGCATCGGGTTCTGGTCCCCACTGCCGAACCTCCTGAAAACCGGCATCCCGCAGCATCCGCATCCAGGCGGCAGCGTCAGGCAAACGCAGATTGCCGTACAGCTCGCGCATTTCCCTCTCCAGCGCAGGGTGAGGCTGGGTCTGAAACAGCTCGCGGTCCCACACTTGCCCACCCTTGCGCAGGACGCGATGATATTCACGGAACGCCTTCACCGGATCAGCGGCGAACACCGTAACGGACTCGGCGATGACCGCATCATAGGTGTCCGAGCGCAGCGGGATGGCGGTGATATTGCCTTGAATCCATTCGATTTGCAGTTGCTGCTGCTGGGCTCGTTGCTCGGCTTTCTCCAGCATTACGATACTTTGATCCATCGCCGTGACCTGTGCTCCCATCTGGGCTAACAGGCAGGCTGTTCTGCCCGTTCCGCAACCTACCTCCAGCACGCGCAATCCAGGTGTTATGCCAATAAACTCCATAAAATCAAGGGTTCCCTTAAATCCCCCTGGATGTGCCGAGCCTTCCCCCACGGCGGCGATGATTTCGTGGTAGTTCATCCTATAGCTGCCCCTCCTTTATCAACTTCCCGACTTCTCTCAACAGCAGAATATGCCGCGGCGCCTCCAGCGCGATTAAGATAGGCGTTCACCTTGGGAGTGGCCTCGGTTTTGAAGTTTTGTTTTCATTAGCGGGACATTCGCCCTGTACAAATACCCGGGGGATGAATAGGATAAATGAGCATTCGAGAGGGGAGGCACGAGTCTATGCAACAGATCTATCCGCTTAGCGTAGATACCTGCAAGCCGCATATCGGCAAAACCGTATGCGCGGTACTTCGGGACGGCCGCTATTACATTGGTACGATTACCGATGTGAACGAAAAGGGCATTCAGCTGAACGGAGGATATGCTTCGGGAGCCAACGTTCTCTCTACCCAACCCGCTAAAGCCAAGAAGCAGCTCCAGCAGCTGAAATCCAAATCCAAAGGCAACCCTAAAGCGTCAACTAAAGCGGTTCCCCACACCAACGAGCAGGCACTAACGAAGGCGTATGGGTATGGGCCAGGGTATCCTTATTATGGGGGATATCCGGGAGGCGGCTATCCGTATTATCCTCCTTATGGCGCCTATGCGTTTGATTGGGCGGCGATCGCTTTGCTGTTCCTGATTCCGTTTCTGTTTATCTGATCAGGCCTGTGCCGATATGCGGCGATTCGAGTCAATTTCGTATTTTGCGGAAATTGGCTCTTTTTTTTGTGCAAGTTTATAGAAGAAAACGCTTCATAAAAGGGCTTTCCGATGTATAATGTACATAGTTGTAGACAAGTAGACAAGATTACGCGGAAAAGAGGTTGAATCATGTTCAGAGCTACGGAGGACCAGGAATTCTACGAGTTGCTAAGCCCTACGCTCCTGCCTAAAGCGTCAGGATTCTTATGGAACGAAACGATGATGATTCATATGAACTGCCGGGGATATGCCGTTGCCCAATTTATGCAGCCGGAGCCGGCTAAGTATTCGCATGCCCCAAATCTGGAAGCGAAGACGTTTATGCAGCCGGAACAACCTTACTATGCACATCATCCGGGCCGTTTCGTGTATGTGAAGGACGAGGAGGATCAAAGTCTGTTTTCGGCGCCGTATGAACCGATGCGGGTTAAGACCGACAGCTATTCTTTTGCCTTGGGACAGAGCCGGATTGTCTGGAAGGTCGAGCATCAGGGCGTGTTGATTGAGATGACCCTTAGCTTGCCGAAGAAGGACCCGCTGGAGCTCTGGCGGGTGAAGGTGACGAACGTATCGCAGCGGGCGCGGAAGCTGAGCATCTACCCGTACTTTACCGTTGGTTATATGTCTTGGATGAACCAATCCGGCCAATACCATGAGGACCTGCGGGCGATCGTCTGCTCTTCAGTGACGCCGTATCAGAAGTACCAGGATTACGACAAGATTAAGTTTTTCCGTGATAAAACGTTCCTGATTGCCGAACACACCCCGGTGTCTTGGGAAGTGAACCAGGAGGCGTTCGAAGGAGAAGGCGGGATCACGCGTCCGTCCGCGTTGGAGCAAGCGGAGCTATCGAAGGGAGATGCGCGGTACGAGACGCCGGCAGCGGTCATGCAATACCGGATGGAACTGGCGGCAGGAGAAACGCGGGAATACCGCTTCCTGTTCGGTCCAGCCCGCGATGAGCAGGAGATTGCACAAATTCGGGAGACGTATTTTGGCAAGGCCGATGGTGCATCGGGTGAGGATGGATTTGTGGCTGCTGAACGTGAATACGACCAGTACATCCGGGAAGGTCGAGGTTGCCTGACGATCTCCACTCCTGACAAGGACCTCGATCTGTTCGTCAATCGCTGGTTGCCGCGGCAAATTTATTATCATGGCCAGACGAACCGCCTGACCACTGACCCGCAAACCCGAAACTATTTGCAGGATCATATGGGCATGAGTTATATCAAGCCGAAGATCGCGCGGGCCTCGTTCTTAACGGCGCTGAGTCAGCAGAAGGCAAACGGCGCCATGCCGGACGGGATCGTGTTGCATCCAGACGCGGAATTGAAATATATCAACCAGGTGCCGCATACGGACCACTGTGTCTGGCTGCCTATCTGCCTGAGCACGTATTTGGATGAAACGGGTGACTACTCAATTTTGGAGGAAAAGGTGGCCTATGCTGACAGTGAAGAAGCCGAACCTGTATATCTCCATGTTGATAAAGCGATGCGTTGGTTGATGAACGACCGCGACGAGCGGGGGCTGAACTACATCAATCAAGGCGACTGGTGCGACCCGATGAATATGGTTGGCTACAAAGGGAAAGGGGTATCCGGATGGCTGACGATCGCCACGGCGTATGCGTTCCAGGTTTGGGCCGGCATTTGCGAGAACAGCGGACGGCCTGAGGTTGCCCGGGATTACCGTGCGGCGGCGGAGGAGACCAACGAAGTAGTAAACCGCTACCTGTGGGACGGCAATTGGTATGCACGGGGCATCACTGACGATAACGTCGTGTTTGGGATTAGTACCGATGAAGAAGGCCGGATCTTCATCAACCCGCAGGGTTGGTCGATGCTGAGCGGCGCGGCCGATGCCGATAAACGCGAGAAGCTGATGCGCGCAGTTCGCGAGCAGTTAGAGACGCCATACGGCGTGGAGAAGCTCGCACCTTCCTACACGAAGATGCGCGAGGATGTCGGCCGGGTGACGCAGAAGCACCCGGGGTCCGCAGAGAACGGTGCAGTGTACAATCATGCCGCCGCCTTCTATATTTACGCGTTATATACGGTGGGTGAGCAGGACGATGCGTTCCGGCTGCTGCGCAAAATGCTGCCCGGCCCGGATCTTGAGGACATCGTGCAACGGGGGCAACTGCCGGTATTCATCCCGAACTATTACCGGGGAGCTTATCGGCAATTCCCGCGGACGGCAGGGCGCTCCAGCCATCTGTTCAACACGGGCACGGTGCCGTGGGTGTACCGCTGCTTGATCGACGGGCTGTTTGGCGTGCAGGGCACGAAAGACGGCATCCGCGTGAATCCGCAGCTTCCGTCCCATTGGAACGAGGCAGCGATTACACGCGAATTCCGTGGAGCCACACTGCATGTTGAAATTCGGCGGGACGCAGCAGTAGCGGAGACAACAGTTTACGCGGATGGCGAGCTGCTGCCGGAAGGTGTGCTGCGGAATGTGCAGCCGGGCAAGACTTATCGCGTGCAGGTGAAGCTGCCTGCCGGAGCGTAAGCGAAAGCGGCGGAGGAAAAAGCAAGAAGCGTAAGTGTGATGGGATCCCCCTCGCGCTTGCGCTTTTTTTGCGTTGTCTGTTTGGTATTCCATGCGTCTCCCTCATCAAATTTAAGAAAAACTTTATTTTTTCCTCCCATTCTTCTTAATTTATAAAAGGTATCTTAAAGGGGAAGAAAAGCTAGGGGGAAATTGACGTGAAAAAGTGGATTATCTGCCTAATGATCCTGGTGCTGCTGGGATACGGGGTTTCTAAATTTAAGGCCGAAATCGTGCGGACGCCGGAGGACTCAGATTCAAGACCGCGTGTAGAGGACGTTGAGCCCATTAATGATCCTGCTTCCGATTCATCGCAGGGTGCAAAGAGCATGACGATTGATGTCACCAAGGAGATGATATATCAGGGTGATCTGCTGCTGGTGAACAAGGACCATCCCGTTCCCAAGGGGCTACATCCTGAGAAAGAAGCGGTGAGCCTGATCAAGAATCCTGAGTTCATCGACGGATTTGGCGTGTTAGATAACCAAGTCCTGTTGTCGCCGCGCATGGCGGAACGTTTTGCAACGATGGTGAAGGCCGCCGGGGAGGAAGGAATCAACCATTTCCTGATCAGCAGCGGGTACCGGGACGAAGAGAAGCAGGACGAGCTGTACCGCCAAATGGGTTCCAAGCTGGCATTGCCGGCCGGATACAGCGAGCATAACCTGGGGCTGTCGCTGGACATCGGGTCGTCCCAAGCGGAGATGAATGTCGCCCCGGAAGGCCGGTGGTTGAAGGAGAATGCATGGAAATATGGATTTATTTTGCGATACCCGGACGACAAAACGGCGATCACAGGCATTCAGTTCGAGCCTTGGCACTTCCGGTACGTGGGTCTGCCGCATAGCGCCATCATTCACGAAAACGGGTTTGTGCTGGAGCAATACTTGGATTATCTGAAGGAGCAACAGTCGGTGAGCATCACAGTACAAGGCCAGAAGTATCACGTCTTCTACTATCCGGTATCCAAAGATCGGACCATTGAGGTGCCGGCGCAGGGCAGTTATGAGATTTCCGGCAATAATATGGACGGCGTTATCGTCACCGTTCGCGAGTAGTTCGGCAGTGAGCCCGAGTCTGGATATCATGAAAGTGAGGGATCTGATGGAGCCCATGGGAGCACAACGCTGGCGGAAGGACGTGAGCATTCGTGTGCTGTTCGCCTTGTATATATGCCTTTTAGTAAAAATCATTTTGTTGAAGTTTCATCCTATGGAGCCGGCCTGGCTTTGGGGACGATTGCTATCGAATTTGCATTCCCCTGACTTTCTAGGTCAACGATTGCAGGCAGGCAATCTCGTTCCTTTGCGGGAAATTACGCGAAGCCTAAAGGGGATGACGGCGCATGAGATGATCAACCTGTTTGGCAATGTGCTGATTTTTATGCCGTTTGGGATACTTCTAGGACTGGTATTCCGCCACAAAGACATCACTTGGATCGTGACCTTGGTTTACGCATTTGCAGCGAGTTTCAGCTTGGAATGCGCTCAGCTTCTGCTGGCGATTGGTCAATTTGATGTGGATGATCTCATCCTCAATACGGGTGGAGCATTATTTGGTTATTCCTTGTACCGCATCCGAACCGCTGCATTGAAGCAGCAAGGTGGGGTTCGGACAGAAGAAGGATAATGATGAGAATACCGGGGACGTGTATTAAGTAAAATCACAATGCACACTTTTTGTAAGTTGCTTGACAAAAGGAATTGTGGCGGCTATCATTAACTCAAGTTTGATTAATCCAAATTAAGGATATTGGAGAAGTTCGGAATCATGCCTGGTGGTGTGACAGCATTGTTTCTGGGGCAAAATGTCAGGTGGATTAACGAAACCATAAAACCAATCAAGGAGGAATAGAACCATGTCTAAATTGAACATCGGGATTATCCTGGGAAGTACCCGCGATGGGCGCGTGAGCCCGCAGGTCGGAGAATGGGTGAAGAAGCATGCGGATGCTCGCGGTGACGCCAATTATGAAATCGTTGACATTGCAGATTTCAAATTGCCGTTGCTCGGCGAAGCGGATGCCAGCGAGCAAGCCGCGGCTTGGAATAGCAAGTTGAACGGCTTGGACGGTTTCGTATTCATCGTGCAAGAATATAACCACAGTATTACAGGTGCCCTGAAGAATGCGCTGGACTATGCGCGTGAAGCATGGAACAACAAAGCAGCCGGGATCGTCAGCTATGGTTCCGTTGGCGGCGCGCGTGCAGCTGAACATCTGCGCGGCATTTTGGGCGAGCTGCTGATTGCAGACGTGCGTGCACATGTAGCCCTGTCGCTGTTCACCGATTTCGAGAATTACACTGTTTTCAAGCCTGCTGACATGCACTTGAAGAACTTGAACGACATGCTGGACCAAGTGCTTGCTTGGAGCGGTGCGTTGAAGACACTGCGTTAAGATTTATTCCGACTTCGATTTTGAAACCCCTGTACCTAAATGATATGGCGCGGGGGTTTTTTGCATGATTGTCGGTGCAGGTTAGGCCTCGTATAATTAGAATTTGGAACGTAAAAACACAGTCTGGTTGGTAGTCCAGACGCACGGAGCTTTAGGGCCGTGTCAGTAACCTTCCCCCCTCGGGATGTCCGTCGTTCCGATTGATTAGAGGGGGATTGTGCAATGAAATTGACGGTTTATCATGATGGCCAGTTTTGGATCGGTGTCATCGAGGTGCAGGAACAGGGCAAGCTGAAAGCCGCGCGCTACATTTTCGGGAAAGAGCCGAAGGATGAGGAAATTCTCGAGTTTATTCGCTGTCGGCTGGACGCTTTGCTGGAACGACTAACCCAGGAGGTTGCCGTTAAGCCCAGCGAGGTGAAACGGGTCAGCCCCAAGCGGTTGGCCCGGCAAGCTGCTGCAGAACTGAACCGAAGAGGGGCCTCCACCTTTGCCCAGGAGGCGATCCGGCTGGAGTACGAGCAGCGCAAGCGGATCCGCAAGCTCCAATCCCGGGAACAACGGGAGGCAGAGAAGGAGCGGATTCGAGAGCTAAAAGTTCGGAAGGCGAAGGAGAAGCACCGCGGACGTTAGGGGTGATCTCGTTCTCCATCATGCGTCAATAGGAAGAAAGAAGATGGCGAAGCGGGACTTTCGTTCCTGCTCGCCATTTTCTTTTTAGAAACATCTCAATGATATCGATCTTCTGGGGTACGTCGGCATTGTGATGCTTGTCATATCAATGGGGCGGCAGCGTCTGCTAATTGTACCTTAGGAGGTGGACGACACATGAAAGTCAATTATCCCTTGAAGGGAACGCCGGATCTCAAAGAGATCAAGGATTCCCTGAAACCGTTTGGCGGGCGCTGCGCGAAAATTGTCGAAGGAACATTGGAATATCAGATTAAGGATGAGAATGAAAAAGCCGCGTACGAGGCCATGAAAGCTAAAGGTTATATCGGTTAATCCCAGGATTGAAGCCATCATAGAACACACTAATTACTTCAGTAAGTGTCCCTCATTTTTTGATGAAGGGGCACTTTTTTTGTCGAAAAATGGGGATTGACGGTTTTGTATATACAAGTTAAAATGAAAACGCAAACAAAAACATGTATATACAAGTTGGATAAGGGTCGATTGGCATCATGTTCTGTCGTTTGCTGCAAAATAAATGAAATTATCTTCTAGGACTTCAAGAAGGAGGAACCATCCATGAGTAACTATACTCAACCGGCAAACGATTTGCTGAAGCATGTCGGCGGCCGCGAAAATATTTCGGTTGTCACCCACTGTGCGACCCGCATGAGATTCGTGTTAGTTGATCCAAAGAAGGCAGATGTCGAACAGATCCAGGCCATCAAATTGGTTAAAGGCACGTTTACCCAAGCCGGTCAGTTTCAAGTCATCATCGGTAACGAAGTGGCATCATTCTATAACGAGTTCATCAAAATCGCCGGCGTCAGCGACACCTCGAAGGAGGAAGCAAAGGAAGCTGCCAAGAAGAACATGAACTTCCTGCAGCGGATGATTGCGCATTTGGCAGATATTTTCACCCCGCTGATCCCGGCTATTGTGGTCGGGGGTCTGATCCTCGGCTTCCGGAATATTATCGGGGACATCAAAATGTTGGACGGCGGTACGAAAACCCTGGTCGAAGTCTCGCAATTCTGGGCCGGAACCCATGCGTTCCTTTGGCTGATTGGTGAAGCGATCTTCCACTTCCTCCCGGTCGGCATTACTTGGGCTGTTGCACGGAAGATGGGCGCTACACCGATTCTCGGCATTGTGCTGGGGATCACGCTTGTCTCGCCTCAGCTGCTTAACGCGTATAGCGTGGCTGGTGCAACGGAAATTCCATTTTGGGACTTCGGGTTTGCCAAGGTAGAAATGATCGGTTATCAGGCACAGGTCATTCCGGCGATCCTGGCGGGACTGGTGTTATCCTTCCTGGAGTTGAAGCTGCGTAAAATCGTGCCGCAATCGATCTCGATGATCGTGGTTCCGTTCTTTGCACTGGTGCCTACCGTTCTGCTTGCCCACACGGTGCTTGGGCCGATCGGCTGGCATATCGGTTCGTTTATCTCGAATGTAGTCTACTCGGGTCTGACGTCTTCGTTCGGCTGGCTGTTCGCCGCGATCTTCGGATTCGCGTATGCGCCGCTGGTCATCACCGGGCTGCATCACATGACGAATGCGATTGACTTGCAATTAATGAGTGAGCTCGGCGGAACGAACCTGTGGCCGATGATTGCGCTCTCGAATATCGCACAAGGCTCGGCCGTACTGGCCATGATCTTTATCAATCGAAAAAATGAAGAGGAGAAGCAGGTCTCCATCCCGGCAACCATCTCTTGTTACCTCGGGGTTACGGAGCCGGCGATGTTCGGGATTAACTTGAAGTACGGATACCCGTTCCTCGCTGCGATGATCGGGTCGCTGGTGGCAGCTGTGATCTCGGTTGGCACGGGGGTCATGGCTAATTCCATCGGCGTTGGCGGATTGCCAGGCATCTTGTCCATCCAGCCGCAGCATATGGTGACCTTCGCTTTGGCAATGGCCGTAGCGGTTGTGATTCCGTTTATCCTCACGATGGTTTTCGCGAAAGCTAACATCGGCAAAGTATCGTTCAAGAAAAATTAAGCATCCGGCGGAGGAACAGATTTGTTCCTCCTTTGCGATTTTTGTGGGAAAGGGAAGGTGTTGGAAATGACGGAACCTTGGTGGAAGAAGGCGGTCGTGTATCAGATCTACCCCAAGAGCTTCAACGACACGACAGGCAATGGAGTCGGCGATCTGCAAGGGATCATTCGCAAGCTGGATTACCTTGCAGAGCTGGGCGTGGACGTGATCTGGCTGACGCCGGTGTACGACTCGCCGCAACGAGACAACGGATATGATATTCGCAACTATTATCAGATCTTTGAACCCTACGGCACGATGGAGGATTTCGATCAACTGCTGGAGGAAGCCCATCGGCGTGGTCTCCGGATTTTGATGGATATCGTCGTCAATCATACGTCAACCGAGCATCCATGGTTCGTCGCGGCCAAGTCATCCAAGGACAACCCTTACCGGGATTATTACATTTGGCGAGACGGCAAGGAAGGTGGACCGCCAAACAATTGGGTGTCCAAATTCGGCGGCAACGCTTGGCAATACGACGAAACCACGGGGCAATACTATCTTCACCTCTTTGATGTGACCCAGGCGGATTTGAACTGGGAGAATGCCCGGATGCGCCAGGAAATTTATCAGATGATGAAGTTTTGGCTTGATAAAGGGGTGGATGGCTTCCGGCTGGATGTCATCAATCTGCTTTCCAAGGACCAGCGGTTTCTGGACGATGACGGGTCGGTGGCTCCCGGAGACGGACGGAAATATTACACCGACGGCCCGAAAATCCACGAGTATCTGCAGGAGATGAACCGCGAAGTGTTTAGCGGGTACGATATGATGACCGTCGGGGAAATGTCATCCACTTCGCTGGAGCACTGTGTTCGCTATACGCATCCGGACCGGAAGGAACTCGACATGACCTTCAGCTTCCATCATTTGAAGGTGGATTATCCGAACGGGGAGAAATGGGCGAAGGGCGAGCTCGACTTCCTGCGGTTGAAGCAGATTCTGGCGGAGTGGCAGACCGGAATGTACGAAGGCGGCGGGTGGAACGCGCTGTTCTGTTGTAATCACGATCAACCCCGTGTGGTATCACGGTTTGGGGATGACGGGAAGTATCACCGGGAATCGGCGAAAATGCTGGCCACCGCGATGCACATGCTGCAAGGCACCCCTTATATCTATCAAGGGGAAGAATTCGGAATGACGAATCCGGGCTTCGAGCGGATCGAGGATTATCGCGATGTGGAGTCGCTGAACATATACCGCATTCTGAAGGAGCGCGGCATGTCCGAGTCCGATATTTTGGAGATTCTAGCGCAAAAATCGCGGGACAACGGCCGAACACCGGTACAATGGAATGACGGGCCTAACGCCGGGTTTACGACCGGTACGCCGTGGATTCGCCCAGCAGACAACTATAAGGAGATCAATGCGGAGCGGGCGGTCGCGGATCCGGACTCGATTTTTTATCATTATCAGAAGTTAATCCGACTGCGGAAAGAGTATGAGGTGATCACGACCGGGCGGTTTGAACTGCTGGCCGAAGACGACCCGGCGGTATTTGCTTATGTGCGTGACGGCGGAGCGGAGAAGTTGATTGTGGTGAACAACTTTTTTGCGGAGGAGGCGGAATTTAAGCTGCCTGACGGAGACGGCTGGCACGAGTACGAATGTCGGTTGCTGTTGTCCAACTACGCCGATTCCCCGGCGGACCCTCAACATCTTCGGCTAAGACCCTACGAATCTGTGGTATATTATCTTCATAGAACGTAAACAAAGTTTGGGGTCGTAAAGCATGATAAACAAGTATTTGGCGATTCACAATGACATTGTGCAGCAGATCGAGGCCGGAGAGATTGCCCCCCACTCGCTGCTCCCGTCCGAGCATGAGCTGAAGGAGCGTTACCAGACGTCGAGGGAAACGATTCGCAAAGCCTTAAACTTGCTGGCACAGAACGGGTATATCCAGAAGGTACAAGGCAAAGGCTCTATTGTCATTCGTAGCAACATGGTGGATTTCCCCGTATCCGGGCTGGTGAGCTTTAAGGAGCTGGCCGGCAAGATGGGCGAGAAGCCCCGCACCCTAGTCCATGAGCTGTCCCGGGTGAAGCCCGATGCGTACGTGAAGCAGCAGCTCAATCTCTCTAATAAGGATGAGGTATGGAAGGTTGTACGTATCCGGGAGTTTGACGATGAGAAGGTCCTGCTCGATAAGGATTATTTGAACGCGAAGTACGTGCCGTCCTTAACCCGGGAAATCTGCGAGAACTCGATCTACGAGTATTTGGAGAAGGAGCTTGGGCTGAAGATTAGTTTCGCCAAAAAAGAAATCGTCATCGAGGAGCCTAGCGACGAGGACAAGCAGCAGCTTGATCTGGAAGGCTTCCACAACATGGTCGTGATCCGCAGCCATGTCTATCTGGAGGACGCCAGCTTGTTTCAGTACACGGAATCCCGGCACCGGCCGGACAAATTCCGCTTCGTGGACTTTGCGCGGCGAATTCATTCGAATAGTTGAGCTCCCGTGCTAAAAGGCCGCCCTGTTATGGGGCGGCCTTTTTTTGAGATATGGCTGGACATTTAGATGAGTTTATGGGCGTACCACTTCTTCCCGCGGAAGCGCCAGAGGAAGATGGCCCCGCGTACCCCCCATTCGCTGCACATGGCCACCCAAACTCCGAGGATGCCGAAGCCCAGCGTGATGCCAAGCACATAGCCGAGAATGACCCGGAATAACCACATCGTCAGCATCGAGGTGATCGAGGTGAAGCGCGAATCACCTGCCGCCCGCAAGGCAGATGGCAGAATGAAGCTGATCGACCAGAGCGGAACCTGGGCGATGGAGCTCACCAGGAGCACGAGGAAGATATCGTTTACGATATCAGACGGCGGCGAGAAGATGCTCACAAGCGGTCGGAACAGCGGCAGCAAAATCAAGCTAATTAAGGCCAGCGACCCGGACCCCAGCCAGAGGAAGGACTTAATGAACTTCCGCGCATCACTTACGTTGCCGCTGCCGATACATTGACCAACGACGGTGACAATCGTCAGTGAGAGCGCGCCGGCGGGAATCTGGAACACCCCGGCCAGAGAGCCGCCAATGGCATTGGTTGCAATCGCGTAAGTCCCCAGGCTGACAATAAACACTTGGGTCAGCAGCTTGCCGCCGTTAAAGAACAGCTGCTCGGCTGCGAACGGGATGCCGATGAATAGAATTTTACGCAGCATCTCAATCGGGAAGCGGAACAGGTCACTGAGATGCAGGTGAAGAGAGGCTTCCATTTTGAACAAATAATATAGCGCACAGGCCGCGCCGGCGAACCGGGCGATATTGATCGCCAGCGTCATTCCGAGGACGCCCATGTCCAGCAGCGTAATCAACAAGAGGTTCAAAAGGACGTACATCAGATTCATGATCAAGGATAGGGAAAGGGATGCCCGAGTTTTGCCGATGCCCCGAAGTGCGGAGCAGACGGCTTGAACCACGGCCAGCCCGACGTAGGAGATGCTGCTGCCGATCAGATAGACGCGAGCATTGTCTAATACATCGGCCGATGCAGCGCCGAACAGCAGCTTAAGCAGCGGATTGTGAAAGCCGATGAGCAGCAGCCCAATCCCAACGGCGAGCAGGGTCACCGCAGTAACCGTTGCTGCAGAGGCGCGGGAGACGTTACGGTCGTTGCGGCTGCCTTTGTATTGGGCGACCACCACGGTACCCCCGGTCGCGACAGCAACAAACACGCTGATCAGGAAGATATTCAGCGAGTCCACGATGTTGACCGCGCTGACTGCGGCTACGCCGGACGAGCTGATCATGGCGGTATTGACCAGATTCAGGCCAACGATAAAAGCCTGATCGATCAGAATCGGCAGATACAAGGCAAAGATCTGTCGATAATCCATGGACTCGCCGGACAGATGCTTTTCGAGGAAGGCGTTATTTTGCAGACGGGCAAATAGGGGCTTCAACGTCATCACATTCTTTTCTTTATAATGGGTAGATCAATCCAACCTATGAATCTTATTATCGGATAATTCGAAATGAAGCTAAAGCAACCAAGTAACTAACCCGGTTATCGCGGGCAGGGTTGAAGATATCATTTTTGACGGAGCCGTGTCAATGTATTTCGGCAATCTATCTAGCGAGGGATGGGGAAGACCGGGGACATTTGGAAATTGCGGTTCAAGGTGGTACGATGAAGGGGATTGGGTGAATTTGACTTGGGAGGGGATTATTTTGAAAGCGCTATTTATTGGAGGTACGGGAACAATCAGCTCGGCGATTACCCGACAATTGGCGGAGGACAGCTCCTGGGAACTGTATCTGCTGAACCGGGGGACGCGGAATAAGGATTTGCCGCCGGGTGTACATGTCATTGAGGCTGATATTCATCAGGAAGCTGAGGTGGCGAAGAAGCTTGAAGGGTATACCTTTGATGTAGTAGCGGATTTCATCGCGTTTGAACCGGCGCAGCTGGAACGCGATGTGCGCTTGTTTGCCGGGAAAACGAAGCAGTTTATCTTCATTAGTTCGGCTTCGGCGTATCAAACTCCTTTGTCGGATTACAGAATTACCGAAGGGACGCCGCTGTCCAATCCATATTGGGCCTACTCTCGCAACAAAATTGCCTGCGAGGAATATTTGATGAAGGAGTACCGCGAGAACGGCTTCCCCATCACCATCGTGCGGCCAAGCCACACTTATGATGAGCGCTCGATCCCGCTAGGTGTCCATGGCAACAAGGGGTCCTGGCAAGTGGCCCAACGGATGCTGTTGAACAAGCCCGTCTTAATTCATGGGGACGGCTCGTCGCTGTGGACGTTAACGCATAACAGTGATTTTGCCAAGGGCTTTATTGGACTAATGGGTAACATTCATGCGATTGGAGAGTCCGTGCACATTACCTCCGACGAAAGCGTGACCTGGAACCAAATTTACGAAATTATTGCGGATGCGCTGGGTGTTAAGCTGAACGCTGTGCATGTCGCTTCTGAATTTTTGGCGGAGAACGGCCCGTACGACTTCCGCGGCGGACTGCTGGGTGACAAGGCCAATACGGTCGTTTTTGACAATAGCAAGCTGAAACGGCTTGTACCTGGATTTACGGCTACGGTTCGGGTAGATCAAGGGATCCGGCAGACGGTGGAGCATATTCTGGCGCACCCAGAGCTCCAAGTGGCAGATCCTGAGTTCGACGCCTGGTGCGACCGCGTGGTCGGGGCGATGGAAGCAGCAGCGAAGTTCATGAAGGAATAGGCGAGGGACCACCAGTGAGTATCGTTCGTCAACCTACGTTCGTGTTGGCGCCGGATTCGTTTAAGGAGAGCATGACCGCCAAGGAAGTGTGTGAGGCCATGGAAAAAGGGCTGCGCCAAGCGTTCCCCGAGGCGCATTACGTCCACGTGTCGATGGCCGACGGCGGGGAAGGGACCGTCCAAGCTTTGGTCGATGCCACCGGCGGCAGGCTGTGCTCGCTGGAGGTGACGGGTCCGCTGGGAGAGCCGGTTCTGGCGGAGTACGGCCTGCTGGGCGACGGGGAGACGGCGGCCATTGAGATGGCCTCGGCCAGCGGGCTCCACCTGGTGCCGCCAGATCGGCGCAACCCGCTGCAGACCACGACGTACGGCACCGGCGAGCTGATCCGCGCCTGCCTGGATCAAGGCGTACGCCGGATCATCGTCGGCCTGGGCGGCAGCGCGACGAACGACGGCGGCGCCGGCATGGCCGAAGCGCTGGGCGCGCGCTTCCTGGACGCGGCGGGCCGGCCGTTGG
>NZ_BILV01000005.1 GCF_004000745.1 Paenibacillus barengoltzii NBRC 101215
TCTGGCGCGGATCGATGTGTCCGCGCTGGATCCCCGCTTACAGCAGGCGCACCTAATCGTCGCCTGCGACGTCGACAACCCGCTCTGCGGCGATCGTGGCGCGTCCCGGGTATTCGGGCCGCAGAAGGGCGCCACCGCCGCAATGGCGGAGCAGCTGGACGCCGCGCTCGCGCATTACGCGGAGGTGGCGCGGCGGCAGCTAGGCCGGGACGTGCGTGACGTCCCGGGCGCTGGGGCAGCCGGCGGGCTGGGCGCCGGGCTGTTGCTCTTTACGCAGGCCGAAATGCGCAGGGGCGTCGAGATCGTGCTCGACTTTACCGGCCTGCGGGAGAAGGTGGCGGCGGCGGACGTGGTGTTCACCGGCGAGGGCGGCATCGACTTCCAAACGAAGTTTGGGAAGGTGCCCTACGGTGTCGCCCGAATCGCCAAGGCCGCCGGCAAGCGCGTGATCGCGATCGCAGGGACGATCGGTGAAGGCGCGGACGCGCTCTACGCCGAAGGGATCGATGCGATCTTCGGCATCACCCCCGGCGCCGCCGCCCTGCCGCAGCTGCTCGCCGCCGGGCCGCGCAACGTGCAGCGCACCTGCGAGAACATCGGCCGCCTGCTGCGGCTTAGCTGATGGGTTTTGCTCACGCTGTGGCGTCGCGTTGGTCCTGGGGAGACATATGCGACCATGCTCTTTTTGGCGATTATCCCGTTGCATCAGGGGATGGAGGGGATTCGCCTCCCGCTTCTGAATGAAAGGGATAATGGTGAAAAGCAGCGCGAAAAGGATATCCTCGGATGAGAGTACCTATGCGCTCTACTCCTTTTTAACCATTATCCCGTTGCATCAGGAGATGGGGGGATTCGTCTTCCGCTTCTGAGTGAAAGGGATAATGGTGCAAAGGGGTACGGGGAGCGCCTTCATACTGCCGGTCCTACGTTGGCTAAAAGGGGAGGAATGTTGTATGACCAACCTACAACATTTCTCTCTTTTTATATTTCTAGGTCAAGGGGGGACTACTACGATTCACACCTCTTGACGATTATCCCTTTGCATCAGGCTAGGGAAAAGTTCATTACCCACTTCTGAATGAAAGGGATAATAGTGTAAAGGAGGAGCAAAAGGGATAATCATGCAAAGATGTGTTTGAAGGGCATCCCCCACGTTCCCCACCTAAAGGCTTCTACAAATACAGCTCAGCCAACTAGCGGGACGAGATGAACAGTTTTTTTGCTCTAATGAGAAAAGTATAGTAAAATACAAAAATATAGTAAATTAGCGAAGACGAAGCGGAGGAACGAGATATGGAAATCGGGATCAGCACGTTTGTGGAGACGACGCCGGATGTGGTCACGGGTGAAACGATTAGTCATGCGCAGCGGCTGCGCGAGGTTGTAGAGGAGATCGTCCTGGCCGACAAAGTCGGATTGGACGTGTTTGGCGTTGGGGAGCATCACCGCCAGGATTATGCGGCGTCCTCGCCTGCGGTGGTTTTAGCAGCAGCTGCTCCGCAGACGAAGCGTATCCGGTTGACAAGCGCCGTCACCGTGCTGTCTTCCGATGATCCGGTCCGCGTGTTCCAGGACTTCGCGACGTTGGACGGCCTCTCAAACGGGCGTGCGGAGATTATGGCCGGGCGGGGTTCTTTTATTGAGTCGTTCCCACTGTTCGGTTACGATTTGAACGATTACGAGGAGTTGTTTGAAGAGAAGCTGGATCTGCTTCTTAAGCTGCGCGAGTCGGAAAAAGTCACCTGGCAAGGCAAGCACCGTCCGGCGATCCACAATCTAGGCGTCTATCCGCGTCCTGTGCAAAATCCGCTTCCGGTCTGGATCGGCAGCGGCGGTAATACCGAATCCGTCATTCGCGCCGGTGTGTTAGGCTTGCCGCTGGTGCTGGCGATCATTGGCGGACGGCCAACTCAATTTGCGCCGCTCGTGAAGATTTACAAGCGTGCTGCCGCCCAAGCCGGGCATGATGTCTCGAAGCTTACCGTGGCTTCCCATTCGCACGGCTTTGTCGCCGATCGGAATGATGTGGCTGTAGAGAAGTTCTTCCCTTCGACGCAGGCGGTGATGAACATCATCGGGCGCGAACGTGGTTGGGGCCATTACAGCCGGGCCACCTACGATGCGGCCCGCAGCCTGGAAGGTGCGCTGTATGTGGGCGACCCGGAAACTGTGGCCAATAAGATTATCTACTTGCGCAAAAATGTTGGTATCACTCGCTTCTTCCTGCATTGCCCGCTTGGCACCATGCCGCATGAAGATGTGATGCGGGCCATCGAGCTTCTTGGCACGGAGGTTGCGCCACGCGTCCGTGAGGAGGTTGCGCGCTGGGAGGCTGAGGGCGGGGATCTTCAGTGACATTGAAGCCCGCTTCTCTACAACTTCCTCCATGACTTCGGCCTTGGCGCTCCGCTGGGCAGGTCGTTCCGTTGCGGAGGTGTGAGGAGAGAATGATTAGGCATTCTGGGTAGCGTTGCAGGTTTTCTGCGGCTTGGTCGCTTAACCCGATGCCTAGGACAAGATGGTCCCCGAGTGCCCAAGAGGACGTGCCGGTACGGGGAGTACCGGCTTAGTTGTTCTAGCCTCACATAGGTGTCCGTTTATTTTAATTTGAGGCATCCGCCCAACTCGGTTCCATGCATAAAAAAGGGGCCGCCCAGCCGATTTCGGCCGGGACAACCCGTTTTCATTTAGATTTTGTCCTGCAAAAAAGCCTTAATCTTCGCCAGCGTCTCGGCGGGATCGAGGTTTTGCAGCAAATAGTCGGATTCCTTCTTGTAAATCACCTGCTCGGAGTAGTTCCGTAAATACTCCTCAACGACCTCGGCGGGCGCCCCTTCGCGTTCCTCACGCAGCCGGATGTCCTCCTTCGTCACGTAGAGGAAGATCCGAATCGCCTGCGGACCAAACCGTTTCCGCAGCGTCTGCATGCCTTCATGATTCACGACGACGACCGCTCCACCATACTGTTCCAGCGCTTCGTTCAGATCGCGCTCCGCAATGCCGTAGCTGCCTCGCTCCAGGCGGACGCTTTCGCTGAATTCCTGCCTACTCACCATCGCCTGAAAGTCGGCCTCCGTAATAAAACGGTAGTGCTCGCCGTCCCGTTCTCCCGCACGTATAGCACGGGTTGTATAAGGCAGCACATAAGGAAGGCCCAGATCAGCGCTTAGCTGCTTGGCGATGCTCTTGCGGCCGGAGCCGCTGGTACCGGTAATGATGATGACCTTGGGTTGCGGGGGAAGATCATCCGTCAGGAGCGCATCCGCCTGGCTTGTCGCAGCGGTTTCACTGCGGGCAGGATCGGGAGTTGCTTTCAAGCCTTTGAGCCATTTCCACATTGCGTCCCATGCACTTTTTCCGGCTTTATCAATCCGTTTGAACGTCGCCGGCAAAACCGCACGGATTCACCTCCTTCGCCAACATCTATACTTATTATGTCGGCAAATTCAGAGGAAAACTGAATGTACTCGAATAGGAACTGGCAAGCGCCTAGAACAATCGCCGTGCGGTCACAAACCGCTTGGTCCATTGGCCGTTAAACGCCTCAATATGGACGCCCTTCTCTTTCGAGTAGGTGTGCAAAATTTGATTGTCCCCGATGTAGATGGCAACGTGGCCGATGTCCAGCCCGCGCGCGCTGAAGAACAGCAGATCCCCTTTACGGAGCTCGTCCAGACTGACTTCCGTGCCCTCCTTGGCTTGGTTGTAAGAAACCCGCGGCAGTTCGATTGAGAGAACATCCTCATACACCCTTTTCACAAAAGAAGAACAGTCAAACGTCTTCGTCTGGTCAGGGGACGCCCCAAACTCGTAGGGTGTGCCTTCAAACGTTTTGCCGTAGGCGATCAACTCGTCAGCCTGCTTGTCCGCCAAAGTATCGCTGCGATAATTGGTGTATTTCGGCTTGGCGGATACATAACCGGAGCGGCCATCGGGAGTGCGTACCTCCAGCCAGAGCGCACTTGCCTCACGCACGACATGCAGCTTGCTGCCGGCAGGAAGCAGTTCCTCACTGACCGTCGCGCTGCTCACATCAGGTGCACTGCGCAGATTGAGCCCCCAGGTGACGGTGGTTTCGTATGTAAATTTCGAAGTGATCCGCACCGTACGGCTCTCCCCGTCCCAAGCCACCTCGCTGCCGAGCGCTTCACTGACGAACCGCAGGGGGACCAATGCATAACCGTCTGTAACCTGCCCGGGGACCGGCAGTGTTAAGGTTTGGCCGTTCAGCTGTGCCGTAGGGTCGCCGATGCGATAAACCAAGGTCATCTGGTCTCGCGTGGCTGTGACGGTCTTGCTGCTGTTGTCCCAAGTCAGCTTGGCCCCCAGCGCTTCAAAAACGTCGCGAATCGGCAGCAGAACACTGCCATTCACCAGGACGGGCGCCACTTCTGTCTGCAGCGGCCGCCCGTCGAGTTCAATGGTGATACCGCTGGCGGAGGCGGTTTGGCTTGCCGAGAGAGCAGTCCCTACGGTTACGGCGTCTGAAGCCGTGCTGCCCGCAGCCTCCGCGACCCCAGTTCCCGCTTGGGCGGTCAGCACGAGGGAGGCCGCCAGCAGCCAGCTGAGTTTGCGTGAACCTGTATTGAATGGTTTCGTCATCATAAATCACCTAGTTTCTGGATGGATTTATATAGTTGGACGAAACCCAAGCTAAATGGTTGTGTGGAAAATGTTACCTATTCCCGCAAGTCCAATGGGGTCAGGCGTTCGAGTCCGTTCATATATTTGCGCAGCGCCTGTGGAATCCGGATGCTGCCGTCTTCTTCCTGATGATTTTCCAGCAGAGGGATCAGGATTCGCGGCGAGGCTACCATGGTGTTATTCAACGTGTAGCAGTATTGCAGCTTGCCGTCTCGGGCCTTAAAGCGGATGTTCGAACGCCGGGCTTGAAAGTCCAACAGCTGCGACGACGAATGGGTCTCCCCGTAAGCGCTGCGGCTGGGCATCCACGTTTCAATGTCGTATTGCTTATACGTCTTTTGCGACATGTCGCCGGTACATACTGTCATCACCCGGTAAGGCAGCTCCAGCAGCTGAAGCAATTCCTCGGCGTTCTGGGTGATTTCCTGAAACAGCTGCTCCGACAGCTCCAGACTGTTCTCGCAGAGCACCACTTGCTCGACCTTCGAGAACTGGTGCACGCGGTATAAGCCATGCACATCTCGCCCGGCCGAGCCGACTTCGCTGCGGAAGCACAACGAGGCCGCTGCCAGCTTGATCGGCTGGGTGAGGTCGACAATCTCGCGGTCGTAATACGCGACAAGTGGAACCTCGGCGGTGCCAACCAGCCAGCGATCGTCTTCGGCCATCTGGTACGTCTGATCTGAACCCAACGGGAAGAATCCGGTATTCACGAGCGCTTCCGCGCGCACCATTAGCGGAACCTCCAGCAGGGTGAAGCCCTTCGCGGCGAGGAGATCCATCGCCAGCTGCTGTACCGCCCGGTGGAGCAAGACGCCCGCGCCGCTCAGATAGTAATTGCGCGCGCCTGCTGTTTTGACTCCGCGCGGGATGTCAATCATCCGGTGGAGCTCGCCTAAAGCGACGTGATCCCGCGGTGTAAATTCAAATGTTGGAGGTTCGCCGACCCGCTTCACTTCCACATTATCGAGATCCGACCGACCTTTTGGCGTGTCGGGCGAGACGGGGTTGGGGACGAGCAACATCAAGCGTCGATACTCTTGTTCGGCTTCATCCCGCTCTTTCTCCAACCCATTCAGCCGCCGATTCAACTGCTTGACCTCGTTTTTCAACGCGTCAGCCGCCTCCGGCCCTTGCTCCCGAATCAGTGCCTCAATCTGCGGTGTCAGTCGGTTGCGCTCCTGGCGTAACCGTTCCGTCTCCTGCAGCAACGCCCGGCGTTGGTCATCCCAGCGCAAAAGCTCGGGAACCGAAAACGCGATGCCCTTTTCCTCCGCCACGGTTTGAACTTGTTCTTGATGCTCCCGAATCCATTTGATGTCTAACATGGGTGATCCGCTCCTTTTTCGATAGAAATACAAAAAGCGCTCTTCGTCCATTGGGACGAGGAGCGCTTATCGACTCGCGGTGCCACCCAAATTGATCAAACCGGCAGGTCCGGTTCAATCCCCTTTCGTCCGCGATAACGGGCGGACCCGGTTAGCTTAGGGGGAATGGTGTATGCATTTAATACGATGTTCCCCTTGACGAAAACGCCTCTGAGTTGGATGCTCTTCATAGGCATGATTCCGAGATTTGATTTGATTAGCAGTATAACGTAAGCGACCAACAGTTATCAAGAGGGAGGGGATGATCCCATGAAAAAATTATTGCTTACCGGCTTTGAACCCTTTGGCGGGGAACCGATCAATCCGGCGGTTGAAGCGATGCGCCGGCTGCAGGGCCGGGTGATCGGCTCCTTTGAGATTGTCGGCTTGGAGCTGCCGACGGTGTTCGGACAATCCACCGAGCGCCTGCTCGCCGCCGTCCAGCAACACGAACCCGCGGTGGTGATCGCGTTGGGACAAGCCGGCGGCCGCGAAGGAATCTCGTTCGAGCGGATCGCCGTCAACTTAAACGATGCCAATATCGCCGATAACGCCGGCAACCAGCCGGTAGACGAGCCGGTCGTGCCGGAAGGCCCGGCGGCTTATTGGACCACGCTGCCGGTCAAACGCATGGTCGACCGTCTGCGGAATGAAGGCATTCCCGCGTCGATATCGCTTTCCGCCGGGACCTTTGTGTGCAACCACCTTTTTTACGGGTTGATGCACCACCTAGCCGTTACTGGCAAGCCGATTCGCGGCGGGTTCATCCATGTGCCTTATCTGCCGGAACAGGCAGATCGACACTCCGGCGCCCCCAGCATGACGCTGGACCAGTTGGTCACCGGTTTGGAGCGAGGGATCGAGGTCCTGGGAGAATAACGTTTAGATCAGCGTCTGCGCTTATGACTGTGTTTCTTATGGCGACGGCGGGCGTACTTGTTCGCAGCGACGCTACCGCTGCCGCCGCCAACGGCGTGCTGCTGACGTGTGCCGGGGCTGCTGATGGCAGAGTTGGTGCCCCCCGTGCTATATCGTCCGCCGCCGCTGGCTACTTGCGTGGCGCCAGCAGTTTGCTGGCCCCGGGGCAGCTTCACCACCTGGTCGTTCACTACGATCACGACCTCCTTGCCGCGTTGGAGCAAGCCGCGCGTATCGCGGTGATTTCTGCTGCTCCACCGCCCCCCCATCAGACCGCCCTTGCCGTCCTTATTAAACGCTTTGCCGCCTGCGCCAACGCTCTGTTGCTGCCGCACATACGGTGAACGGATGGCCGCGTTGCTGCCAGCGGCGCTGCTATGACCTGCGCCGCTGGCGATCTGCGTCGTGCTCGGCGCGTTGGTGTACTGGCGGTTCACGACGACGATCACCCGACTCACCCCTGGAAGGGGCGTTTTGGCAATCAAACGTTGCTTGCCTTTTTTCAGGATGACCATTAATTGGTCCTTGCGAGATGACATGGAACCCTCTCCTTTTAAACTACCTTATGCCAAGTTCGGAGATCGGCAAGGGCGAAGCCACGGGGAGGCGTAAATCAGGCTGATTCATTAGCCTCGTTAATGTGTTGATGAAAGCCCGCGTTATAGGGGTTACGGCAAGGCGATGTAGCTGAAATTCAGGCATTGATTTTTCGGGGAACACTTCCATTTGTAGGCGCGGAAAATTTGTTATATGATATCATGGTAAATTGGGTGAATCGCGCTAGAATTTTGGGGAATCCGCAAGCCTAACGCTTGTAACAGCGCTTAAGTCGGCTCCAATCGCCGAGATTGCATGTTAACGCGGCTCAGCGTGCTTAATTTGGATTTTTCGAGCCGAAATCAAGCAGTTTGATGCAAATCGCGATCCACAGCATCGTTAGAAATTGAACATGGCGAAAAAACGTCCAACAGCGTTTCTCCTCTGCGTTAGAGCATGAGAAGAAGCATCCATGAGGACTTGTGGAGAAGCCGCGATAAGGATGGCCCCGGATCTAGCTTGAAACGATAAATTCTTTGGTAGTGGAGGAAACGATGTATCCAAAAGATTTGAACTATAGAATGCCGGCCGAATGGGCGCCGCATGAACGTACTTTCATCTCCTGGCCGGTGCAGGCATCGATGGTTTATCCGGACCGGTATGCCGAGGTATGCGACGGATATGCCGAATTTATTACAGCGATCGCCGAGTTCGAACCAATTACCGTGGTGGTGAATTCGGACGATCTGTCTAAGGTGCAAGCCCGCTTTGGGCAGGATCCGAACATAGAGCGTATCGCTTTTCTGCCGATCGAGCATAACGATGCCTGGCTGCGCGACAACGGCCCGACGTTTCTGGTGAATCCGGAAGGTGAACTGGCCGGGGTCAACTGGCGTTTTAACGCATGGGGCGGCAAATATTCGCCGTGGGATCTGGACGATGCGGTGGCACCGCAAATTTTGGAAGCTCTGAACGTCAAGCGGTTTGACGCCCCGTTGGTGCTGGAGGGCGGCTCCATCCATACGGACGGGGAAGGTACATTGCTGACGACCGAGGAGTGCTTGCTCAACGAGAACCGGAATCCGCAGCTTAGCCGGGAAGAAATCGAGGCAGCTGTGAAAAACTACGTCAACGTTGACCAAATTATCTGGCTGAAACGCGGCCTGGACGGGGACGAAACGGACGGTCATATCGATAACGTGGCTTGCTTTGCCGCACCGGGGAAGGTGATTTTGCAGGTCTGCGACGATCCAAGCGATGAGAACTATGCCATCACCCAGGAAAATATCGCGATTCTCAGCGCCGCAACGGACGCCCAAGGTCGCCAGCTGGAGATCATCCCGATCCCGCAGCCGCCGAAGGCCTTTTATGAGGATAGCCGCTTGACGCTGAGCTATTTGAATTTCTATTTCGTCAATGGCGGCATCATCTTGCCGATCTTTGGCGGCGCCGCGGAGGAAACCGACCGCAAAGCCATTCAAGTGCTGAGCGAGACCTTCCCGGATCGCAAGATCCGCACCGTTGACGGGATGGCGATCATCCGCGAAGGCGGCAACGTCCACTGCACCACCCAGCAAATGCCGGCAAGACGCGCATAAATGAAAATGAAGGAGGTACGACCAACAACATGAGAATGGTAAAAGTCGCAGCGACACAAATGAGCTGTTCATCCAATAAAGAAGAAAATATCGCCAAGGCGGATCGACTGGTTCGGGAAGCGGCTCGGCAAGGAGCACAAATTATTTTGTTGCAGGAGCTGTTTGAAACGCCTTATTTTTGCCAAAAGGAAAAGTCCGACTACTACGTCTATGCTACCGAGCTGGAGCAGAATGCTGCGATTCAGCATTTTCGCAAGGTCGCGAAGGAGCTGGAAGTGGTGCTGCCGATCAGCTTCTATGAGAAAAAAAATAACGCCCGCTACAACTCGCTGGCGGTGATTGACGCAGATGGTGAAGTGCTGGGTCTATATCGCAAAAGTCATATCCCGGATGGTCCGGGATATGAGGAGAAGTTTTATTTTAATCCGGGGGACACCGGGTTTAAAGTGTGGAAGACGCGTTATGCCAAAATCGGCGTGGGCGTCTGCTGGGATCAGTGGTATCCGGAAGCAGCCCGCTGCATGGCGCTGATGGGCGCCGAGCTGCTGTTCTATCCAACGGCGATCGGTTCGGAGCCGCAAGACAGTTCGATCGACTCCAAAGATCATTGGCAGATGTGCATGCTTGGACATGCAGCTTCCAATCTGGTGCCGGTGATCGCCTCGAACCGCGTTGGCTTGGAATCCGACGAAGATTCGAGCATCACGTTCTACGGCTCGTCCTTCATCGCCGGGCCGCAGGGCAATAAAATTGCCGAAGCCAACCGGACGGAGGAAACGGTGCTGGTAGCGGAATTCGACCTCGATCAGCTGGAAATCCAGCGTATTGAGTGGGGGATCTTCCGTGACCGCCGGCCGGACCTCTACAAAATTATCACCTCTTATGACGGTGAGCTTCGCATCGACTAAAACTGCATAAGCAACACTAGATGAAATAGCCCCCAATTGCACAGCGCTTTGTGATTGGGGGCTTTGTGCGGATGTGGCAGGTTCGGCAAGCTAAAGATGAGCCGAGCTGGGCTGGATATCGGGGTTGGCATCCACAATGGAATGGGCAACGGTCATGAGGCGAGGCAAATAGCGCAGTACTTTGTCGGCTCGTTGAAACAATGCCTCTGGGGTTCCGACACCCAGATCCGACAGCAAGGCGTGGAAATCTGGAGCGAGCCGCTCTCCTTCCTCCGGGGCATCCGCTGCCAGCATTTGGTGGCAGCGCGCAAAGGTGGCGGTGATCCAGAACACCGCCTCTTGATGGCGGCCGCGCGAAATTAGCTCGCGGCTGCCGTCAATGGCAACCGAACGCGCGACGGGAGTGATGTCGCTCGAGAACGGGAACGGCGTGGCCGCCCGCGCTGTCGCCGTATCAAACGTGCGCTCCAGGGCCTTCAGATGCGCCTCCATCCTTTGGACGGTGAGCCGGGTGCAGCCCAGGAGCTGCAGCAGTTCGGCATAGACTTCGCGATGCCCATATGCCTCAAGCACTTCACGGGCCCTCAGATAACGAAGCCGTATGGTTGGATTGCGCAGGGCCGCGGTCAGCAGAACATGGGTGGTCACCCCGGTTGGGAACAACCAGCCCAACACCTGATTCTGCAACGGCGCTTTGGGATCGAGGTTGCGAAGCCCGCGTTCGATCCGGTCATGGGCATGCTTGCAGCGAAGCAACACCCAAGGCTTCTCGGCGAAGCGGGGGGCCACTTCCGTTTGCAGCCGGCGCAGCCTGCCTGTGGGGTCGGCGATGATCGTATCCGTCCGGAAGCTCCCGGCCAGATGGTAATCTGACAGTACCTTATCCGCTGATGCCAGCTGGCTCCAGGGCAGGTAAGTAACTTCGAGCAGCGCCTGCTCGTAACGGAATTTTCCTAGTTTTGGCGGAGGCTCTGTCGTCTGCGTTACGACGATGAGATCGATATCGGAGCTTTCAGGCAGATCTGCTTCTCCCGGTAATCCCACCGTGGAGCCGCTGAAATAAGCACCTAGGAATCCAGCTTCCCGGCTAGCATGTTGAGTTACCCATTTGGCGGCAGTCTTTCGAGCTTCCTCGACTTTCATTGATACCTCCTCAACCACTTCCTCAGCTTTTTCGGCATACTTCGATGAACATTGAAGCATCGCCGTGATACAATCAGGATCATGATAAATCAGGTTTCAGAGATCCGGGTTACGTTATTAGATATGCCCAAGTGACCCGAGAAAGAAGGGATAAGAGTGGGACGTACGCTGTATTTTGCATTAATCTTGCTTAGTTTGATTTGGGGCGGTTCGTTTTTCTTCATCAAAATCCTGCTGCCTGACTTCGGCCCTTGGACCGTAGCGTTCCTGCGTTCCGCCTTCGGCCCTTGGACCGTAGCGTTCCTGCGTTCCGCCTTCGGGCTGGCGACGATTACCGGAGTGATGCTCATCTTGCGCAAGCCGTTTGGGTTCCGCTCGATACCTTGGCTGGCGATGATCATCATGGCGCTGATCAACACGGCGATTCCGTGGGCGTTGATCGGCTTCAGCGAGACGCGGCTGACGAGCAGCCTGGCGTCGGTGCTTAACGCCACGACTCCGCTTTGGACGCTGGTGGTGGGCGTCCTGTTCTTCCGCGTTGCCACGAATCGCATGCAATGGGCGGGGATGGAGATCGCCTTCCTCGGCTTGCTCGTGCTGGTAGGTGTCAGCCCAACCTCCCTTGCTTCGGTGGACCTGCTTGGGTTCGCCTGCATGCTGGGGGCTACGTTGAGTTATGCCGTGGGCTCGCACCTGTCCAAGCGGCTGTCCAACGGGCTGTCGATGTATCAGGTGACCTTCGGCACCTTGATCAGCGCGCTGGTCGGCAGCGGCCTGATGGCATTGATCGCCGAGCGGGATTCGCTGGCTCCGTTGGCGAAGCTCCCTACGCTTGGCGCAGTCGTTGGACTGGGCGTGTTTGGCTCGGGGGTGGCGTATATTTTGTTCTATTTTATGATCCAAAAGGGTTCCCCGCAATTCGCCACCACCGTCACTTATCTCGTTCCGGCCAGCGCGATTATTTGGGGATTCACGCTGCTGAATGAGCCGGTGAGCTGGCGTCTCCTGGCTGGACTGGTGTTCATCCTCGGCGGGGTATACTTGGCGAACCGAAGCGGCTCGGGCAGTGCGGGGCGGGTGGACAAACGCCAGGAGCTGCCAGTGGTCTCCGACTCGGATGCAGCGGCCGCCTCGGCCAATCAGCCTTGATTTAAGGGGCGCCCTTAGGGTACCCTTTCTTTATGATTTTGGCACGTCCTACTGCAACATCACAGGAGGGATGCCGTCTTATATTTTTGGGGTGATACGAATTGAGGAAATACGCGCTAGGTCTGACCGTGATGCTGCTCGCGCTTCTGCTTGCCGGATGCGGCACCTTCGATCCGGTTGACAAAGCGATCACTAAGCTGAGACCAACTGCACCCGAAGATTCAGCGCAGGATACGGAAGGTCCTTTTACTGTAGAGTTGTCCGTACCGAAGCGTGCCGGAATCGATGAGAAATTTACGCTGATTGCCAGCTTGCATAATTTGTCCAAGACCCGATATGAACTGATGAGTCGCCCGCGGGTGTTCCATTACCTGATCGTGGACAGCTTGGGCAACCGGGTGAACACGATCACCCAGGTCGATAGTGCGGTGGTTCGCAGTATGAGGGGAGAAACGGATATTAACGAGTTTTTCGAGACTCGGATTGATCGAATCGGAACCTATGAAATTTATGCGGTAGCGGAATTTTCGATCAAGGAGGATGGGAAGTACAAGGACCTCACCTATGAGACCGAACATCATTTCATCGAAATTGGTCCCAACAGCTAATAAAGAGCAGAACCGAAGGATCCAGCGGACCCACGGTATCTGCTCTTTTTTGGTAGGCTTAGAAATCAAAATTGTCAGGGTCCGGACCCACGCGAAGGTTCTCGTTAAGCGCGCTGATCCGTGCCATATCCTCATCCGTCAACGTGAAATTAAATACGTCGGCGTTCTCGGTAATCCGATGCGGCTTGGTTGATTTCGGAATCGTCACTACGCCGTTCTGCAAATCCCAGCGCAGGATGATTTGGGCAACCGATTTTCCATATTTGCGAGCAAGCTCTTGTAACACTGGATGATCCAGCAGCTGCCCTTGCATGAGCGGGGACCATGCTTCCATTTGGATGTTGTGCTCGCGGCAGAAGGCTTGAACTTCCTGTTGTGTCAGGCGGGGATGGTATTCAACCTGGTTGACCATCGGTACAATTTCGGCATCTTCCATCAAGTCCTGCAGATGGTGAACTTGGAAGTTGCTGACGCCAATCGCTTTAACCTTTCCAGCTTTATAGAGCGTCTCCAGCGCTCGCCAAGCTTCTTTATATTTGCCGGCAACAGGCCAGTGGATCAGATACAGATCCAAATAGTCGAGTCCCAGCTTCTGCAGACTGGTTTCATAAGCAGCGAGCGTCTCTTCATAGCCGAGGTCAGCGTTCCACACCTTGGAAGTGACAAACAGGGCTTCACGCGGGATGCCGGCTTCATGCAAGCCTTCACGGATACCTTGTCCAACGCCCGTTTCATTCGCGTAGATTGCTGCGGTATCGATGCTGCGGTAGCCATGGGTAATGGCGAACTTGACTGCGTCTACCAGTTCCTGTCCTTCCTCAACTTTAAATACGCCCAGACCCAACCAAGGCATCTTCACTCCGTTGTACAGAGTAGTGGTATCTTGCAAATTGGTGATCATATCAAAATAGCCTCCTATTTATTTCTGAAGTTCAATTTGGTGATGAAAAAAGATCATTAGTTATGCTGAAACGATGGTTGTGAAATGACCGTATTTTGCCGGTCTTTTCTTTCTAAAGCGCGGCTCCAGCCGGTAAGAAGTACAGCAGCTGCGACCATCAGAGCGCCGATCCACGAAGTATGGATCAGACCCAAAGAGTCGGTGACAACCCCGCCTAGGTACGAGCCCAAGGCAATCCCGGCGTTAAAGGCTGCGATGTTGATTGCAGAGGCCACGTCGACGGCGGACGGAACAAACCGCTCCGCCAGCATCACGACATAGACTTGGAGCCCCGGCACGTTCATGAAGGCCAGCAGGCCCATGAGGAAGATGGTCACCAAGCCGGCGATTTTAAACGGAGCTGTGAACAGCAGGGCCAGCAGGATCAGCGCCTGTACGATAAACATATAGAACAAGGCGCGAACCGGCTGACGATTGGACAGCTTGCCGCCCACCATGTTGCCGATAGCAATCGCGATACCGTAGATCAGCAAAATTACGGCAACCGCACTTTCCTTAAAGCCTGTAATTTCAAGAAGGATCGGCGATAAGTAGGTATACACGACAAAGGTGCCGCCATACCCAAGGGCCGTGATCAGGAACAACAGCAACAACCGTCCGTTCGTCACCAATTTCACCTGGTCGCGGAACGCCGTTCGCACTCCTTTCCGCAGGTCTGCTGGCACCAGCAGGCTGTTGGAGATAAAGCCAATGAGCCCCACGATGACGATCAGGATAAAAGCGGCGCGCCAGCCGAGCTGCTGACCAATGAAGGTGCCAAGCGGCACGCCGGTGACCGTCGCCACAGTCAAGCCGGTGAACATGATGGAAATCGCGCTGGCCCGCCGGTGTTCCGGCACTAAGTCAGCGGCGATCGTTGAACCGATCGACATAAACACGCCGTGGGAAAAAGCCGAGATCACCCTTGCCACGAGCAGTATGGCGATACTGGTTGCAGCCGCAGCCAAGGCATTGCCAAGCATGAACACGACCATGATCCATAGCAGCAGCGTTTTACGTGACATTCTTGCGGTTAGCGACGTGAGTACCGGCGCTCCAAAAGTGACGCCTAACGCATATAAGGAAACCGTCAGTCCTGCAGTCGTCGTGGAAATATGCAGGTCTTCGGCGATCAAAGGCAGCAGACCGACGCTGATAAATTCGGTAGTCCCGATAGCGAAGGCACTAATGGCCAAGGCGAGCAGCGCCAAGGTGCTTCTTTGATGATTCATGAGCCAATCTACCTCCCAAAAGATGATGGTTTGAAGGTCGCCGCTGATCTGCCGGGGAATGATGCAGAATCGAGCGACAAATGCTATTATGGGAGATAGGGTAGTTTTTGAGAAGTACGCACTTTGAAGTGATATAGGAACCGAAAAGTAATGTAGGTACTTTTCAGTGCCTATGAAAAGAGGGAGCCATCTTAATGAAAGAGAAAAAATACAATATTTCGGTAGAAGCGACGCTGGAGGTGATCGGCGGGAAGTGGAAATGCGTGATCCTGTGCCACTTAACGCACGGCCGGAAACGGACCAGTGAATTAAAACGTCTGATGCCCGACATCACCCAAAAAATGTTGACCCAACAGCTGCGCGAGCTGGAGGCCGACGGCGTCATTCGCCGGATCGTTTACCAGGAGGTCCCGCCTCGGGTCGAATATGAGTTAAGTGAATACGGGGAGAGCTTGCGAGGAATCTTGGATGCGCTGTGCTCCTGGGGAGAGCAGCATATCCGCAAGGTGTATGGCAGCTATGATGTTTTGGAAGAGAACGTGCTGAATGAACATTTGAAATCGTAAGGTCTCTTCGGTTATGCTGTGCATGAAAAGGAGCGATGATCGATGAAACCTATCACGGTATTGATTGCGGACGATGAGCCGGAAATCGCCGACTTGATCGAGCTGCATCTGGCCCGGGAAGGATACCGCTGCATCAAAGCTTCCAACGGGCAGGAGGCGCTGGATGTGATTCAGACGCAATCCGTGGATCTTGCAATCTTGGATATAATGATGCCGAAGATTGATGGCTATGAGGTGACTCGGCAAATTCGGGAGAAGCACCATTTGCCGATCATTTTTTTAAGTGCGAAAGCAACCGATTTAGATAAAATCACCGGTCTGGTACGTGGGGCGGATGATTATATGACCAAGCCGTTTAACCCGATGGAGCTGGTGGCCCGGGTGAACGCCCAACTGCGCCGCTTTATCCACCTGAACCCGTCGGTAGCTGCGCCTCCGAATGAGACCGTGTTGGAGGCCGGAGGGCTTGTGATTCACCCCGAGCACCGGACCGTGTTCCTCTACGGCGAGCCGGTGGAGCTGACGCCCAAAGAGTTTGATATCTTAGTCCTGCTGGCCAGCCATCCGAAGAAGGTGTTCAGCTCAGAGCATATTTTCGAGAAGGTCTGGGGGGAGGCTTATTATGAAGGCGGAAATACGGTTATGGTGCATATCCGAAGCTTGCGTAAGAAGCTGGGGGAAGACCGGCACAAGAACAAGCTGATCAAAACCGTCTGGGGAGTAGGGTATACATTCAATGGATAACCATACGGATAAACCGAAATTTCGCAGTTTTCGCTTCCAAATGATCCGATTATTTGGACTGAGCATGATATTGTCCGCAGGGACAACCTTTCTCATTTATTTAGCGCTGCGCGAGTATTATCATACCCTGCTGCGTGAAGACCCATTGTATAACGTGCGGCTAATGATGCGCCAGATCGGTGACATCAACGTGTTTTTGCTGATTTTTATCCCGCTCTCGTTCTTATACTTCTACTTGTTAACTCGACGTTATGTCGCGTATTTCCGGGAGATTTCCCGGGGAATCAATCAGCTGGCGGGAGGAGACTTCACCCATCGGGTTCATATTCCTTCCGGGGATGAGTTCGGAGAGATTGCGCGGGACATCAATTTGGCCAGCGAGAAGCTGCAGCAGGCGGTGGAACGGGGCGATTTTGCCGAGAACAGCAAGGAGCAGCTTGTGCTGAACCTGGCCCATGATCTCCGAACCCCGCTCACCTCAGTCATTGGCTATCTCGATTTCATCCTGCAGGGGAAAGACCTGACTGCCGATCAGATGAAGCATTACACCACCATCGCCTACACCAAATCACAGCGTCTGGAGAAGCTGATCGATGAGTTATTTGAAGTGACGCGAATGAATTATGGCAAGCTGAACATCCACCGCCGGCCGTTGGATTTGAGCGAGTTGCTGAGTCAATTAACCGAAGAGATGTACCCTGTATTTGAAAAAAATGAGCTGACCGTTCGTCTCAACACCGAACCGCAGCTGATGATTTCCGGCGACGGCGATCTGCTGGCCCGCGTCTTTGAGAATTTATTGTCCAATGCCGTTCGTTACGGCAAAGACGGGGAATACGTCGACGTTCATGGAAAGCTAGACGGGGATGAGGCAGTCGTGCGGGTGACCAACTATGGCGATTCCATCCCGCCGGACGAGCTGCCCCATTTGTTTGATATGTTTTTCACCGGTGATCGAGCGCGTACGCATCAGGAAGGCAGCACCGGACTCGGCCTGTTTATAGCCAAAAATATCGTAGAGCAACACGAAGGCACCATCTCGGTGCAAAGCGATCTGATTCGCACGGAGTTTGAGGTGCGGTTACCGAAGCTTAGATAAGTGAATCGAACAAAACTTAAGGAAAATTTTAGTTTTACCCCACTTTTGATTTTATCAATCCGCCTTAAGCTGAAAGAGCAAGAACGGCAGGAGGATTGGGAAATGAGAAAGTGGGGTTTTTGGCGTGCGCCCATAAGCCAAGCTCTATCGGGATTCGCTAGGTGGGGGCGCAGCGATGCAGCAACGGCGGGGTTGTTTCTGGCACCAAGCGTAGCAGGGTTCGCGCTCTTTTATTTGATTCCGTTTGGCATGAGTTTATTTTACTCCTTTCAGAGCGGCACCTCTGGCGGAAGCTTTGTAGGCTTGGCGAATTACCGCGACCTGCTGGACAGCGCTTCGTTTCGCAAGGCCGCAGTCAACACGCTGTATTTCAGTGCGTTGGGTGTCCCGCTGCTGTTGGGATTATCGCTGGGGGTGGCCCTGCTCCTGAACCGGCATGTTTACCTGCGGAAGTGGCTGCGCACCGCTTATGTGCTTCCTCTGGTTGTGCCGGTGGCGTCGGTAATTCTCATTTGGCAGATGGTGTTTGATTGGAACGGAGCATTAAACTACCTGCTTGGCCATTTCGGCATCCAGCGCGTGGATTGGATGAAGACCGATGCCGCCCGCTACGTTGTCCTCATGGTGTATTTGTGGAAGAACCTCGGCTACAACGTCATTTTGTTCTTGGCGGGTTTGCAGCAAATTCCTCGGGACTACTACGAGACGGCACAGGTTGAAGGGGCTGGACCGGTTCGTCAGTTTTTTGGAATCACGCTCGTCTACTTAACGACGACCACGTTCTTCGTAGTGATCATGTCGATTATCAATTCATTTAAGGTTTTCCGGGAGACGTATTTGCTGGCGGGTGATTATCCGCATGACAGCATTTATATGCTTCAGCATTACATGAACAACATGTTTGCAACGATGGATATCCAGAAGCTGACGGCTGCTGCAGTACTGATGGTCTGCGCGATCCTTGCGATTGTTCTCGGATTGTTTGGGTTGGAACGCCGATACCGGCAATTCATGGAATAGTAAGACAGGACGTGAGGATATAGCTCATAGAGAGGAGAGGCCGGGCGTGCAGGCAATTCAATGGATACAAAAAGCTGTGCTGACGGGAATGTTAGGCTTATTCGCCGTGCTGCTCCTCTTTCCCGTCATCATTACATTCACGAACTCGCTGATGAGCGAGCAGGAGCTTGAAATCAATTATGGTCCAATGGGGGAGCTGACGGAGGCGGCTTCGACCGAAGCTGATACCTTCATCAATCTCAAATGGGTACCGGATCAGGTGACCTTGGCGCAATACGGCAGGCTGTTGGTATATACCCCTAATTATTTGCTGATGTTTTGGCGTTCCGTGGAGCTGGTCTTACCGATTATCGTTGGACAAACCGCGGTCGCTGCGATGGCGGCCTATGCGCTGTCCAAACTGCGGTTTCGGGGTCGAGATGCGATTTTTCTGATCTTCTTGCTGTCGATGCTGATGCCCTTTCAGGTGACGCTGGTCCCGAATTATCTCATGGCCGATTGGCTGGGGTTAATCCACCGTCCGACGGCGGTGATTCTGCCGGGTATTTTTGCTGCGTTTGGGGTCTTCATGCTGCGTCAATTTATGCTGCATATCCCGTACGCCTACATCGAGGCGGCCAAGATCGACGGTGCCGGTCATCTGAGGATATTCCTGACAATCATTCTCCCGATGGTTAAGCCGGGACTTGCTGCGCTGGTGGTGCTCCTGTTCGTCGATTACTGGAATATGGTCGAGCAGCCGCTGATCTTCTTGGATCCGCTTCGGCAGCCGTTATCGGTCTTCTTATCGAGATTAAGCGGCGAGTGGGGAACTGTGTTCGCGGCTTCGATGTTGTATATGTCGCCGATGGTGCTGCTGTTCCTTTATGCCGAGGCCTATTTCATCGAAGGCGTGCAGCTTTCTGGCATCAAGGGGTAAGGAGGATAAAGTCGCGTCATGGAACTTGGGAAAGATCAAACGGATCGTAAACGCAAAAAAATAATCATTACCACCTTTATGGCTTTGATGGGAGGTTTGTTGTTTTTCACTTTTTTCAGTAATACGTTGCAATCGATGACCTTGCCAAAGGTCCGAACGTCCCCAGCAGCAGCCGGCGGAATAACTTATCGGTTAACGGGAACCGGGATATTGCAGCCGAAGAAGCAGGCAGAGCTGATCAACCCGGCCGGTTGGAAGGTTAAGAAGGTACTGGTGAAGGAAGGTGCTGATGTTCAAGCGGGGCAGAAGCTTGTACTATACGATCGTGCTGATGCCGAGCGGGAGTTGGAAGATGAGATGGCGCTATTGAAAAAGCAGCGAATCGCGCTCGAAACGATTCAGGATCAGTTCATCGAGGCCACGGTGAGCGGGGATGAAACCGGCTTGAGAGAAGCCAAACGGGAGATCGAAACTCGCAAGCTTGACCTCCAGGTACAGGAGCGGAAGATCGAGAGACTGCGTGAGCAGATCAGAAGCTGCAGCGAGCTCGTCGCCCCGTTTGACGGGGTGGTTACGGAGGTCAACGCGGTGGTTGGGGTGGCTTCCACCTCCCTCCCGGACGTGGTGGTGTCAAGTACAAGTGCAGGCTACCGTGTGGATATCATCGGGGATGCCGAGGTGATCGACCGTCTTCGGATCGCAACCGGCGAAGCGGTGAAGGTTGAGGTGGCCGCTGCCAGTGAACAACCGCCGCGTCAACTGGAGGGCGTGGTCGAAGACATCACTAACGCAGGTTCTCGAATCACAGGTTCACCGGAGGAAGGTGACGGAACATCGGCGACGCTGCCGCAAAGGCGGCTGCGTATCCGAGTAGCTGATCCTGCCCTGAAAGGAGGGGAGCAAGTTACGGTTCGGCTGGAACAGACGTCCTCCGAGCAGGGCTGGGTTGTTCCAAATGAAGCGATTCATCGCGAAGGCGATTCGCGCTTTCTTTTTAAGGTGGAGGAGCAGCGCGGGGCGTTGGGCAATGTGTTTGTCGCCCGAAAGGTGACGATTAAGCAAAGTGAAGCGAATGAAGCGGAAACGATGATCCCGGCAGATCTTCTGTTTGAAGGAGAGCGGATCATTCTGGAGAGCAGTGAACCTTTACAGGATGGCAATCGGGTTCGTTTGCAATAGAAAATCAGCGATCGAAATGAAGCAGAGGAGGAAGAGAATAAACCATGAAAAAACGGATGGGGAAGACAATTATTGCGGCATTGGTTATATCGATTGCTTTGGCTGCGTGCAGCAGAGCGACGGATACTGTAGGGAAGAACCCGGCTGGAGAAGAGGGCAAAACCGTGCTTACCTTATCGGTTCAGGAGGCAAGCCCGTTTTATACTGCGCTGGAGCGGAAGTTTGAGGCCAAATTCCCTGACATCGACCTGATTATTCAGGCTTATAAACAAGCCGGAGAGGAATGGAAGGCGGGTGAAATTGAGGAGTATCGCAAATCGGTCAACACCGCACTGCTCTCAGGACAAGGACCGGACGTCATTGAAATGAAGAGCCTGCCAATAAGCGAATATATAGCCAAAGGTTTGTTGCTGAATATGGATTCGTCACTTAGCGGGGATGGATCCATCAAGAAGGAGGATCTCCAGCAAAATATTTTGGATGCTGCGAGGGAGAACGGAGGTTTATATGCGATCCCAGGAGGTTTTTCCCTGAGGGCGTTCATCGGCGATGGCGATGCTTTGAAAGAGGCCGACATTCAGGAGAAAACCTGGACTTGGCAGGACTTTGCAGAAATAGCGAAAAAATTAACGCAGGGGAATGAGAAGGTCTTTGCGATGACGGAATATCCGCCGGATATGCTCATGCAGGAAATGACAGTGGATAACTATGAAGCCTATGTCGATACGAGCGACAAACAAGCCAAGTTCGATTCCCCGGAATTTATCGCGCTGCTGCATCAAGTGAAGCAGATGTATGATGATGGCGTGATGACCGAAGAGTCGGCGGGTTCGGGAAAGCAACTGTTTTATTCTGCGGTATTACGTGATCCGAAGGATGTTATTGACGTGCCTCATCAGTATTTTGAACACCCGATCCTCATGCAGAAACCGCATAACCCCGCTCAATCCGGTACGATGCGAATCATTCCGACGAGTTTGTTTGGGATCCGGGCGAAATCCCAGGTTCCGGAAGAGGCCTGGAAGCTGATCCGCTTTCTCCTGTCGGAGGAAGCGCAGAAGTTACCGGAGCGCGAGGGGTTCTCGCTGCTCTCTTCGATCAATTCGCAGCAGCTGGATGACATAAAGCAGCAAATTGCGGACGGCAGCTACAAACTGCCGGATGGAGCTGCTGTTAAGGCCGCGGACGAGGAATTTGATCGCTTTCGTCAAATGCTGGATGCGGTGGACCAATATTCGCCGCTTGAAGCCAAGGTGATCTCCATCGTCGGGGAAGAATCGCTTGCCTTCTTCAGCGGACAGAAATCTGCGGAGGAAGCCGCGAAGTTAATGCAAAACCGGGTAACTACGTTTTTGAACGAATAAAGTAAAGGATCCTGCCTCATTGAGAGGCGGGATTTTTTTGTCGCTTACGCGCCGTTCGTTAGGTACCTCTGCCAGCTTCTTTTGATGATTATCCCGTTGCATCAGGGAGTGCGTATCTCATGACCATTCACAGGATCGATGACGTGATTAGAGATCAGGTGCTGGCTCAGGCTCAGGCCAACCTCACCTCACCTCACCATACCTCACCTCCCTCATGCCCTTGATCTCACCTTCTTTTTGTCACTGAACGAAAGGGATAATTATGTAAAGAGGCTCGCAAAAGGACCGCTTGACGGCAATATGATCAGGAAATATTAGTTATCGCCTATTGCTTGGTGATAACTAATAGTGTATGATGCATAGTATAAGATATATTGTATGACGCACAGTATGCGAAAAACAGTATAAGATTGCAGTAAATAAAAAACAGGATGAGACAACGAGGTGGAAGGATGAACGGCCTATTAAATTCCTTGATCACGGAGCTCCGTCGCGGAACGTTAACCTTGGCGGTGCTCAGCCAGTTGCGGACGCCGCAATACGGGTATTCGCTCGTTCAACGGCTGGAGAAGTCCGGGATCACCATTGATCAAAGCACGCTGTATCCGCTGCTGCGCCGGCTGGAGAAGCAGGAACTTGTGACAAGCAGCTGGGATACAACGGAGAGCCGTCCGCGCCGTTACTACGTGTTGAGTGAATTTGGCTTGGAGATTTTTGAGCAGTTGAAGGTGGAATGGGAGAAGACCTCCCAGGAGCTGTACACGTTGTTGAAGGGGGAGAATAATGATGAAACCATCGGATCTGATTGAGCTTTATGTTTACGAGGTAACTCGTCGCCTGCCGGATAAGACCCGAGAGGACATCGCGCTGGAACTCCGCTCCACAATTGAGGATATGCTGCCGGAGGAACCCAGCGAGGCGGAAGTGAAGGAGGCGCTGACGCAATTGGGGGATCCGGCCGTATTGGCCGCGCAGTATCGCGATCAACCCGCATTTTTGATCGGGCCGCGCTTCTATGAGACTTATGTTCAGGTCTTGAAAATGATTGTCCCCATTGTGGTTGTAATTACTCTCTTGTCGCTGATTGCCAATCAAATCATTACGTATTCCGGTGATGTGGTTCCCGCTGAGGCTGCGGCTGTCCTGCTCAGCAAAGCGATAGGGACAGTGTTCAGCGCGGGGGTGCAGACCGTATTTTGGATTACCTTGGCGTTTGTCATTCTGGAGCGCACGGGAACTGGCAACGAACTGCCGCTGAACAGCAAGTTCAAGGCCTGGACGCCGGATGATTTGAAGGACACCCGGTATATCCCAGTGCAGAAAGTGATTAAGAAAAGTGAGGTTTTTGCCAGCCTCATGTGGACGGCGATTTGGGGGAGCGTGTATTTCAATGCAGATCGGTTAATTGGTGTATATGAGAAAGGTCGAAACGGCATAGAAATGACAACACCCATTTTTAATCAAGACGTGTTGCTGTCGTATTGGCCGTTTATCGCAGTAATTCTTGCGCTGGATGCGGCTCTGGCGATCTACAAATGGATCGTGGCCCAATGGAATGTGAAGATCGCGTTCCTGAACGTGGCCAACCACGTCCTTTCGTTGGTGGTATTCGGCACGGTCATCAGCAAGGGAGAGCTGTTGTCCCCCGGGTTTATCGCGAAGCTGGAGGATATTTTCGGATCGAGCGTATCCGGTTTTAACTCTGGCTGGATTATGTGGCTGCTGTTGTTCATCTACATGTTGTTCGCAGCTCTGGACAGTTATCTAGGGTTCCGCAAAGCGAACCTTCCTCATATGGCAAAATAAACACCATCCGAAAAAGCCCCGTTCTCTGGGTGAAAGAGAGCGGGGCCTATCATTTGGAAGCTCGCTTAAGCCGTTGCTTTTCGGGACCGGTACAGCAGCAAGCCCATGAGAATTGCGAAATACAAGAATAGGGCGCCAAAGGTGTACAGGTACATCACCGGTTGATTTTGCAAATACCCAACGATTGGGATGTTTAAGATCAACAGCAGCGGGAAACCGAACATGATTGCGGAGGCACTGCCCATAACCAAGTTGTCTGTCGTATTCGATTGGAATTTCGGATCGACGGCTTTGACCAGCGCAAGTCCGGTGGAAATCGTTCCGGTCAGCATCCCGTAGAAACCGAGGACGTTCGGCAACTTATCCTCCGGCAACACCCGCGGCACTAACCAAACCATAAACCATACCGTGACTAACCCGCCAACTGTCGTTAGGATGAGCACCGGCGTTAAGTATTGCTTCAGTGCGTAGATCGAGATCGCTGCAATTGAGGCGGCGATCATGTAATCAAAGGAAAATCCGGATATCCGCTGCAGCAGGTAGTTGTTCGGAGAGTGCTCCAACTGAAAGCCCGCTTGCTTCCAACGGTTGAGAATCCACCGGAACACCATCGCGTACAGGCTGCCGATGAGGAAGTGGAAGCCTATCAGCAATTGGGCCAGTGTTTCCCCATAGGTCCCGAGCGGAGTCAGCACTGTCTCCAGTCCGCGTAACGTCAAGTAAGTCACCAGGTATATAAAGCCGATCAGCGCGATTTGGTAAGTCAGCTTGTCGATCGCGTCACTGAGCGGAATTTCGCCTTCTTCTGATTTTTCCGTAACCTCGGTGCGTTCTTTGTGTGGCCGGGATGTCGTCTGTTTAAATTTCGGATGGCGGATCAGGATGTTCATCAGAATGATTCCGGGAATTACGGCCCAGATGAAACCAAACCCGGCGATGGTCAAACCAAGGTTGGCGCCGCCTTCCAGCCCCAAAGCCTCCCAACGGCTGCCGATCGAATAGGCTTGCCCTGGGCCTTGTCCATAGCCGAGAGGAAGCAGTAAACCGATACCTGGGAACATTCCGGGATAGAACAGCTCCGTTAGGATCAAGAGTAGACCAAATCCCACGAGTCCTTGGATCAGGTATGTCGATACGATAAGCATCCCGGATTTCATGACCGCCGGGCTGTTGGACACCTCCCGCTCCTTCAGGGAGAGGGCAATGAATCCGATCGCCATCAGATGGTAGACCAGTTGCCCCATACGATCGAGATCGAATTTAAGCCATCCGAGCAGCTCCGGACCCACGATTAAGCCAAGGATGCCGGCTACCATGGAGGTGGGGACGATGATTTTGCGTAACAGCGGAATACGTGCCTTCAGGATGGCCGATACGACCATCAGCAAAGACAGCAGCGTAAAGTCAATCACGAAAGACCATGAATTATCCAAAGAGAGACCCTCCTAGTGCCGGGTGAAATGTTTTTCCAGCGCGGTAATAAATTTGAGCCATTTGTAAGCTGAAGTGCGTGGTTGGTAAAACAGGAACCGATACAGCTTATCTCCCACGTAAAACTCAAACTTGTGGTGAAGTTGGACGTTGATCCCTTCCAACTCGCCAAATGGGAAGGAATACGCCTGTCCGTGATCCCCTTGAAACGTAAGAGAATCTGCTTGATCCGCGTTCCAGTGCAATCGTCCTGTTCCCAGCGATTGAAAAGGCTTCTCTCCCTCCGAAACGTACATATGCACGGGATCCTGCATGACGGGTTCCCAGGAGGCGAGCTGTTCGGGTTCTTGCATGACTTGATTCAGCCGTTCCAGCTGCCAGCGATTCCAGTCCCGCGTTGTCGAGAAGCGCAGGGGATGGGTAAACGGGGCGAACTTGCCCTGTGGCGTGTAGCGAACGGTGTAGCCGCAGGCCGTGCAGCCGAACAAGTCCTGTTCGGAGCGGAGACGGCCTGGGACTTCACAGTGCGGGCAGATGAACAGCAAGCGCTCCAGGTAATGCGCCGGAGCTTTACCATAATAGGCTGCGCCAGTCTGGGATTGCCACTCTGCATCGTCATGCGCCAACGCCTCCGTCAGCAGGCGATGGATCTCATCCGGCGTATGGTTGGCCAATGCGGCGACGTCCCATTTTTTCTCGAAGGAGAGGTGAATGGGCCCCCTGCGAGGGTTCTCCGCCCAACGGGGAGAGGACAGGTGACCGCCGGAAATGGTGGCGATGACCACCGGGACATCCAGCAATTTCACGAGTTTGGCCGTGGAATAGAACAACGGCTCGGTTGTCCCGTCCCAGTTCCGGTTCCCTTCGGGGAAGAGGCCGATGACGCGTCCGCTCTGTTTGGCTTTGATCATGCTGCGGATGGTGCGCGTATCGTTTTTATTTTTCATTTTGGGAATCGCTCCGGTGTAATTCAGCAGCTTGGCCAGCCACGGGTTTCGGAACAGGGAAGCTCCGGTCACGAAGCTGATTGGCTCGTCCACGTAACAATTAATGTAGAACGGATCCCAGTTGGTTACATGGTTCGCCAAAATCAGATACGGCGGCTTCAAGCCCACGGTATCGTTGCGTACCACCTTGATCTGGGAGCGGCTTTGGAGAAATGCGCGTAGAGCGGACAATACAAGTCGCTGCGCGATTTTTCCCGGTTTCTTCTCTATGCTCACAGGGTCACATCCTGAAGGTGAATTTCAAAAAACACATTAATATTGTTATATCATATTTTGGACAAATTCGGCGGCGGGAAGTTATTGGGTGAAAAAAAGAACGGCCGGGGAGGCCGTTCTAAAAATCAGAGGCTATGATAGGGCTTGCTAATTGGTGCTTGCTAATTGGTGAATGTAACTGGGAGATGCTCAACGATTTCCTCTGAACCACTCCACAACGAAAAATTAAGATATACATCACCGTGAAGGTCATCTTTCGGAGATATTACGATTCCTTGGCTGGTTGATCCATCCATCCAATCTACCGCATCTCCTGTCATGCTAATTACAACGTTTGCAACATGGCGACCAGCCATATCAATGACATCAAAGCAATATTGTCCTTCCACATAATTACCGACGCGCAAGGTCTCTAAACCGTTAGTAATCTCAATCAGGCTATTAATATCTAAGAAGTTGTAATCAGACTCACCCTCAGGAGGCATGCTGGACAGAAGGAATCTGAGATCCGTAAGACTCTTGTCGATTGAGAACTGCGCATCAGATTTCAGGGATATCCCCCATTCAGCGGGTCCTTCGACAAGAGTGATTTTGCTTGATGGGCGTGACACATTTCCTGCAGCATCCACCGCAACAATCCAGTATTCATCGGGTTCAAGTCCAAACGTAGGAATCTCTACGTTGGAGTTGGGTGCAGTTGCATTTTTGACTTTATATTGTTCTGATGAGAGAAAGTCTAGTTGCGACTTCGTACTCGGTGTAACGTTGGACGGAATGAGGTAAAGCTTTCTCCTCATTTACATTCCCCTTTCATATAAAACCGAAAAATTTACCAAGATGCCTCGATATTTGTCTAAAATTAATATATCTTAATTTCGGATTTGCGCAATCCAATTTGAGGCTATTTGATTTAGAAACATAAAAAAGCCCTTACTGCACAAGGCAAAAGGGCAAGAAAGGAAGTATAGCGAGATGGGGTATCCACTTGCGTGGTGTCACCGGAAATCCGGTGGAATACGCCGGGAAACACCGGTGGCAATGGCCGCTTCGATGACGGCTTTGCGCACAAGCGGAACGACCTGATCATTAAAAATACTCGGGATGATATACTGCTCGTTTCGTTCCTCATCGGTAACGGCAGAGGCGATGGCTTGTGCTGCAGCCAGCTTCATCGCTTCGTTGACCACGCGGGCTCGGCAATCAAGCGCTCCTCGGAACACACCGGGGAACACCAGCACGTTGTTGATCTGGTTCGGATAATCGCTTCGACCGGTTGCGAAGACCGCTGCGTGAGCCAGCCCAACCTCTGGATCTACCTCCGGGTTCGGGTTGGCGAGGGCAAATACGATTGGCTGCTCGTTCATCGTCCGCAGATGCTCACCGGTCAGCAGATTCCCCGCAGAAACGCCGATAAACACATCAGCACCAGGCAAGACCTCATGCAGCGAACCGGGCTGGCTTTCCACCTGCGGCTGCTCTGCGAGCCACTGCCACATCGGATAGCCGTATGTTCCCCCGCGGACAATCGCCCCCTCCTTGTCCACCGGCACAAGCTTCGTTACACCTGCAGCCAGCAGCATTTTGCATATGGAGACACCCGCGGCCCCCACGCCGCTTACCACGACCCGCACCTCGGACATCGATTTGCCAACGACCTTCAGCGCGTTGATTAACCCCGCGATCACGACCACCGCCGTTCCGTGCTGATCGTCATGGAAGACCGGGATGTCCAGTTCCTCCGCCAGCCGCTGCTCAATTTCGAAGCACCGGGGGGAGCTGATGTCCTCCAGATTGATGCCGCCAAAAATCGGACTGATCGCTTTAACGGTACGAATGATTTCTTCCGTATCGCTGGTATCCAGGCAGAGCGGAAAAGCATCAACCCCGGCCAGCTGCTTAAACAGCATCGCCTTGCCTTCCATCACCGGCGCCGCGGCGTACGGACCGATATTGCCAAGCCCCAACACGGCGGTTCCGTCCGTGATGACCGCCACAGTGTTGCGTTTAATCGTCAGCGAAAACGCCTTGTTTCGACTTTCGTGGATCGCCGTGCAGATTTTGGCGACCCCTGGCGTATATACCTGCGACAGATCGTCGCGGTTGCGAATTGGCATCGTTGGCTCGATGGCGATTTTACCGCCGAGATGCATGAGAAACGTGCGATCGGAGACGTTGATCAGCCGGACACCATGCAGCTTGCGAAGCGCCTTGACGAACGCCGTTTCGTCTTGGTCGCCCGTATCGACGGTAATGTCGCGTACCGAAGATCCTTTAGCCGAGGAGATCACGTCGATCGACGTAATGTCGCCTCCGGCACCACTCACCGCAGCGGCGACATCGCCGAAGCTGGCCTTCTTATGGTCGAGCTCCAATCGGATAATAATTAACGTACGTGCCATAACTTAAATCCACCCCCGCCATTTTACCGCCTCGGTCATTCGCTTCAGCCCTACGATATACGCGGCAAGACGCATGTTCACCCGGCGTGTCACCGAAGTCTGATAGACCTTGTGAAAAGCGTCCACCAACAGCTGCTCCAGCTTCGCGTTCACTTCCTCCAGCGGCCAGTAGTAACCCTGATTATTTTGGACCCACTCAAAATAGGATACGACCACGCCGCCCGCACTCGCTAGGACATCCGGCACAATCAGAACCCCGCGCTTGGACAAAATTTCTGTCGCTGCATACGTCGTTGGACCGTTGGCCGCTTCGACGATCAGCTTGGCCTGGATGTGCGGCGCGTTTTCCTCGGTGAGCTGGTTCTCGATCGCAGCCGGCACGAGGATGTCGCATTCCTTCACCAGCAGTTCCTGATTTGTGATCCGGTTGGAATAGAGATGGGTCACCGCGCCAAAAGAATCCCGCCGATCCAACAGCTCGAGGATATCAAGCCCGTTCGGATCGTACAGCGCGCCGCGCGCATCGGCAATACCAACGATGATAGCCCCGGCGTCGTGTAAGAACTTGGCCAGGTAACTTCCGGCGTTGCCAAAGCCCTGGATGATGACTCGCGCGCCTTCCACCGCCATGCCGGCCATCTTAGCGGCCTCCTTCAGCACGATCGTGACGCCGAGGGCCGTCGACGATTCCCGCCCGTAGGAGCCGCCGAGCACCAGCGGTTTGCCAGTGATGAAGCTCGGCGAGTCGAATTCGCGGATTCGGCTGTACTCGTCCATCATCCAGGCCATCACCTGGGAGTTGGTGTACACGTCAGGCGCCGGGATATCCTTGGTCGGTCCGACCAACTGGCTGATTGCCCGCACATATCCGCGGCTTAAGGCTTCCAGCTCCCGCATCGACATCGTCCGCGGGTCGCAGGCGATTCCGCCTTTTCCGCCGCCGTAGGGCAGCGACACGATGCCGCATTTGATGCTCATCCACATCGACAAGGCCTTCACTTCCTCCGCCGTCACGTCGGGGTGGAACCGCACGCCGCCTTTGGTCGGCCCGACCGCGTCATTGTGCTGAGCGCGGTAACCGGTAAAGACCTGGACCGAGCCGTCGTCCATCTTCGCCGGAATCCGCACGGTCAGCATCCGCAGCGGCTCCTTGAGCAGGTCAAACATCGCCGGCGGCTCGTTCATCGTCTGGAGCGCCATGCGAATGACCTGTTGGGTGCTGGTCAAAACGTCCATATTTTCCGAAAGTGTTCGTTTCCCGTTCATAATCATGGGTTACCCTTCTTCCGTCCGTATTGGAGATAGATTTGAAGCCTGCTAAGCTCGTCGTCGTTAAAGCTCTAGGTTGCTTCAGCTGCTTTAACATTGCTTCGACAGCTCTAGTATTGCATTCGGAGACGCTAATGTTACTTCAGTAACTCTAATGTTGCTTTGGAGACACTCATGCTAGTTCGGTAACTCTAGGGCTGTTTTAGAAACTCTAATGTTACTTAAGTAACTTTAACGCCGCTTCAGTAGCTCTAATGTTGCGTCTGCAACTGGCTTCCCGCAGCTCTAACGCTTGTCACAAACCTTATTGCCGCCAAAATTGCTGTTCTGCAATTCTAACGCTTACCACGAAGCTTATTGCGTCATAATTCGGGCATAAAGGGGGATTTCCATCCAAATAGCGTGTCTCAGCGTCGTTAGAATTTGTGAGAAGCTAATTTTGCTGCAATAGCGCTCTGTATCAGCGTTAGAGCAGGGAGCGCCGTCCTAGCGAACAACGAGCAAAGAGTAAGCTAGCAAATGACGAAACGAGCAAAAAGAGCAGTAAAGCAAAAGAGCTAAAAGGCAAAAGAGCAACAGATTAATAGAGCAAAGCGCACAAGATCAAGAAGTATCCTGGAAGCGATCGATCGCCTACAGCTTCCGGGAAGTCAGCTTGGCTTGGGTGAACAGCAGCAGGTAGTCGTAGCCGCCGGCTTTCGAATCGGTTCCCGACATATTAAAGCCGCCAAAAGGATGGGCCCCGACCAACGCTCCGGTACATTTGCGGTTCACGTACAGGTTGCCACAGTGCATCGTTTCTAACGCTTCGCTGATGCGATCCTCATCCCGGGAAAAGAACGACCCCGTCAGCCCAAACTCGGTATTGTTGTACAACGCAATCGCTTCGCGCCAATCCTTCGCTTTGCCGATCGCCAGTACCGGCCCAAAGATTTCCTCCTGCATAATCCGGGCCTTCCCGTCCACGCCAGCGAACACGGTAGGTTGAATATAGTAGCCGTTGCCTTCGGCTTTCCCTCCGCCGGTGAGAAGCTGCCCCTCTTGCTTCCCGATCTCGATGTAATCGAGGATTTTGCGGTAAGAAGCCTCGTCGATCACCGGTCCAACCGCTTTATTGTGCTCGGGGAGGCCAATTTCCAGCTGTTTCGTCAATGATACGACTTTCTCCACCACCTCGTCGTAGACGGACGCTACAATGAACGCACGGGAGCCGGCGGAGCATTTCTGTCCCTGGAACCCAAAAGCCGAGGTCACGATGGCCTGTGCGGCTGCATCCAGATCTGCCGTTTCATCCACGACGATGCCGTCCTTGCCGCCCATTTCGGCGACGACCCGCTTGATCCAGATTTGCCCGGGAGCCGTATCGGCTGCCAGCTTGCTGATGCGCAGTCCGACCTCCTTCGAGCCGGTGAAGCTGATAAACCGGGTTTTCGGATGGGTAGTCAGATAATCGCCAACCTCGGAGCCGCTGCCGGGGATGAAGTTCAACACTCCGGCCGGCAAGCCAACCTCCTCCATCAGTGCAGCGAACTTATAGGCGATAACCGGTGTGTTGGAAGCGGGCTTGAGCAGTACGGTGTTGCCAGCCACAATCGCTGCTGAGGTCATGCCCACGCAAATCGCCAGCGGGAAGTTCCATGGCGGAATGATGACGCCTACGCCAAGCGGGATGTAGGTCAGCCGGTTTTGCTCTCCGGGGACCGGTGTCAGCGGCATCGTTTCGTTGATCTCGCTCAAGCGGATCATTTCCCGTGCGTAGAAATTCAGGAAGTCGATCGCCTCCGCGGTATCAGCGTCCGCTTCCGCGTAGTTCTTGCCGGATTCGAGCACCATCAGAGCAGAGAACTCATGCTTCCGTTCAGTCATGAGTTTGGCGGCCTTCAACAGATACTGTGCGCGTTCGTAGGGCGGTACCTTTTTCCACGATTCAAACGCCGTGAGGGCAGTCTGCATCGCTTTCTCAGCCAGCTTCTGATCGGCTTTGCTGACATGACCAATCGTTTCATTAAGATTGCCGGGGTTGATCGAGCGGATTTTGGCCTCCGTAAAAATCTTCTCGCCGCCGATCTGCAGCGGAATCTCTCGCCCCAGCTCTGACTTTACTTGGGCAATCGCGGCTTCCATGGCCTGGCGGGCCGGCTCTTGACGAAAGTCGGTAAACGGTTCATTACGGAATGCTTCCAGTTTTGCTGTTGTGCTCATAGGGAGTACTCCTTTATGAATAAGATTTTTGGTTATTACTTAAATAAGTTCTTTAAGACAAACCATACGTTGGCGGGACGTTCCGCGAGGCGGCGCATAAAGTAGCCAAACCAATCGCTGCCAAACGGGACGTACACGCGAACCTTGTAACCCTCGCGAACGAGCGCAAGCTGTAAATCTTCGCGAATGCCGTATAGCATTTGAAATTCGTAACGATCCGGTGGAATGGATAAATCCTGAATTAGTTTCTTCGCGTAGTCGATCATCTGGGAGTCATGGGTTGCTATGGCGGCATAACCGCCGTTCATCAGGTGGGTAGAAATGAGGCGTTTGAAATTTTCGTCGACGTCCGACTTGGACGGGTATGCGACCTTCGGTGATTCCTTGTAGGCTCCCTTCACAAGGCGAAGGTTCGGCTTCAGGGCCTTCAAGTTCTCGATGTCGTCTATGGAGCGATACAAGTAAGCTTGGATGACGATGCCAACGTTGTCGATTTGTTCGCGCAGTTGCTTGTAGATCGAGATCGTTTTTTCACAATAAGTAAAATCCTCCATATCGATGCGCACAAACAACCCGTACAGACGGGCTCGGTTCAGGATCGTGGTCAGATTGCGCATGCAGAGTTCGTCGCTAATCCCCAGCCCCAGTGAAGTGAGCTTTAGCGAGAGATTGGCTTCGACTCCAGCTTCATTGATGGCATCCAGGGTCTTGAGGCACATCCGCATGGACAGTTCAGCTTCGGCTTCTGTGGACACAAACTCACCGAGGTGATCGAGGGTGGCTACCCGACCCGTCGCATTTAATGCGCGTACAGCTTCAATTGCACCATCAATCGTTTCTCCGGCGACAAACCGGCTGGCACCAAAGCGCAGCCCGTAACGGCGGGCCATTCGTCCCACGGATTGGCTTTTGGCGAAGGATTGAAACAGGGTGCGGAGCAACGCTTCCATAGGCATCCATCCTTTTCCATTTCTCATTGTACACAAAATATACAATATTTTAGATTTTTGAACAATATAAGTTGAAAAAATAAACAAAAAAATTTTAAATTAAAGCAAAAGTGTTCAATATTGAACATATCTATACTGGATGAAAGCCTAATCTTCGCGATGGAATATTGAACCTCGCCTGTATTCGTGTTAGATTTACAAGTAAAATTTCATTACGTGTGAGGTACCTATGTTCAATCATGAACGGATATCCTTCCGGCAGGATTTGACCCGGTTGAAACCGGAAGAAAAAATAAGGGCATTGCTTACGGCACTACAGGATGGCCAAGCGGCGGCAGTCGAGTTCGACGGGGCTTGGTATCTGTTGACGCCGGATGGTGCCGAGCGGCTTGAAGCTTGGGGCGAAGGGAGCATCGGGGGAGGACTGCGGCTTGACGGGACGAGGTTCATCGTTTCGGTCGTGTTCCAAGAGTCGGAGCTGGCGCTTCCGGTCAGCGAACTGGCGACCCGCTGGTCCAGCGCAGATCCAAACGGGCGGCTGGCGTTGGTGGTTAATGATCGACAGGAGCCTGTTGGTTATCTACCGATGATCGACCTGCTCAAAATAGCAGCGGATCGGCAGCAGCGGGCGGAGGCGTATTTTGACGCCCTGCTGGAGACGGTCAGTGATGCGGTAACGGTTGTGGACCGGAACGGTACGGTAATCGGCTGGAACACGGTGGCGGAAGAAGTGTACGAGATCGCGAAAGCGGACATCGTGGGCCGCACGATCGGGGAGCATTTTGATCCAGACGCGCTGGTCGTGCTGGGGATCTTGGATGAGGGCCGGCGGCTGCGCGGGGCCTACCATCGTCCGCGGGAAGGCACGCATGTGCTGATCAATGCATCACCGATCGTTGAGCCGGGTGGAGGGATCATCGGCGGCGTGGCGACCGAGCAGGATATCACGCACCTCGTGAAGCTGAATGATGAATTGACCGTAGCGACATCCCGTCTGTTAACCCAGCGGATTGGCGATGAGGATCCGTTTGCCTTAATCAGCGGACGCGGGGAGAGCATGGGCAAAGTAATTAAGCTGGCCAAAAAACTGGCCGAAACCGACTCCACTGTGCTCTTGATCGGGGAAACCGGAGCGGGCAAGGAGCAGTTGGCCAGAGTGATCCATCGCGCCAGTGCGCGGTCGGAGGGCCCGTTCTTGGCGCTGAGTTGCGGGGCCGTTCCGGCAGGACTGGCGGAAGCGGAGCTGTTTGGCTATCAAGGCGGCGCTTTCTCGGGACAGCCGTCGGGCCAGGCCGGTCGGCTGGAGGCGGCGGACGGCGGCTCGATTTTTTTGAATGAGATTGAGTGTTTGCCGTTAGACGTACAGGAGAAGCTAGCTCATTACATCAAGCACCGGACGATCACGCGAATGGGGTCTTCGGAAGCCGTGCCGGTATCGGTGCGCATTTTCGCCGGCACCACCCAGGATCTGGGCCAACTCGTGCGGGAAGGCAAATTCCGGGCGGATTTGTACTACGCGCTGAACGTGGTATCGCTGAAGGTACCGCCGCTGCGTGAGCGTCAGGAGGATCTGGGGCCGTTGGTGCAAATGTATTTGCGCGTGTATTCGTTGCAGTATCAGAGGCCGCTGCCGACCGTTTCGCCGGAGGTGATGCTGGCGTTTGCAAATTACGACTGGCCGGGAAACGTTAGCGAACTGCGGGCGGTGATCGAGCGGTGTGTAATTTTAAGCGAAAATGAGCAAATCACGCTGGAGCACTTGCCGGAGGCGTTGCAGCAGCGGCAAGCTCAGCTGGAGTTCGCAGCGGCGGATTCTGCGGCGGGTATAGCGGTTGGAAGCGGAGCCGTTGCCGGTTCTGAGTTCGGGCGGGGAACAAGGCTGTCCTCTGTGGAGCAGTCCGATCGGCTGGACAAAATGCTGCGTCCACGCATCACCCCCGAAGAGGAAATGGAGCTGATGAAGGAAGCGCTGGAGCGGACAGCGGGGAACAAGAGTAATGCCGCCAAGCTGCTGGGTATTTCCCGGGGTACGCTTTATAAAAAGATTCGGGATTATAATTTAGTATAGTCCATTTTTAGGAAAAGGCGGGGCCTTTGTGTTTTATCACAAAGACCCTGTTGCTTTTAGTGACTAATGTTCCTCCAAAAAGGTATTCCTCGTTTAGTAAACATTCCCTCAATACTCTGTACATGGTAATATTACCTAGGAATATTATACTAAATGGGGGATTGGATCAATGAAAAAGAAATTGCTGCTCAGTTCTTTTTTACTGATGTTTGTCTTGTCTAGTACTGTGGCTAGTGCCCATCCAGGTCGAACGGATGCGAAAGGTGGCCACACGTGTCGGACCAATTGCGCCAAATGGGGATTAGAACAAGGCGAATATCACTACCATAATGGGGGAAGCTCTTCTTCTAGTTCTAGTAAGAAATCCTCTTCTTCATCTTCCAAAAGTTCTACCAAACCATCAACCAAAGGTTCTTCTGCTCCAAAATCGACAGAGCCAACCTATAAGAAATCTAAACTGACTGTATTCATTAATGGGCAGAAAGCAAGTTTCGATAGTGGTTTAATCATTTATCAAAATACAAACCTGGTTCCTCTCCGCGAAATTGCAGATTTACTAGGTGCAACCTTTAGTTATGATGCCAAAAGTGGTGTCATTACTGTAAGTAAAAATTCGAATACGGTCACATTTACAATAGGAAGCAAGAAAGTGTACTACAACGGGGAAGCTGAATCGATGAATGTGGCGCCCCTGGTCGTCAAAGGAGTTACTTATGTACCATTACAAAGCCTTGTTAAAGGGCTTGGGGCGAGCTTGAAATCGGATGATTCGAATAAACTGAGTATCACAATAAAGTAAAATGTAAAGTAGCAATGAATCGCCTGCTCTGAACCTCGACATGGGCCGAACCCTTGCTTGGGCTCCTGCATAGCATATAGCACACTTGCAGGAAGAGGGGCGTGACTCCATGATAGGCATAGAGTTGTCGGCAATTCATTATGTGTATCTAGCGTTCATCGTCTTTATCATGGCGTTGTTGATCAAGCGGCGCGATACGACGATGATTTGTGTGGCGGGGATTTTTACGCTGGGGTTGCTTGCGACGCAAACACTCAGCGGCTCGGTTTCGGGTATTTTTAATTCGTTTATTTATGCAACCAAAGAACTAATGGGGACGATTATGATCATCTCGATCATCGTGGCGATGAGTCGGGTGCTGATTCGCACGGGCATCAACGAAACGATGGTCTCCCCCTTGACGCGGTTTATTCGCACACCAACGATGGCATATTGGGGCATCGGGATTATTATGATGGTAACCTCGATGTTCTTCTGGCCCTCACCTGCGGTGGCGCTGATCGGCGCTGTTCTGTTGCCCGTGGCAGTCCGCGTGGGACTGCCGGCGCTTGGGGCGGCGGTGGCGATGAACTTGTTTGGGCACGGCATCGCTTTGTCCGGCGACTATATCATTCAGGGGGCGCCAAAGCTGACGGCAGACGCCGCGGGCTTGCCCGTCTCTAGCGTCATGTCGGCCAGCGTGCCGCTGGTTCTCGTCATGGGTCTGGTGAGCACGGTGACTGCTTTCTGGCTGATGCGCCGTGATCAGCGGAACGGCACGTGGCGCGATGGCCTGATCGCCGGAAAAGACGCGGGAGGCGTGCTTAGCGAGGATCGTCCAACGAGCAAAGAGGATCGCGCAGCCATTACCCCTCTGGCCCAAAAATGGTTGGCCATCCTGATCCCGCTGCTGTTCGCCGCCGACGTTGTCGCTATGTTCCTGCTCAATTTGCAGGGCGGCGATGCGACGGCTCTGGTTGGCGGCACAGCGGTGCTGATCCTGATTGGCGTGACGCTGCTGGCGCACCGGAACCGGGGCCTGGAGAAGATCACCTCGTATTTGATCGAAGGGTTGACCTTTGGCTTTAAGGTGTTTGGCCCCGTGATCCCGATCGCCGCCTTCTTCTATCTAGGCGACGCGGCGTTTCAGGAGCTGTTCGGGCAGGTGCTGCCCGAAACATCGCACGGGATCGTGAACGACCTCGGTGTAGCGCTGGCCGACGTCGTTCCGCTGAACGGCATCATCGGCGCCGTGACCCTTGCCGTGACCGGAGCGATCACCGGCCTGGACGGCTCCGGCTTCTCGGGCATATCGCTGGCCGGCTCGATCGCCCAGCTGTTTGGCACCGCCATCGGCTCCGGCACGGCCGTGTTGACGGCGCTGGGGCAGGTCGCCGCCATTTGGGTCGGCGGCGGTACGCTGATCCCGTGGGCGCTCATTCCTGCCGCCGCCATCTGCGGCGTGAGTCCGTTCGAGCTTGCCCGCCGGAACCTCAAGCCGGTGCTCATCGGCCTTGCCGTGACCACCGTGGTGGCGATGTTCCTGGTGTAACACCAGGGAGGGAATGGGTTGTACTTGCACTTGCAAAGAAGGAGGCGGTGTGGCCGCCTCCTTCTTTGATTTTTGCCGCGAATGCATCCCTTGAACTAATTAGCTCCAAAACCTACCGTTAATTTCGCAAGTTTGAGCTTTTAGCGCAATTTACATGTAAAACCTACCGTTATTTTCGGTACATTTGCCCCGAATCGCGGTTTTTGACCAAATTTACAGTAGGATTTACCGTTAATCGTAACAAAACCCCATGATCTGCCTAAATTAACAGTAGCATTTACCGTTAGACCGTCTGACTTCTTCACAACACCAGCTTTGTCCCGTCGTACGACTCCCTAATTACTCATTAAAACTCCGCCCCCCCTCACTGTCTCACACTCCGACCACCCCCACCGTTCAGCTACAGCATTCACTATCACAAATAGTTCGCCACTCCGCGTACCAGTTCATATTTGACGATGCGTTCCCCCTTTCCACGATAAACGGGCCTCATCCACCCTTTAGCTGTCACCTTATGCAGCATTTGGACCGCCGTTTTATGGTTTAGCTCGAAATGACGTTCAACATCCACCGGGCGAATCGGGCGCGCGAGTTGCACGGCAAGTCGGATGAGCTCCTTTTCCGCCAGCAGGCCGCGCGTTATAGGCACCTGTTCCGGATGGTATCGACTGAGCACCATACGCAGCAGGTTGATGCAGAGCTCTGGACGTTGCTCCACGTCGTCGTAAGCGAAGGAGATCACCTGATAGCCCATGGCGTGCAAAAACGTTTCGCGGTTAAGCTCATGGCAGTACTTTTGTCGGTCCATGTCGCGAACATGTGCAGCGTAACCCTTAATCTCAAACAACAGCTTCAACTCTCCGTTCCCAGGCAACCAGGCAAAATCAGCGAAGTACGAGCGCCCCCGCCAATCGGTGACTTCGTACTCCGGATGAAGATCATCAAAGTTGCCGCGCAACGGCCACCACACATTCCTCAGAAACAATGACTCCGCATGGGCATGTCCACGTTCGAGTCGGCCTCGGCGTTCCCCGGATCTCCGGGTTAAATGGTGCTCGAGAAATGCTGTGTAATTTTCCTCAAAACTCATAGAACTCATCAGCCAATCGCCTCCTCTAAACAAAATAAAAAACGCCCCGCATTAGCTCTTGAAGTTTGATCCTTAATCGCCAGGAGCGCCATCAACCCAAAGGTCATGGTACCAGCCCTTAAATATGGTTCAAACTTGAGCTAAACGGAACGTGCTTCGTCTTAGCTTTTAGTATAGTGCCGGCGGAGGGCTCCGTCCAGCATGGGAGTGTTAGTTGAGGGCATATGCTGGGGGGCAGGGAGGCAAACTCATCTGACCTCACATCCATTTTTACATTGCATTTCTTAAGCAACGGTCGTAAGCTAACGGAAGGGTTTTCCAGTTAGGAGTCACTACCGGTCGCTTTAGCAGGCTGCTGACAGACGCTTGGAGCCGAACCTTAGCGCTTAACAAGTCCACTTCCCGGTTCATTTCCCACCTTCTCCCTGCATAAAGGATGAAACGAAGCGGGGATGTGCGCGTAACAATATTTAGTGTGTATAACGAAAGGGTGAGGGGCATTGGAGAACGGCATGAACGTGAAGTTGTATGAAAAATTACCGGATGGCGAGCTGCGGGAACTGGAAGAGCGTGTCTGGAACGCGAATATGGTCGCTGCGTTGGAGCATGTCAACTATCTAGTCGTGGGCAACCGGGAGTTTGAAACGGTAGAAGGCCGGCTGAACGTCGACGAGGGGAAGCTGGAGCTGCTGCTCGTACCGGTTGTGCATGAGTAAGCTGTTTTTTTCGTAAGGAGGGAATAGGTCTTGGCCAAAGAAGAGGAAGCCACACGAACGGAAAATACTGCTGCATCAGAGACAACGGCGAAGGAGCCGTTGGTATCTAAATTTTTGACCCCGGAAGGCAAGCCGATCCGCGTCTTGTCTACCTCACTGGGCATTGCGCTGTTGGCGAATGCGTTCCTGATTCCAGGGGCCGGGGCTACGGCAACAGGGAGCGGGACGTCGGCTGACGAACCGAAGCTGGTGGCTTGGTCGACAGAGGAAGTGAAGCAATATTTCGATAAAAACGTAGACTGGAACATCCCAGTTCCGGTGGAGGAAGAAGAAGCATCCGGGGAGGCCGCGGGGACCGGTAGCTCAAACGGCATAGACGCCTCGAACGGCTCCGGAGGAACCACCGTCATCAACCATTACGGCGGGGGATTCGGTTGGGACGATATGCTGCTGTATCACCTGCTGTTCAACAGCGGGTCCAGCTATTCATCCAGCCGCTGGTATGACAATCACCGCGGGTATTATGCCGGAACGTCGACGCCGTACAAGCCGAAAACGTACTCCAGCGAAACGTTCCAAAACAAACAGATGGCCGGCTCCGTCGTTCGTCCGAAGACTTCGACCTCGTCAACCGGCTCCATCGTTCGGCGTTCGACCTCCTCGAAGGCGGGCGGCATCGGCGGGAAATCCAGCTCTCTGGGCTCGTCGTCGAGCTCCTCGTCCGGCTCATCCAAGAGCTCGATTTCCGGTTCGAGATCCAGCGGCACCGGTAAGGGGTTCTTTGGCGGATGACGGACGAGAACAATATTTTTGAAGTTGTGGGCCAGCCGCATCCCAACCGGAGCGAGCGGGTGGAGAAGCTGGCCGAGCTGGGCTTTACCTGGGCGGATCTCGAGGAAGAGGAGTATTGGATCGATCAGCTGGTGTTGATGCCGAAGGAAACCTATGCGGAGCTCGAGCAAGCTGCGGCCGCGCTGTGGCGCATTCTCGACAAGGCCGCACGCTACGTCCATCGTCGGCCGGATCTTTATGAGCTGATTGGGATTCCACCGATTCTGTGGACGATGCTCAATGAGCTGCCGATCCCGGAGCCGGGATTGATTAGCCGCTATGCGCGGTTTGATTTTGCCGTGGCGAATGACGGCACGATCAAGCTGCTGGAGCTCAATGCGGATACGCCAACCGGCTACGTGGAAGCTTCGATCGCCACCCCGTGGTTGATGGAGCAGGCGGGATACGATTCGCCAAATGCCCGGATGAAGGACCTGGTCGCGGAAGCTTGGGCCATTGAGCAGCCGGATACCGTCGCATGCGTGGATTACGGCTGGCATCTGGAGGATTCCGGAACGATTGAAGCGCTGGGCCGGCACAGCGGGCTGGATTTGCACTATGAAGATTGCCTGGAGCTGTGGATTGACGAAGGCATCCTGAAAAATAAAGACGGCCGTACCATTGAGCGCCTCTTCGCGTTGTACCCGAAGGAATGGATGGCAGTGGACGATGCCGGCGAGGCGTTAAGTTACGCGATCGAAACCGGTCGCCTGACCATTTTCAACGGGCCGCACAGCATTTTGCTGCAATCCAAAGGCTTGCTTGCCGCTGTCTGGGGGCTTTACGAGCTGGGCTTGCTGTTTGATACCGAGGAACGCCAGGCGATTGCGAAGTACATGCTGCCCACCTACAACAAGCCGGTCTTCGCCGGCGGCTTCGTATCCAAGTCGATGTTTGGACGTGAAGGCGGTTCGGTCCGCTTGTTTGATGAGGAGGGCCGTCTGGAGCTGGAGGATCAAGAGGGCTTTGACAGCAGCGTCTTGTTCCCCACGGTATATCAAAAAAGAGCCGAGCTGGCACGAATCAATACCGTCTTCGGCGAGCGCCATTTGTTGACCGGCCTGTTCGTCCTGAACGGGACGCCTTGCGGCTTGTTGGGTCGAGCTGGCGGACCGATTACGGGCAATACCAGTCATTTTATCGCGTTAGGAGTGAAATAGATGCATAGTTCGAAGCAGCCTTGGACGCGGCGTTTCCTCATTACGTTGATGCTGGTGTTGTCGGTGGGCTTCCTTGGAGCCTGCGGAGATACGACCAGCGTCTTCTCGACCGAGAGCGGTTCGGAAGCGGAGTTAACAACCGCCCGCGTACCTTGGGACTATAAAATCGTGGAAGCAACGGTTGGCGATCTGGTGGGCAGTGATATGACGATTTTGCCCGATAACGATCTGCTGCCGAACGATAACAATTACGCCACCGGGGATAAAATTTGGATCCTGCAGTTTATGGACGCCGAGCTGACCACGGACGAGAACCAGAAAAACGAAGTACGCCTATCCTCCTGGACGACATTGAAATCCTATCCGGATCAGGCGTCTGCCGAGAAAGATCTGGCCGAGCTGAAGGTGTCGGTGACGACCGACGTCAACCTAGTTGGCGTGTATAAAACGGAATACCAAGGCAAAATACGGTGCTTTGCCGTGCTAGAGCTGCCAACTGGGAACCGGATCAAGCAGCCTATCGACGAGGAACGGTATGCTGCGCTGGAGAAAGCGAAGACGGTGCCGGTTGTGCTGGAGGAAGTGCATGATTTTGCCGATTATGATTTGGCGTTTGCGAAATTTCGGGGGTGGGCGAATTGACGATCGTGATCAATATTGTAGTTAGTGTCATCGTGATGATTTTGCTGCAGTTGCTGGGGATGGTGGTCTTCAATTGGATGACCCCTTACCGCGATATGGAGGAGTTGAAGAAAGGTAATGTCGCCGTAGCCCTGGCGCTGGGCGGCAAATTCCTGGGCACCGCAATCATCTTAGGGGTGTCCGCCTTCACGAACACCTCCATCTTACATATGGTCCTGTGGTTTGCCGTAGGTTATGTGTGTCTCGTGGCATCTTATTGGATTTTTGAATTGGTTACCCCGGGATTTAAGATTTCCGACCAACTGAAGCAGGGAAATGTTGCGGTCGGCACCTTGCTGTGCTTGGTGTTTATCGGGATGGCGTTTGCAGTGAGCAGCCTCATTATCTAACGCAGGGCAAATAAACAAGAACCCCCGTATTCCGCCGATGAATTCGAGCCTGGTGGAATGCGGGGGTGTTTTTTTGTATGTGTGGAGGGTCGGTTACATTAACTCTTGCCGTTTACGTAGATAGCCGTATAAGATCAGGCTGCATACTGCGCATAACAAGGCGCACACGCCGATAAAAGCATACCCAGCTTGCAGGCCGCGCAAGAGGCCAAGTCCTGTGTCCGTGCCGCCGGAGAAGAGCTCTTTGATCCCGTCCGTGATCCAACCGATCAGATAGTTGCCGATGACACTGCCCACCCCCATCAGCGTAACGATGAAAGTAATCGCTGAATCGCTGGAAGAGCGATACTTCTTGGCGATCAGCGCCATGACGGTCGGATAGATCGGAGCGATGCCGATGCCGGCCGCTGCGAACAGGAAAGCTCCGGGTTCGCCTGCCCCGATGGCAACCAAAGTACAGATTCCCGAGAAAGCCGAAAACAAAATCAAGGAGAGCGTAAACCCTATTTTATCGGTAACCGGCCCGAGTGCCAGCCGTGCGAATGTAAAGCAAAGGAAGAAGGCAGACAGCATCCCGGATGCGCTGGTGGTGTTCCAGTGATAGGCTTTTTCCAGAAAGTTCACCAGCCAGCCGCCTACCGCTAGCTCTGACACGACGCCAAACGAAAGCACCAGCACGATCAACCAGATTGCGGGATCACGCATTAGCTGGGTGAACGGAACCCGCTCGCCGCCCTGTTCTTCCTCGCCGGGGAACCGGCTTAGCAGCGTAGGGATCATCGGGATGACCGAGAGGGACAGCATGACCAAATACATGCCTCTCCAATCCAGCGTATGCCCGCCAATTGAGACGGTCATCAGCCCCGAGGCGATTAATGGTGCTACCGTAGAACTCAGCCCGTAGAAGAAGTGAGACAGGTTCATCATCGTACCGGTGTTGCCGACAAAAATCCGGGCGGCCAAGATCGCCAGCGCGATTTCCAGCATCCCGTTGCCGATGTACATCAGGAAATAGGAGCCTGATAATGCCGGGTAGGTGCGTGATGTAAAGATAAAGACCCCGGAAGCAACCATGGAACCAAAGGCGAGCATTGTCACCGTTTTTGCGCCCCATTTGCGGGTTAGGTAGGCCGTAAAGGAACAGGCCAGCAGATACCCCAACGAGTTGAGCGACAGGAGCGTACCGATTTGCATCTCGTCCAGGCCGAAGTCCGTTTGAATACGCGGGATCGCGGGGCCTTTAATATTTTCCGAGAAGCCAAAGACTAAGAAACCGATAAAGACCGTTAGCAGTTGGAATACATAATTTCGTTTGGAAGAAGCGGCGCGGGGGGTGGCGTCGACGGAAGCCGCCGTCGTCTTCTCCGCATCAAGTTGTGTTTGCGCTTTCAAGGGAAGCCCTCCTGATGTCCATCAATCGTAAATGTAAAAAAGGTCGAACAGGCAAATCGTAACACACTTTTGGGCTTCAATCTATCCCCGGGCAAAAAAACACCCGCCTACCACACGCTTGTTCAGCGGCGTAAACGGGTGCTTCACCCTCTTAATGGTTAATATCGCATTTGTTCATGATAAATCTGATTTGATTTTCGAGCCGGTTGATTTTCTCCTGCGTTTCCGGGTCAGCGTGACCCAAGCCTCGCATCTCGGCGAGTTCTTGCTTCAATCGGTGCAGGTCCTCACCTGCGTTGGCGCAGTTATAATCGCTTTCGAGATTTTCCAGCATGCTGATCTCCTCCATTGGTTACTCCGTGATTCTTTCCTATTATGGAGGATTAAGGTTGGGCTTATTCAGATTGCTCCGGTTGAACGGAGTCGCCGCCGATTTTGCGAAGAAACTCGTTGATGTGTTGATGCATGGAAATGATGTCCTCCACCTCGGCATGCGTACCTTCAAACAGCCGCATCGGGACGGTGCAGGCTTTGTTCTTCAGCGCTTTCCCCTCCTCGGTTAATGCGATGATGACGTTGCGTTCATCGGCTTTGTCCCGCGTTCGGGTAACCAGGTTCATCTGCTCCAGCTTTTTGAGCAGCGGCGTTAATGTGCCTGAGTCAAGGAACAGCATCGAACCCAGCTCCTTCACCGTGATCCCGTCCCGCTCCCACAATGCGAGCAACGTAATGTATTGCGTATAGGTTAAGCCTAGTTCCGACAGCAAAGGCCGGTACAGCTTCATAATCTCCCGGGAGCAAGTATAAAAAGCAAAGCAAAGCTGATTCTCCAGCTTCAACATTTCATCAGTATTCATCTATATTCACCTGCCATTTAATTGCATGCAATGTAATTGCTGTTGAGCCATTATAGCATTGCTTGTTCTTTGGCGTAAAGGGGCTGGAGCGGGACTGGGACGTAATCACAAACACTTGAGGAGACGGAGATTCGGGATTGCCGGTAAAGTTGAGGGGGGCGCTCTGTTTAGATCTACAAATTGACACGATTATATAGATTGTATACAATTAAATTACACTTAATTAATTTGTTGGCGGAGGTGCCATAGATGTCATTATTCGATATTGAAGTCAAAACCATTCAAGGCCAAGTGCAAACGCTGGAGCCTTATCGGGGCCAAGTCATGCTGATTGTGAATACGGCGACCAAATGCGGGTTTGCTCCGCAATTTAAAGGGCTGCAGAAGCTGCATGACACCTACAAGGACCAAGGCTTCACGGTATTAGGTTTTCCTTCAGGCCAGTTCGCCAACCAGGAGCTCGGGACGGATGAAGAAGTGGCGCAGGCTTGCGAGCTGAATTTTGGCGTGTCGTTCCCGTTATTTTCGAAGATCGATGTGAATGGAAAGAATGCTCATCCGCTGTTCAAGCACTTGACCAAGGAAGCTCCGGGATTGCTGGGCTCCAAGTCGATTAAATGGAACTTTACGAAGTTCCTTGTGGATCGGGACGGCAAGGTGGTTAAGCGTTTCGCACCAACCGATGAACCTGCGAGCATTGAAGGGGAGATTCGCAAGCTGCTTGGGGTTTAGGGCAACGACTGTCGCGCGAAGTGCGGAAACGCCTCAGATCCTATTGCGTAACTTTCTCTGCTATGTCACACTAGTATTAATACAAGTAACTGACGTGAGGCAAAGCCTGCCCCGTTTCCTATCCTGAATGGAGAGGAGCGGGGCTTTTTGTTTTTTTACTAAGGATGTGAGGGGCTTTCTTATGGGATTCGAAGCGGAACATGAGATTTGGCTGCAGGAGCATATGAAACGAAGAACGGGGGAGCGTCTGGATGCACTTCGGCGAGGGCATGGTTATGGGAATCGGTTGTTTGTCGAGCGCATTTGGTGGCCGTTGGTGGGACACTTTGACGGATTGCATCCCGAATACGAAGTGAAGGATTGGCGGGGGAGGTCTTATTATGCTGATTTCATGTGGGAGGTGGGGACGGTACGGATCGTGTTTGAGATTATGGATTACGGTTCACATGGCACAGACCGGACGAAATATCGGATGGATTTGAACAGGGGATTGTTTTTGCAGTCCCAAGGCTTTCTAATCTACTATATTGCACTGGACGAAATAAAGGAGAGCCCTTCGTTTATCCTCTCCTCCTTGCGGAGTATTCTGGCGCCGTATTTGTCTGTGGTTGAGGGGGGAGCCCTGCGGGCCTTTTCGAAGATTGAGAGGGATCTGATGCGTGCCGCGGTTCGCCATGATCGGGTCATTCGCCCGACCGAGGTGGCGAGGGAGTTGGAGCTGCACCCGATGACAGTCATAAAGTACTGCCGGATTCTCACGGCAAAAGGGAAATTCCGCGCCATCGCCAAAGGGAGCTCCGGACGCATCACTTCATATGAGTATGTGGGTTCGCTGCTGAGCCCGGATTTGGTGTGAGCGCGGCGGACTTAGGGGAACGTACATGAAAAATCGTGTACATTTGGTCCTCGGGAGGGGAAAACGGCCCGATATATATGAAAAATCATATAGAATGGGCCGAATTGATGGCGAAGTGGCAGAATGTACACGAAATTTCATATAGAATGCGCCGTGTGGCGAGGGTTTGGGGGAAATGTACACGAAAAATCGTGTACATTTGGGCCTCGACTCGTGAAACCGGTCAATATAGGCGGGAATCGGTTCCGAGATGCACGGCCTCAAACCAATTTCTTCCGCAGATAACCGGACATCCAGTCTACGAGCGTGATCATCACGATGATGCCGAGCAGAATGATGCCCACGCGGTCCCAATCCCGCGAGCTGAGAGCGAAGATCAGCGGGGTACCGATGCCGCCGGCGCCGATGACGCCGAGGATTGTTGCGGAGCGCAGGTTGATCTCGAACCGGTACAGCGTGTACGACAGGAAGCCCGGCAGCACTTGGGGCAGCACGGCGTACCACAGAATTTGCAGGCGGTTCGCTCCAGCAGCGATCAGCGCTTCGGTGGGACCGTGGTCCATGTTCTCGATCTCGTCGGCGAACAGCTTGCCAAGCATACCGACCGAGTGCAGCCCCAGCGCCAGTACTCCGGCAAAAGCGTTCGGCCCCACCGCTTTGATGAACAGCAACGCCATCACGATTTCCGGGAAGGTGCGGACGAAGCTGAGCAGGATTTTGCCGGATCCAGAGACGAAACGAGACTTGCCCCGATTGCCCGCCGCCCAGAAGGTGAACGGCAGGCAGACGAGCGTAGAAACGAACGTGCCCAGGATCGAGATAGTCAGAGTCTCCAGCAAACCGCGCAGCAAATCCTCCCCGTCTGGCAAATACACGTAATCCCAATCCGGCGAGAACAAGCCCGAGAGGATCGACTTCGTGATTTGCCCCGCCGTTTCCTTTATTCCGTCAAAAGGAATCCCGGCAAAAGCCCATACATAGAGAAGCAGGAGCAAGATATAGATCAGCAAGCGGTAACGGTTCTTTTTGGGCTTTGGCACTTTGTGCCGCCAAGTCGTTGTGTTTGTTGTCATAACCATTTCTCCCGCAATTTGGTGCTTACATAATCGATCAACAGGACGACCACGAGCGTGAACAAGATAATCATGCACGTCTTGTCATACTCTAGGAAGCCTAAGGTCACTTCGTAATAATGGCCGATCCCCCCGGCCCCGACGAGACCTAATACCGCCGCGGCGCGAACGTTAATTTCGAACGTGTACAACACGTACGAGATAAAATGGGCCTGAATCTGAGGCACAACGCCAAAGGCGATCCGTTGCACGGGCGCAGCCCCGACGGCCGTCATCGCTTCCAGCGGCCCGCGGTCAATCGTCTCCAACGCTTCGTACGTCAGTTTGGCGATTAGACCAAACGAGAAGACGCTTAGCGCCATGATGCCGGGCAGCGGGCCGAGTCCAAAGATGGCGACGAAAATGGCCGCCAGCAGCAGGTCCGGAATCGTCCGCACCAGGTTCAGCAAGAAGCGGACAGGCTGATAGATCCAGGCGCTGCGGCTGAGATTGGAGGCGCAGAGCAGCGCTACTGGTACAGCAAGGATTGCGCCAAACGTCGTGCCGATCAGCGCCATGCGGATCGTCTCCAGCATCGCCGGAACGATATTGTCGAAGTAGCTCCACTTCGGCGGGAACATCTCCCGCAGCAGATCGAGCATGTTTGGCGAGCCCTGGATCAGCTTGCCCCACGAAGTGTCCGTATCCACGGCGCTGCCCCACAGCAGGAGCAAGATGATCGCGGCGGTTAAATAATGCTTCAGCTTGCTGGGGGCTGCAGGGCGATGCTGCTTTAGACCAGCATGGCCGGACGGGCTAGTGCTTGGATTGGCGTTAAAATTAGCATCGGCGTTGCTGTTGATGTTAATGTTAGCACCCACGTTGGCGTCGGCGTCGGTTACGGCGTTGGCATTGGTATTAGCCTTAGCATCTGCATCGAAGCTAGGACGAGGGTTCATGTTCATCAAGCCTGCGCCTCCAGCACCTGCGGCCCCGGAAGTCGACTGGCCAACAGCTCTTCGCGGTCGATTGCGCGACCGTAAATTTCGGCAAACCGCTCGTCCGTGGCTTCCCCCACAGGACCGTCGAAGACGACTTGCCCGGCACGGAGCCCGATGATGCGCGTCGCATAGCTGCGCGCCAAGTCGATAAAATGCAGGTTAACGATCGTCGTAATGCCCAGCTCGACGTTGATACGCTTCAAATCATCCATAACCTGCTTGGTCGTCAAAGGATCCAGGGAAGCCACGGGCTCGTCGGCGAGGATGATTTTAGCCTCCTGCGCCAACACGCGAGCGATGGCCACCCGCTGCTGCTGCCCGCCGGAGAGCTGGTCGGCCCGGGCGTAGGCTTTTTCCACGATGTTTACGCGTTCCAGCGCTTGAAAGGCTAACTCTACATCGGCCTCCGGAAAACGGCCAAACAACGTACGAAGCGTGGAATGGTAGCCGACCCGGCCAGCCAGCACGTTGCGCAGTACGGAGGAGCGTTTCACGAGATTAAAGCTCTGAAAGATCATGCCGATGTCGCGGCGAATCATCCGGAGCGATTTGCCAGCGGCTTGCGTGATCGATTTGCCGTCGATGAGAATGTCGCCTTCCGAGATGTCGTGCAGCCGGTTAATGGACCGTAGCAGCGTCGATTTGCCCGCACCGGACAAGCCCACGATCGCCACAAATTCACCGGGATCAATCTTTAGGTTAATTTGATCCAGACCTTTGGTGCCGTTCGGATACGTTTTGGTAACATTGCGCAGTTCTATCACGTTTAGGCTCCTTTTTCACAAAAAATAATCAGGAAAAGTGCACAGCCAGCCGGGAGCACACCGCGCTCCGACTGGCTTGAAGGAGGATTCGTCAAATTTCGCATCATCGCCTATTCTGTCTTCACTTTCTCGTTATACTCGCGGACGATGTCGAACACGCTGTCGTTGGATTCGACATAGCCTTCATGCGTGTAGATATCCGCGATGATTTGATGTCCTTCCGGATCTTTGCCGATTTCGATGAAGGCATCCTTTAGCTTCTGCACCCATTCGGCGTTCATATCGGAACGAACGGAGATCGTGTCGTTTGGAATCGGTTCCGTGTACGTCAGGACGCGGGTGTCTTCGAATACGGTAGGATAATCCTTCACCACAGTGTTCCGTGCATCCTGGAAGATCGCGGCGGCATCGACATCACCGTTCAGGACTGCGATTACGCCTTGGTCGTGACCTTTTACCGTGATCGGCTCGACGTCAGACAGCGGATCCAAACCAGCTTCTTGAAGCTTGGCAGCCGGCCAGACATAACCGGCAGAAGATGTGACGTTTTGGTAGGCGATTTTTTTGCCTTTCAGGTCTGCCACGGACTGGATGTCGGAATCTGTTTTGACGATAATCATCGCCTTGTAGAAATCTACCAGTTTATCCGTAGGCGCACCGGTCTCATCTTGTACTCCGTAACGTTGTGCTTGTAAAATCACCTCGGCCGCGCCTTTATCTTTGGCCAGCACGTAAGCGGTTGGAGGCAAGAAGCCGACATCCACTTGCTTGGAAGCCATCGCTTCAATAATCGTATTGTAGTCAGTCGACACGCTGACTTTAACCGGAATGCCCAGGCGATCGGACAGCAGCTGCTCCAGCGGTTTTGCTTTGGCTTCCAGCGTGTCGGCGTTTTGCGAAGGTACGAATTGGACGGTTAACGTTTCTGGAACGTAGCCGGTATCTGCAGACGTGTCAGCCGCATTTGCGGATGCGTTGGATCCGGCACCGGAAGACGCGGCATTCGATTGACTGGACTCGGCCGATGCATTCCCGCTGGTGTTCGCCGGAGCGTTGTTACCACAGGCGCTCAGGATCACGGAGAATGTTAATAATAAAGGTAAAACCAACTTACTAATCTTCTTCAAGCGTATGACCTCCACTATTCTCATTTTTTTAGGTTCGAGACTACTATAAAAGAGATTTATTAACACGCCGTCAGAGGAAAAGCGGAAGTATGTAAAATTCCTTTTCTTTCAGGAGTTTACAAACTTTGCGATCTTCGTTGCTAGAATGAGGAGGGGAATAAATAGGAATCCGAGGTGAAGGTGATGGAGCAACATATGGAACGTGGAACCGGGGCGATCCCATCGGGACAGGAGGAAGTTCTCTGCAAAATCCTGGTCACCAGCGACATCCACGGCTTTATTTATCCAACAGATTATCGTTCGACGGCGGAACGTTCGCTGGGGCTGGCCAAGCTGGCTACGCTTATTCGACGAGAACGCACGCATACACCCGACTTGCTGCTGATTGATAACGGAGATGCGATTCAGGGGACACCACTGTGCACCTATCACGTCAAAAATCACCCCCACGGGGTTCATCCGTCCATCGCGGTGATGAATCTATTGGAATATGACGCCGCAGTACCGGGGAACCACGAGTTTAATTACGGGCAAGCACTTCTGGGTAAGGCGATGAAGGATGCCCGCTTTCCGTGGCTGTCGGCGGGGATTTTGGCTGAGGAGTCGGGGGAGCCGGCGTTTGGCAAGCCTTATGTGGTAAAAACAACCCCGGAAGGCGTACGGATCGCTATCTTGGGTGTTACGACTCACTATATCCCGCATTGGGAGCATCCCCGGCATATCGAGGGTTGGGCGTTTCGGGATGCGCTTGAGACGGTGAAAACCTGGGTTCCCCGCATCCGAGAAATAGAGCAGCCGGATTTGCTGGTGGTCAGCTATCACGGCGGGTTCGAGCGGGATTTGGCGACCGGCGTACCGACGGAACGGTTAACGGGTGAAAACCAAGGCTATGCCATGTGCCTGGGGGTGCCGGGCATCGACGTCTTGATCACGGGCCATCAGCATCGCATGCTCACGGGCGAGGTCGGCGGAGTCACGGTGATCCAGCCAGGAACGGGCGGACAAGCGTTGGGCCAAATCACCGTTCGCTTCAAGCGCGGAACTGACGGTCATTGGAGCATCCGCGAGAAAACGGCCGAGCTGCTCGTTCCCGATGCCGCCGTGGAGGCGGATGCCAAGGTGATGGAGCTCATACGGCCGCTGGAATCGGCTACACAGGCTTGGCTTGACCAGCCGATCGGCC
>NZ_BILV01000006.1 GCF_004000745.1 Paenibacillus barengoltzii NBRC 101215
AATCGGCTACACAGGCTTGGCTTGACCAGCCGATCGGCCGGGTGGAGGGCGATATGACGATCGAAAACCCGCTCGCCTGTCGCTTGGCGGATCATCCGTTTATGGAGTTCGTGAATCGGGTGCAGATGGAGGCTGCTGGAGTTGACGTGTCCAATGCCGCGTTGCTGAGCGAGGCATCCAAAGGGTTTGCCGGAAGCATCACGCTGCGAGATGTGTTGACGAACTTCATGTACCCGAACACACTGACCGTCCTCCGCTTAACAGGGAAGGATATCCGGAAGGCGCTGGAGCAGACAGCGAATTATTTCGTTTTGGACACGGATGGTGAAATTACGGTAAATCCGGTGTATATCCAGCCGAAGGCTCAGCACTACAACTACGACATGTGGGAGGGGATTGAGTACGAGCTTGATATCGCCCAGCCCGTAGGGCAACGGGTCGTGAAGCTGACCCGTAACGGAGCGCCGCTGCAGGACGACGCTGAAGTTGACGTCGTGATGAACAATTACCGCGCTGGCGGGGGCGGCGATTATGAGATGTACCGGGGCAAGCCGGTGGTTCGCGAGATCCAGACTGACATGGCAGAGCTAGTGGCGGAGTACATTCAACGGCACGGAACGATTCACGCCTCTTGTGATGGGAATTGGAAAGTGGTCAAGGGATCGTCCTAAAGTTGGCGTTTTCTGGTACAATGCAAGCAGTTGAACACAAACGTTGAAGGAGATGTCCCTATGCCAGCTTCCGTCTACACGATCCTGACCGCTATATTCCTACTACTTCTGCTGCTAGTGGTTGTAGCGATCGTTTATCGGAGCTGGCGAAATGGCATTTCGCCGATGCCCACTTCCGCTCCCGTGAGGCAGGCGGTCATCACGGAAATGAAACAACTGGAGCGGGCCGCTGCCCTCGCTGGAGAGGCTCCAATGGCCACCGTTAACCCTATCATTGAGGCGGGAGCCGGATGGGGAACGCTGGCCTTGGCGCTAGCGAAGGCTTATCCGCATTGGCGAATCATCGGAGTTGAGAATTCGTTGATTCCGTGGTTATTTTCCCGGTTGAGCTTGCGGTGGAGTTCGTATTCTCAGGTGCAATTTTTGCGGGGAGATTTATATGCGTTTCCTTACGAAACTGCAGGTACGGTAATCTGTTATTTGTATCCTGGAGCCATGCGTCGGCTGAACCCTCTGCTTCGCGAGAAGCTGCTCCCGGGTGCGCGGGTGATCAGCATATGCTTTGCCCTGCCGGGTTGGCAGCCGAGGAAGATCGTCACCTGCCGGGATTTGTACCGGACTAAAATTTATATCTACGAGAAAGACTAGAGGCGAAATCAAACTAACCTAGCAGGAGTGAACCTAAGGTGAGCGATCAAATGAATGAACAGGAAATGGTCGAGTTTATTGCAGAGCGTGCGAAGACGAGTGTGGACCACGTGCGATTGGTGTTAAAGCACGAAGCTGATTATATCAATCAGGCAGCGCAAAACGCCGATGGCGAGGTCGAGATTGACGGCGATGAACTGGTGGATTATGTCCTAAGCCGAAACGATATGAAGCTCGACGAATTAACCGTGGAAACGATCCTTGACTTGGAGATGGATTATTTAACCGAGCATGGACTGGCGGGTTTCATCGACTAGCCTCAAAATAACGTAACTCTCTGCTGCGCCTTACATCGCCGTCTCCATCTCTAATGGCCCAAATTGCCGGAACAGCGACGCGCGGCTCATGACCAGCTTGACCGGAATCAGCTTGTCCGCATGGCCGGTGATCCGTTTGCGATGGCTTGGATGAAAGACGGTGAGCAGCAAACGCAGATAGGTGGTCGTTAATGTCCGAAATGCCCCGTGTTCAACATGATGCGTTTCGAAGCCTAACCCATGCGTGATGCCCCGATGCAGGAGCGTAATTCCTTGCAGCGCCTTCACTTGACTAAGCTGCGGGTTGCTTTGCATTTCGGCGCAGATTTGCGTCATCGCTTTTCTTGTCAGCCGGGCGATCTTTAAGGCGACTCGGTTCGCCTCATTGGATTGCAGCATAGCGAGGATCTGGCGATTATCCAGATGTAACTCTCCAATCCAATCTCCGTCTTGAATCCACGTCCCATCCTCGCATTGCATGCTTTTGCCGCGATACTGGGTGACAAACATTTTGCAGATGCCGAACTCTCCGGCGTATTTGGAGCGCAGTCGACTAAACAGCTCAAACACCTGCTCCCAGCCCATCCAAACCTTTTGGACGGAATGCTTCATGATCTTTTTTACTTGCATGGAATGTCCTCTCTTTCTGTATGAAGTCATAACGTGCTAGACCAGGCCTGCGCTTAAAACAACGAGAAGGGCTGTTGCGGCTCCCAGTAACCCGCCCGCCAGCACATCGGAGGGGTAGTGAACGCCTAGATAAATTCGCGACAGGCCAACGATACAAGCCAGCGGCAGAAGCAGTTGAGCCAGACCCGGCGCTGCGTAAAGAAGCGGGATAAACGTTGAGAAGGCGGCCGTGGTGTGCCCGGATGGGAACGAGTAGTCCTTGAGCGGGTGGATGGAGATCCGCGCATTTTGCAACGCTTCGTAAGGGCGCGTGCGTTGGAATCGTTTCTTAATCACAACCGCCAGCAGATGGCTCACGGATAGGGCGATCAGGCTGTGCCATCCAGCCCTTTGCCATACCCCTGTGGTGAAGAGGACCACAGAAAGGGTTAGAGTAATCGTAAACACAGCGCTGCCCAGATGGGTAAGTCCTTTCAGGATCCGATCCAGCCACGGATGACTTAGCGAATGGTTGCACCACAGAAACAGCCGGTTATCGTACTCGCGCAACCGAAGATAATAGCGATGTCTCATTCCAACCCCTCCAATCCATGACCAAAATAAACCCAAACTGCAACTCAACTACGCTGGCGGTATTGTTCCCGTTGATGCTGTCGCACAGGACGAATCCAATAAAACAACATGATGCCAAACAACAACAGGGAGCTGATCCCAACGGTTACTGTGACGTCGAAGCTTTCTGCCATCCAGCCGCCTAGAATCGGGCCGAGGATAACCCCGATCCCTTCGATGCCGGAGAGAACCCCCCAGCCGGTCGCTTTTTGCTCCGCAGGAACGTAGTGGGACAGGATGGCGTTCCATGCCGGGAGCACGGCGGCATATGCTGCACCCAGACAGACGGCGAGCAGCATCGTGCTGAAGATCTGGCGGGAGTAGATCAGCAATCCAAGGCAGGCGGCCAAGACGCCAAAACCGGCGATCAACAGCCATTTATATCCCCATTTGTCGGCGAGCCGGCCCATCGGAACGAGCAGCAGGACGGTCATACAGCCTCCAGCCATCAACATGATGGAATAGTTCGAATAATCCAGCGCCAAATACTCGGAGGCAAAGCTCGGCAGGACGGGCACCAGCAGCCCGGCAGCCAGCGTTTGCACAATCATGCCGGGGACCAGCGGCTTCATCTGTACAAGCTTGCTCCCGATTTCACGTATTTGCTGTTTCAACGAAACCGTGCGCTCCAGCAAGCGCCGGGACGATAAATCCATCCGTTTGAAGGCAGCTAGCAGCCACCCCGCGGCCCAGCATCCGGCCAATAGCCAGAACGATAACGTATAGCTGCGGTCGATCAGAAAATTGACGCCAACGGGGCCAAGCCCCAGCGAGATGAGCCAAATCGTATAAATCGAGCCCATCTGTGAGCCGCGGCGATCCTCCTGGATCTCGGAGAGACAGAGCAGCCAGACGGGGGAGACCCCAATCCCGATCAGGCCTGCCCCAAGGACAATCGCCCAAGGAGCATGAACCCCGTAAGAGACGAACAGGCCCAACAGTCCGAGCAGCAGGAAAATGTTCAAGATCACCCGGGCGGGGAACCGATCCAGTACGTATCCTGCGAGGACCTTAATCAGCGTGTCGGCCAAATAGTGGACCGAGATCGCTAGGCCGACCGCCGCCAGCGTAATCTGGCGCTCTTTGGCATAGGCAGGCAGGAACGAAATGAGAAAGGCACTGCGGGCGATTTCTGTGAAAAACAATATGGTCGCACAGTGCAGAAATGCTGGTGTAAGATGATTGCTGGATATCGATCGTCGAGTACTTTTCATATGAGTCAGACCCCTTGCCTCTTATTCGTCCTTCATTTCATCGTCAACGATGCGGTCCGCTGAATCATCGGCGATCCGCCAACGCCGGCAGATGGCCTGTCAGGCGCAGCACATCCCGGACGATCGTCTCGGTGGCGCAACCCGCGGCTAATTCGTCGTACTGCTGGAGCATTCGGGCCCTGCGGACCTCAGAATCAAGCAGCTCTTGCACCTGCTCCGCCAAGGCTCGCGGTGAGGAGGCTACTACGGCTGCGCCTTTGCGCTCCAGGTACCTTGCGTTTTCCCGCTCCTGGCCGGAGAACGGCTTGTAAACCACGATCGGCGTGCGAATCTGGATCGCTTCCGACAACGTGATCCCACCGGCCTTCGTCACGATACAGTCGGCTTCTCGCATGCGGTCGTGGATCGCCTCGACATAACCGAATAGACGGAGCCGTTCGTGACCGGCGAAACGTCGTTCCAGGCGACGCCGCAGCTTCTCGTTGCCTCCGCAGACGAGGTCCACGCGCACATCCGGCAGCGCCAACAGCTTGGCGATGATCCGCTGGGCATCGGGCAAAGGAATATGCGCCCCCATCATGACCAGAATCGAGCGGGTTCTCTCCAAGGATCGCCTTGTTTGGCTCTGCGCCAGCGGATATGGGGGGCGCCCCGGCTCATAAAACGGCTCCCGCACGGGGATCCCGCTGACCACAATGTCCTCTGCCAGCACGCCGCGTTCCATCATCTCCCGCTTCAAATCTGCGGTCGCCACATAGTAACGATCCGGCTGCGTGAACAACCAGCGGTTGTGCAAGCTGAAGTCGGTCACTACGGTAAAGACCGGCACCTGAATGCCGTGTTTTCGCAAGTGTTCCGTGATGCCGCCGAAGGGGAAGGTGTTGATGATTGCGTCAGGCCGCTGTTTTTGGAGCAGGGCGATGAGTTTTTTCATACCGAACTGGTTTCCCCATTTCGCTATCGCGCTTGTCTTCTGGAGATCCTTCGTAGCGTAATAGCTCCAACCGTAATAATCTAAGCCGTAAGCGGAGAACCACGGACTGTATAAGTAAAGATGCCGGGAAATGGAATTCAGTCCCGGATGGGCTTCACGGTACAGGTCCATCACATGGACCGAACGGACACCCGAACGGAGCAGGGATTGTTCCAGCGTCCGCGCTACCTGGATATGGCCGTTGCCGTATCCGGCGGTTAGGATGACGATATGCATGTTATGCTTCATGATCGCTGCCGCCTTTCCACCGAAATCGAAAATTCACGGTTCTTTCCGTCGATTCATTCCGAGTTCCAGTATATAGGAAGCATGGAAGAATCAAACCGGGCGTCCGGCGTGATTTCATTCCGACCTTAGTCCAGTATGCGGGCCGGACCGCGGACCGCTAGGGAATATAACTTCGTAGAACATCCGAGTATCCTAAGCGAGTATACCTTCACTTTAGAGGGCGAATGTTAACGTTCGTTTAAAGGGGATAGGTATCTGTGTAAATGGACGTGGGGGATGGGATTCGTTTTTTTACCTGTGGCATTCGGGATGTCGGATTAGGTATAATTAAAAAATGACTTAAGTTCCTTTAGAAAGAGGATATGGATGAATAAACAATCGATTTATGGTATGACGAAGGATCAGCTGGCCGCTTGGCTGCTGGACCGTGGACATAAACGAGGCCGGGCCGAGATGGTGTGGGAAGGCTTGTACCGCAAACGGGTCACTGCGTTTGATGCGATGGAAGGCGTTCATCCCGAATGCCTCGCCTTGCTGAAAGAACAGTTTGTGATCGAAACCTTGGAGGAGCATGTCCGCCAAGAGTCGATGGATGGAACGATCAAGTTCCTGTTCCGTTTGCAGGACGGCAATTTGATTGAGACGGTGCTTATGCGCCATAAATTTGGCCTGTCGGTTTGCGTGACGACCCAGGTCGGTTGTAATATCGGCTGCAGCTTCTGCGCCAGCGGGCTGTTGAAGAAGAGTCGGGACCTGACGAGCGGAGAAATCGTGGAGCAGGTCATGAAGGTGCAAATGCATTTGGACCGGCAGGGTAAAGGCGAGCGCGTATCCCACATCGTGGTGATGGGGATCGGGGAGCCTTTTGATAACTATGACAATATGGCTGACTTCCTGCGAGTGATCCAGGACCCGAAAGGACTTGCGATTGGTCCGCGCCACATTACGGTGTCGACCAGCGGTCTGGCGGACAAAATCATCGAGTTTGCCGATTCTGATCTGCAAGTGAATTTGGCTGTATCGCTGCATGCGCCTAACAATGAGCTGCGCACACGGATCATGAAGATCAATAAAGCGATTCCGATTGAGAAGCTGATGGCGGCCATTGATTATTACCTGGAGCGGACGAACCGGCGGCTGACGATCGAGTATATTTTGCTCAAAGGCGTGAACGACGGAACGGAACATGCACAGGAATTGGCGGATCTGCTGGGAGACCGGTTCGTGAACGTCAACCTGATCCCGTATAATCCGGTGGATGAGCACAGCCAGTATCAGCGGAGTGAACAGCCATCCGTGCTGGCCTTCTACGATGCGCTCAAAAAACGAGGCCTTAGCGTCAGCGTCCGGCTGGAGCACGGGGCCGACATCGATGCGGCCTGCGGGCAGCTGCGCAGCAAGCAATTGAAGCAGTCGAGCTGAGCTGAACTGAGTTGAGCAGAATTAGGCTGAGTGGGACTGTGAAGAGCAGAGCTGAACAGAGCTGGGCTGAGCTAAAATAAGCTGAACTAAGCTGAGCGAGCGGGATAATGGCAAAGGGAAAGGACTTGGAGAATAACTCCAAGTCCTTTTTAGGTTGCTGGAGGCGGCTTGCTGTACCTAGCGGGGAACCAGTTAACTGTAAAAGTACATCTAAAATCAAGCAGATTGCGTATTTTTGGGTGATTAACTGCAAAAGTACAGTTGAAAGGGAATGATTAGAGTAGAATCCAGCCGATTGCCGGCTCATGAACTGCACTTTTACATTTGAAGCTTCAAATATGACCGGTTTTGGTGCAAATGAACTGTACTTTTGCATTTCGTGAATGCGTTTCGTGTCAAGGTGGTGCAACACGCTTGCGACAAGCGGGTGGCCGCCTCGCACATCCTCCACTAGAGATGTCTTCGGATCACGTCCTCCAGCAAGCTCGCTACCGCATGCGGTCCGCTCTGGAGCACCTCTCTCGACAGAGGGAGTCGTACGAAACGTTCATCCGGCTCCAGCGCTTTGGCAAACAAGCCGCTTAAGCTGCGGGCTCGGCTAATGGTTTGTTATTTTGAACGAGACCCGCTAACATAGGGGTACAATTGTTATCCTCGAGTGAAGGAGGTTATCTGATGCTGCTAGAGGTTATCGCAACCTGTGTAGAGGACGCCGTCGTGGCGGAGGCAAATGGAGCGGATCGGCTGGAGCTGATTACAGCGATGACGGAAGGGGGACTCACCCCAGGGATTGGCATGGTTCAACAAGTGGTGAAGGCGGTGTCTATTCCCGTTCATGTGATGGTGCGCCCGCATAGCCGATCTTTTGTATATGGGGAAGCCGATTTATTGACGATGGAAGCCGAAGTGCGCGCGATCGCCGAAACGGGGGCGGCGGGGATTGTGTTTGGCGCACTGACGGCCGATCGAAAGATTGATGAGGCTGCGCTGGAGCGGATCTTAGCGCTGTCGGGGGAGCTGAACGTTACGTTTCACCGGGCGTTTGACGAGTTGGCCGATCTGCCGTCCGGTTTGCGCACACTCATGCAGTACCCGCAGGTGAACCGGGTGCTGACCTCGGGCGGACCGCGCCCGGCGCCGCAGGCGGTTTCCGAAATTCGGGAGCTGGTGGAGATGGCACGCGGCGGCTCGGTGCGCATTTTAGCTGGACACGGCTTAACCCTGGAGACGGTCTCCCAAGTCATTGCGGATACAGGCGTGAGCGAAGTACACTTCGGCTCTGCGGTTCGAATCGACGGGAACGGACTGGCTCCCCTTGATCCCTCCAAGCTGCAGAGCTTATCTCGTTTGTTACATGGCATGAATTAACAGATAACACCATAATATAACAAAAATTTACTGGATACGATACCTCTTCGGGAGATAATATGTCATTAAATCCCATATAGAGGAGCGATCCTGAATTTATGCATATTTATCCCAATAACCAACAAACTTTAACAAAACGTTGTGTATTGGCACTCCTGTGCATACTGCTGCTGCTCGAAACGGTGGGCGCTTCAACTCCGGCGATCGCAGCGTCCGCTTCAACCGCATCCCCCGTATCCTGCGGTCCGGGTTGTCAACGTTATGACATTGTTATGATTGGCAGTGAAATTGAAGGGGTGCTCTTGGCAAAGCGGGCGCATGATGCCGGGCTAAGCGTACTGATCCTTGATCCTCGCGAGAAGCCGGGCGGGGAGCTGATCCAAGGACAGATGCTGGTGCTGGACGAACCCAACGACAATCGTAAGCGCAGTTTGGTGCAAGGCGAAATGAAATCGTTGTACGACGGCTATAATGCCGGGACAATTCGTAAATTGTCTGCTTTTGAAAACTATTACCGTAAGATGATCCGAGGGATTCCAATGCGAAGCGGCATCGTCATTGACAGCGTGGAGATTAATGAAACCGGCAAATCAAAGCAAGGGAAGACGCTGAAATCAATCACCTACCTGGCCAAAGACGGCAAACTGTATCAAGTACAGGCGGGATACTTTGTGGAAAATACCGACTTTAACGCACTCACCGTCCATCTTGGCAACAAACGAATCCCGGGGATGGAAAGCTTGTACAACGGCAAGAAGCCGGATTATATGGCCGCTACATATATGCTGCGGTTCAAGGGAGTTAACTGGGGCAAGCTGCATCAAGCGGTGCTAGAGGATTATCCGCTGACGAATGTCGTCAAGAAATACGGCCCCAATACATATGTCGATTGGGATTTCGCCACTGGCTTCAGCAACATAACCTACCAGTACAAGCCGCGAGACTCCCAGCTACTACTGAGAGGATTGAATGCCACCTATCAGAAAGACGGTGAAGTGATCGTTAATGGCTTACTGATTTACGATGTCGATCCGGCCGATCCGAAATCGGTCCGCTCTGCCGTGGCTAAGGGCAAGGCCGAAGCCCCGTATATCGCCAAATTTTTACGTGAACATATTCCCGGGTTCAGCAAAGCGCAGCTCAATGGATATCCCGATTATTTGTACATTCGCGACTATAACCGTTATGAAACGGAATACGTGCTGACCTATAAAGACGTGATGTCGAGTCGGATGTTCTGGGATAATGTGACGCTTGGAGGATATCCCGTCGATTTACAGGCAACTCGCGCGTTGAAGAAGGGGATCGGTTTCGGGAAGCCGGACCGCTACGGGATTCCTCTGCGTTCCTTTGAGCTGAAGAATTACGACAACGTCCTGGTAGCTGGCAAAAATATCGGTGCGGAAATCAAAGCCTACGGCAGCGCCCGTATCATCCCCACCACTGCTTTGGCCGCGGAAACCATGGGCATCCTGCTCGCGCGGGAATGGAAGAAGGGGCACAAGCGGTTAAGCGAGCTGACCGCGGCGGATTTCCGCCGAATCCACCAATATTTGAAGAAGGATTACAACATCCGGGTCGATCAATGATCTGTATGCGGAAGTTCCTGAAGCCAGGTCGACCAGGCCTCCTGGAGTCGAGCCACGCCTTCATCGATCCGATCGAACGGGATGCCGCCGAATCCGAGCATAAACGATTTGAGCTCCGTTTCCGGCGGTGCCTCCCAATAGAAGGCGGCAGAGGCGATCCGTACGCCGGCTTGTCCAGCCAGCTGCAGCAGCTGTGCTTCCGGTAGGCGGGATTTGACGTTTAGAATCACATGCATCCCGGCGCTATCACCGGTAACGGCAGCTTGTTTCCCGAAATGTGATGTGAGGGAGGCGACGAGCTGCCGATTTTTTTTGCGATATAGATTCCGCATTCGCCGGATATGCCGTTCGAAGTGTCCTTCCTGAATAAACCGCTCCAGCGTTCGCTGATGTATCCCCGACGCAGACGCTTCAAACAGAATATGCCGCCGCAAGGCGCGGAACCGGGGCACCAGATGCTCGGGCAACACGAGATAATGGATGCAGATATCCGGGGCTAACACCTGGGAGAAGCCGCCGAGATAGATGACGCGGTCGTTCGGGACCAGTCCTTGCAACGCCGGCACCGGTTTGCCTTGATAGCGGAACTCTCCGCCGTAATCGTCTTCGATCAGGTAGCCGTCCACCGTCTTGGCCCATTCCAGCAGCTCCAGTCGGCGGGATAATGGCATGACGAGACCAGTCGGAAACTGGTGGGACGGAGACACGCTGGCGATCCGGGCTCCACTGGCCCGCAACAAATCGGGGCGCAGCCCGTGCTCGTCAAGGCGGATCGGATGGACCGAGAAGCCCAGGGCAGCCAGCGTAGCGGGAACGATCCGGTAACCGGGTTCTTCAACAGCAACGGAATCGATCTCCCCCTTCAGCATTTGCCCTAGCAGCAGAAGCAGCAGATGTTGTTCCGCCCCAATAACGATCTGGTCCGGGGAGGCTTTCACCCCGCGGAACCGGCCTAAATATCCGGCGATGGCACGCCGTAATCCCGGGTCCCCCTGAGCGTCTCCGTAGAACAGCAGGTCTGCATATTCCGGGCGGAAGAGCTGGTTATGTAGTCTTTTCCATAGGGCAAAAGGAAACAAGCTGAAATCGTTCTTAGACAGGTGAAAATCGTATCGTGGGAATCCCGCCTTCTTCTCGTTTGGTGCAGGCTTCGTTTGAGGCATAGCAGCAGCTGCAGCGGACTTCGACGACACCCGGTCCCGGCCTTCCGGCTTCTCGTGTCCCAGCTCAAGTGCCTTATAGGGCTCCGGCAGTTTGACAACGAAGTATCCCCGTTTCGGCCGACTCTCGATAAACCCTTCGGCGATCAACTGCTGGTAGGCCAGCTCGACGGGCGTAGTGCTGATGCCGAGGAACTCCGCCAGCTTGCGGATCGAAGGCAAACGTTGCTCTTCTTGAAGCGAACCGGCGATGATGTCCCGTTTGAACGACTCATAAATTTCGACGTACCGGTAGGAACGCCCGGCCTTCCCAGTTTGTCCGTCATTTTGGTGCGGTATGATATACACTCGTGGATCCCCTTCCTTCGATGGCAAACTGTCCTTTGATTTTTTCTCGATTTGTATATTTTTCAGTATACAGTACCGTGTTAAGATGCGAAAAGAACAACGCAGCAAGATGAACATGTGCAGTAAGAGAGAATAAGCCAAGAGATGAAAAAGGGGAACATAACGATGAGTAACGCGGGTTTTCTAATGGGTGAAAAAGTATATCTCCGCCCGATGAACGTGGAGGATGCGGAGTGGTATTATTTGAATTTGCATGAGCCGGAAGTGAGAAAATGGACGGGGACGAAACGTCACTTCACGAAGGATTTTATCGCCTCCTATCTGGAGCGGAAAAGTCAGGACGATTTCACCGTACTGCTGGCGATTGTACGACGGGACGATGACCGGCCTATCGGGGACATTGCGCTGCAGGATATCGATCCGAGCAACCGCTGCTGCAACATTCGCATTGCGATTAACCAGACGTCGGATACCGGGAAGGGTTACGGCAGCGAAGCCATGAAGCTGATGCTGGATTACGGCTTTGGCGTACTGAATCTTCACCGGATTGAGCTGAATGTGTTCGACTACAATGCCCGGGCGATGCACGTCTATGAGAAGCTGGGGTTCAAGCGAGAGGGCGTGCAGCGAGAAGCGTTGTTCTACGATCACAAGTACCATGATTCGATTCTGATGAGCATTCTGGAGGACGAGTTCCGGGCGTTGCACGTACGTCAATAGCTCTTGTCAGAGTCTTGGGCAAACCGCTTTGCATAGCGATCCTCGTCAGTTCGTGATATACTAGTGGAACAAATGTTCCCTATGGATATCGGCGGGTGACACATAGATTTATGGCAAAAGAGTCCACAATTACGATCGCGGTGCGCCCTCTAGTGGAGCATGTATTCCGCAGCGGCAGCTTGGAAGGCGGCTTTCGCGCCGCCGTTTCGCTGACGGAAGGCACGAAGGCGCATCAGCAGATACAGAAGCAGTACGGCGAAGGAGATCAGAAGGAAGTGTATGTCAAGGCGGAGATTCCCTGCGGGGATCTCCTCTTTGTCGTGGACGGGCGTTGCGATGGGCTGCTGGTCGGTGAGGATGGAAGCTTAACCGTGGACGAGATCAAATCGACGGCCGGGGATCTGGCGGCCATCGACGAGGACACCTATCCCGTGCATTGGGCTCAGGCGAAATGCTATGCGTACATGTACGCCAAAGCCAACGGACTGAGCGAGATGGGGATTCAGCTGACGTATGTCCAGCTGGATACGGGAGAGCGGAAGCAGTTTCGGACGCGCGCCGGGATCGACGAACTGGAGACGTTTATGTATGACGTCGTTCAGCAATATGCCCCGTATGCCCGGCTGCTTCGCCATCATCGGCGCGAGCGGAACCGGAGCATCGCAGAGCTGGCGTTTCCGTTTCCGGGATACCGGGCCGGGCAACGGAAGCTGGCGGGCGCGGTATACAAGACGATCGAGGAAGCTGTCGGTTTGTTTGCCCAGGCGCCAACCGGCATTGGCAAGACGATCTCCACCACGTTTCCGGCGTTGAAGGCGATGGGGGAAGGCAAGCTGAATCAGCTGTATTACCTTACTGCCAAGACGATTACCCGGACTGCGGCAGAGAATGCCTTTACGTTGATGGAAGCCCAGGGGTTGCAAGCTTGGGTGGTCACGCTGACCGCGAAGGAGAAAATCTGCTTCCGTGAAGAGGTTCGCTGTACCAAGGAAGACTGTATCTATGCCGATGGCTATTACGATCGGATCAATGGGGCGATTCAGGATATTCTGGCGAACGAGACCCAGCTTGTCCGACCGGTCATTGAGGCATACGCCCGGAAGCACCGGGTGTGCCCGTTTGAATTTTCGCTGGACCTCTCCTATGCCGCCGATGTGACGATCTGTGATTACAATTATGTGTTTGATCCCAAAGTGTCTTTGCAGCGCATGTTTACTGAACAGAAGAAAGAAACTGCATTACTGATTGACGAGGCGCATAATTTGGTCGACCGAGCCCGGGAGATGTATTCGGCCGAGCTGCTGAAATCCAGCTTCCTCGAGTTGCAACGAATCTATAAAGCGAAGAATCCTTCTGTTGCGAAGGCGGCGAAGGCAGTGAACGCGGAGTTCATTGCACTGCGGAAGCAGGCAGAAGGGGCACTTTGGGTGGATCGGACCGCGCCAGAGGTGTTGCTGAAGCGGGTGGAGGTTTTTGCCGAGGCGGCCGAACGGGAGTTGGCCATCGATCCCTCCGCCGCCGGACAGGCATATGCTCCAGGCAGTCCAGAGGCCGAGACGCGGGAGTTGTTGCTTCAGGCTTATTTTGACGCTTTGCATTTCAGCCGAATGGGCAAGCTGTACGATGATCGGTTCGTCACCTACGCTGAGATCACCAGGGAGGACGTGCGGGTGAAGCTGTTTTGTCTTGATCCCTCTCATTTGCTGCAGGAGATGAGCAAAGGGTTTCGCTCGCGGATCTTATTCTCGGCGACCTTATCACCGATGGGGTATTACCGCGACATGTTAGGGGCCGGGCCGGACGATTATTCGATCACGCTGCCGTCCCCCTTTTCTCGGGATCAGCTGGAAGTGGTTGTGGTGCCGCTGTCCACCAGATATCAGGATCGGGAACAGACACGGGGCCCGCTTGTTCGTGCGCTGCAGGGGGTAACCCGCGGCCGGCCGGGAAATTATTTGTTTTTCTTCCCTTCATACGCTTATATGAACATGATCTATGAGGACTTTTCCGCTGCCAAGGAGGATGGGACGGAGCTGTTGCTTCAGCAGGCGGGGATGACGGAGGAGGAGAGGGAGCAGTTTTTGGCTGCGTTTGTTCCGAACCCTGAGCCAGGGAGGACCTTTATCGCGTTTGCCGTCATGGGCGGTTTGTTCTCGGAGGGCATCGATCTTGTCGGCGACCGGTTGACAGGCGTGGCGATCATCGGTGTTGGCTTGCCGCAAATCGGTCCGGAACGCAACTTGATCCGCGACTACTTTCAGGCGACCGGACGAGATGGCTTCGATTATGCTTATGTGTACCCCGGCATAAATAAGGTGCTGCAGGCCGGCGGGCGCCTGATTCGCTCGGAGACCGACTATGGCCGCTTGGCCCTGATCGACGACCGTTACCTTCAACCGCATTACGCACGGCTGTTGCCGGAGGAATGGCAATAGTCAACGTCCGAATATTCCCCTTAATTGTGACATATTTTGAACATGTAAGGATCACTTGTTCCAGTTGGGGGAGGCGACGGTTTGGGGATCACGTATATTAAGGTGTCGGTCGTTTATTTTGTCATCGGTGTATTGCTAGGCATGTACATGTCCATGCAGCATGACTATACTTTATCGGGCGTTCATGCTCACGTGAATTTGCTGGGGTGGGCGTCTTTCGCGTTAGCGGGCGTGATTTATGTGTTGTTTCCGGGAGCAGGGGAAAGCGTGCTGAGCAAAATCCAGTTCTGGACGTACTCCATCGGACTTCCGGTCATGATGATCAGTTTATCTCTGGTGCTGAACGGTTCCGAACAACTGGAGCCTTTGGTAGCGATTGGCGGAACCCTTGTCGTGATCAGTGTCATCATATTTGCAGTCAACGTGCTGACGAACGTGCGGACCAGCGCGTCGGCTCGCGGCAGAAAGTAACTATAGCACGAGTGAAAGAGGTGCATTCTTCATCAGCTGCCCGGGAGATCGATCTGGTCGGCTGTTTTTTTTTTGCAAAGGTGGGTTGACACTTATCTCGATATCATGTATCTTAATATCAAGATATCTCATATTAAGAATTATTCAAGACGCTTGAGGCTACCCTATGCTATAGTTATCATAGTCCGAACATGACATGGAGGTGAGTTCACAGATGGATCCAACGAAGAATGAGGCGCTGCATTTGTTTATCGTCTTGTCCCGAGCCAACGAGTGGGTACATGCGCATGCGGATAAGGAGATTCGGAAATACGGATTAAACCGGACTGAGTTTAGCGTATTAGACTTGCTGTACCATAAAGGCAGACAACCGATTCAGCAAATTGGCTCTAAAGTGTTGATGAGCAGCGGCAATATTACGTATGTCGTAGATAAGCTGGAAAAGAAGGGGTACGTCACCCGCAAGGATTGCGCGGAAGACCGGCGGTTAGTTTACGCAGAACTCACCGAGCAGGGACGAGAGTTCATCGAAGATGTGTTCCCGAGGATTACCGATATCATCGAGGAGGCCGTCAGCGGTCTTTCCTCGGAAGAGAAGCAGATCGCGGGGATGCTGCTGAAGAAGCTTGGGAAATCGGCGCAGGCTGGTTTTAAGTAGCGGCAAGGAGACGGCAAGAGGACGGCGTGAAGACTAGAAGCATCGATTTCAAGGAATTGATTTTATGACGAAGCTCCGATAGGCGGCGGGAAAGGGCGTCAGAGGACGTCTTTTCAGGCCAAATATCTTAATATAAAGATTCTCGATACTTAGAGATATACGATTCGTGCGTGCAGTACGTACTCAGAAAATAAATTAAAAGCAAAGGAGTCATTGGAATTGAATATGGAATTGGCATTATTAATTATTCGTTTGGTGTTGGGATTGACGATGATGGGGCATGGCGCGCAAAAGCTGTTTGGTTGGTTTGGCGGTCACGGTCCTAGAGGAACCGGCGGTTGGTTTGAATCCATCGGGATGAAGCCTGGGGTGCTGATGGCTGTGCTAGCAGGTCTCGCTGAGTTTGGCGGCGGCTTGTTGGTGGCAACTGGCTTGTTTACGCACGTGGGCGCGGCACTGCTGATTCTTACGATGATCGTGGCGATCGTTTCCGTTCATGGGAAGAACGGGTATTGGTCGACATCAGGCGGCTTTGAATACAATTTGCTGCTGATTGCCGTTTTGGTTGGCTTGATGTTGTCCGGGGCCGGAGATTACTCCCTCGATGCTCTGCTATGAGCCATCAAATGAGATCGCAAACGTAACTTAGGGTTTTATTTAGGAGGAAATTAGGGATGAGTTCGAATGAGCATGATTTTACTACGATTATCAAAACCCGCCGGTCGGTGAATAAATTTATCCCGGGCGTGGAAATCCAAGACAAGGAACTGGAAGAAATCTTTAATCTTACGAAATTCGCACCTTCGGCGTTTAACTTGCAGCATACCCATTATGTTGTAGTGAAGGACCCTGATGTGAAGGAGCAAGTGTATGAAGCTGCGGCGAAGCAATATAAAATCCGGACCGCTTCCGCAGTGATTCTGGTACTCGGAAAAGTGGATGCCCACAAGGATGTCGGGGAGATGAACGAAGGCCTGCTGAACTTGGGCTTTCTCAGCAAGCAGGAGTATGACTTTCTTGTGTCGGATACGATCGGGTTCTATGAGAGCCGGGGGGAAGCGTTTATGCGGGAAGAGGCGATTCGCAGCGGCAGTCTGTCGGCCATGCAGATGATGCTCGTCGCGAAGGACCGCGGCTGGGATACCTGCCCGATGATCGGGTTTGATCCTGATGCGTTGCGCCGCTTGCTGAACGTCCCGGACAATTACATCCCGGTGATGCTGATTGCGATCGGCAAAGAAGACAGCTCGAGCTTCCGCCCGCGCGGTTACCGTAAGCCGGTTGGCGAGTTCGTCAGCATTAACCGTTTTTGAGCTTGCCCACCGTCCCAATTTAAGGAGGAGTTACACATGGTACATCCAACTTCAGGGATTCATCATATCACCGCATTTGCAACCGACCCGCAGGCGAATGTCGATTTTTACGCAGGAGTGCTGGGGCTCCGATTAGTCAAAAAAACGATCAACTTCGATGCCCCGGAGGTGTACCATTTGTACTTCGGCGATGAGGACGGGAATCCGGGAACGATTATGACCTTCTTCCCGACGCCCGGGGCTCGGCGCGGCCGGGTTGGCGGCGGCCAGGTTGGAATCACCACCTTCGCCATCCCAGTCGGCGCGATGGACTTCTGGCGGGAACGCCTGGGCAAATTTGGCATCTCCACGACCGAGACTCGCCGATTCGGCGAAACCTACCTGCATTTCCATGACACGGACGGACTCCAGCTAGAGCTGGTGGAACGCGCTGCGGGTCCGCTTAACATGTGGTCGTTTGGCGGCGTTCCGGCCGATTGGGCGATCAAAGGCTTTGGCGGCGCGGTGCTCTACAGCATGGCCCCAGAGAAAACGGCTGCGTTGCTCGAAACCGTATTGGGCTTGCAGAAGCTTGGAACAGAGGGCCATTATACCCGCTTCAAAGCCGAGGGTGACCTTGGCGACGTGATCGACGTCAACATCAAGCCGTTGGATTACGGGGCGGGCGGAGCCGGGACGGTGCATCACATCGCCTGGAGAGCCCGGGACTTTGCGGAACATGAAGCCTGGAGAGTTCGGGTTGCCGAGCACGGCTATCATCCGACGCCCATTGTGGACCGGCAATATTTTCACGCGTTGTATTTCCGGGAGGAGGGCGGCATCTTGTTCGAAATCGCTACAAATCCGCCGGGGTTCGCCAATGATGAGTCGCCGGAGCATTTGGGGGAACGGTTGATGCTTCCCGCTTGGTATGAACCGCATCGTGAAGCCATTGAACAAAACCTCACCCCGTTTGAAGTCCGGGTGCTGAAGGAGGACCTGCTGGGATGAAGCTAAAGCATATTTACAAGCCGGGGATAACGACGGCTAGCGGTGAATCGGCGCCACCTCCATTGCTATTGCTTCACGGAACCGGCGGTACGGAGCGGGACCTGTTGCCGCTGGCAGAGATCATCTCCCCAACTTCCGCTGTGCTTAGCGTCCGAGGGAACGTGTTGGAGAACGGGATGCCGCGCTTCTTCCGGCGGCTGGCGATGGGCGTATTCGATGAGGAGGATCTGGTGCTGCGCACGAAGGAGCTGCATGAATTCCTGGACGAGGCGGCAGAGCGCTACGGCTTCGATCGGCGCCGCCTCGTGGCCGTGGGGTATTCCAACGGTGCCAATATCGCGGCAAGCCTCCTGTTCCACCATGCGGGCGCACTCAGCGGGGCGATTCTGCACCATCCGATGGTTCCACGGCGGGGCGTGCCGTTGCCGGAGATGGCAGGAATCCCTGTCTTTATCGGGGCGGGACGGAACGACGCGATGTGCAAACCGGAGGAAACCGAGGAGTTGGCGGGGTTGCTCCGAGGTGCCGGGGCCCAAGTGCATGTGCATTGGGAGCCTTACGGGCATCAGTTAACCGAAACCGAGGTTCAGACAGCGGCAGCGTGGTTTCGAGACCATCTGCTAAATCAATAATCTAACCTTCAACAAAGGCAGTTCGGAGCACATTGCTCTGAACTGCCTTTGTTTGTTGGATAAATTAAGTCCCCACAAATGAAAGGTTTTGTGCTAGCATAAAATGTGTGCGCTTACATGGTGGATATTGGCTGAATTATAGATCCATGGAATTCACGTAAAAAGGGAGGGATGACAGCGATGTTGCAAGTGCTTCTGGTTGATGATGAGCCTTGGGTGCTGGAGGGTCTGCGAACCATGGTGAATTGGGAAAGGCACGGCTTTCAAGTCTGCGGTGAAGCGCTGGACGGTCCGGAGGCTTTAGTCAAAATGCAGGAACTGCGACCTGAACTAGTCGTCACAGATATCCATATGCCTGTCATCAGCGGCTTGGAACTGATCGAACGGAGTAAACGGCTGCTCGCAAGGCCCCCTAAATTTGTGATTCTAAGCGGTTACGACGATTTTAACTACGCCCTTACGGCGATGCGGCAACGGGTGGCGGAGTATTTACTGAAGCCGATTGACGAAGACGAGTTCGGGGCCATTCTGGACCGTCTCGGTCAGATGATTGCCGAGGAGCGGGAACTGGAGCAGTCCAAGTTACGGAAGCAAACGTTATTTAAAAATAACCTCCTGAACCGATTGATTCAGGGGGAAGATGGCCTTCAGCTGGAGCAGGAGGCGGCCGCCGCGCTTCAGCTCGGGGGTGAGCCGGAGCTGCAATGTATGCTGTTCGACGCCGGGATGGATCCGCAACCTCTAAAGCAACGCGTACTCAGTTATTTCTCGAAACCCGCGGATGCGGATCGTTCCTTCATGGACGGCTCAGGCCGGTTTGGGATGATCCTGCGGACGGATGAAATGCCGCAGCCGCGGATCGAAGAGATGGGACTGGCGATCAGCAGTGAACTTTCGGAGATAGGGTCGCCGGCAGTGATTGCCGTCAGCCGTGTCGGGAAAGGCATCCGCTCCATCCGGGAGCTGTACCTGCAAACGCTGGAGACCGTCAAAGCAAAGCGCGAGAAGGGGAAAACTGGCTTCTTCATGCTATGCCATCTTCCGCAGCCTTACAGTTCGGAGGATGTGTTGAAGGGCAAGGTTGAGCTGCTGTTGGCCGCCGTGCTTCAAGGGGATCCCGGATCAACGGGAGCAGTGGTGGAGGAAGTGTTTGGCGCCCTTGCCAGCAGCCAGATTGGTCTGGAGACCCTACGAGCTTTCGCAGCTAATGTGGAGCTCACGTTATGCCGCAGGATCAAGAAGGCCGGCGGCGATGCCGACGCTTTTATGGTTCGTGTGCAGGGGAACGAAGGAGAATCGAACGGGATCAGCGATTACGCCGCGTTGAAGCCGTATCTCCTAAAGCTGTGCCGGGAAGCCTCGCTGCTGCTAGCCGGATTGCGCCGGAAGAACGAGAATAACACGATTTTTCAGGTCATTCAGTACGTGGATGAGGAGTTTCGCAGCAAGCTGAAGCTGCAAACCCTTGCCAAGCAGTTTCATATGAACCCGACCTATTTAGGACAGGTGTTCAAAAAAGAAACAGGCAAAACCTTCAACGACTATCTCAACGAGAAACGGCTGGAGGAAGCCAAACGACTGCTGAAGCGCACCTCGATGAAAATTTCCGATATTGCGCTGCAGGTGGGTTATCCGAATACGGACTATTTTATCAGCAAATTCAAACAGTCGATTGGTATGCTGCCCTCTGTCTATAAATCCGAGTTTCAACATGACGGTCCCCAGAAACTAAAGGGGCCCAGATTGGCCGAATAAGCCCGAGGTGGTGCGAGCATGGGAAGATGGAGATTCCGGGGAAGAGTGAACGATATTCCGCTGAAGACGAAATTTATGCTGATCTACCTGATTGGCGTGCTACTGCCGATCCTGGTTATTAACCTGGTGTTCATGGGGCGGATGACTGACTTTATTAAAGAGCGCGAGAAGCAGAACCTGGAGATTTCCATGGAGCGTGCCCGTAAGGATATTCTCGATTTTATCGACGGCGGGGTAGCGGTTAGTCATGCCCTGAACACCGATAAGACGCTGTATGAAAAGATGGACCGAATCTACTCGGGCCCGGTCGATTTTTACGAAACGTTTGATGAGCAGCTGCGCAATCGGGTGACCAGCTACATTCCGGTCAATAATCAGATTCTGCGAATCGGGATATACACCACCAATCCGACGATCGTCCCCGGGGGCAATTATCATATGATCAATGATGAGGTGAAGGGTAGCGAATGGTACCGGATCTGGAGCAGTTCGTCGGACCCGGTGGTTGTCGCAGCGTACCGCGCATCTCAAGCTACGAACCGAGCGAATACCGAGCCTTATTTCAGCGTGATTGAGAAAATGGACTACTACGATTCCTATAACACCTTCGACAAGCTGCTGCGGATCGATATTGATCTCAGCAAAATTTACGACGTGATCGTCCGGGAGCGGGACTACCTGGATTTGTATCTGGTCAACGGGAACGATGAAATCATCGTGTCGGCGGACAGCGGCTATCGGCAGGATACAAGTGTGGGTTATCCCAAGCTTGAATTGTCTGCCGAGGATCGGGAGAAGGGGGTGGAGTCCGTAGTCATCGGGAATGCCAAATACGTGAAAGGCTGGCGGCTGATCGGGATCCCGCAGGGCACCCGGTTGTCCAAGGCGATGTTCGATATGCGCTTGTTCGTTGGGATGTTGGTTGCGGCAATCACCTTATTCACGTCGATCTTCATTTTCGTCATGCTCCGCTCCTATCATTACCGGGTGAAGCGGCTCTCGCGCCATATGCAGAAGGTCACTAATGAGAAATTCGATTTGATTAACATCGATGAAGGACGCGATGAAATCGGCGGCCTGATCCGCAACTTTAACATGATGACCGCTCGCATCAACGCGTTGATCAACAACGTTTACAAGCTGGAAATCCAGCAGAAGAGCCTTGAAGCCGAGCGCGTGCGGGCAGAGCTGAACTTCTTGCAGAGCCAGATGAACCCGCATTTTCTGTTTAATACGCTGAACGCGATATTAGTGGTCTGTACGAAAAAGAACTACTCCGACGTTACGGACATCATTAAGAACTTGTCCAAGCTGCTGCGCCGGTTGCTCCGCTGGAAGGAGGACCTCGTTACGCTGGAAGAGGAGATTCGGTTTATCGACATGTATTTGAAAATCGAAAAATTCCGCTTCCGGGATAAATTCGAGTACGTCTTCGACATTGAGGAGGCAGCGCTGCATTATACGATTCCGAAGATGAGCATCCAGCCGCTGGTCGAGAACGCCTGCAAGCACGGAATTCAAGCGGTGCAGGGCAATGGGCTCGTTACCGTTAAAGCCCGCGTGGAAGACGGACGGCTTCGCATCGTCATTTCGGATAACGGCAAAGGCATCAAACCGGAGCAGCTGCGGGAAATGCTGCTAACCGTACGGAGCGAGAACACGTCCGGGAACAGCATTGGCATTCGCAATGTGTATCGCCGATTCGAGTTGTACTACAACGATCAGGTTCGCTTTAACATCGACAGCAAGCCGGGACAAGGGACAAAAGTGTGTATCGAAATTCCGGTCAAACGGCTTCAACACCAGGGAGGATAATCAGGGGGGAAAGAGCCATGAGATTCAAGGTGTTATTGGTGGATGACGAGCCGGCAGCATTGGAGGGGATGCAGCTGTGGATCAACTGGCCGGAGCTGGGCTTTGAGATATGCGGGACTAGCAGCAACGGCGCGGAGGCGCTGGAGAAGATCGGCCAGCTGCAGCCGGACCTAGTTGTTACCGATGTGCGGATGCCGGGAATGGATGGACTGGAAATGATCGAGGCGTGGCAGAAGCAGAATACCCGACAGGTCAGCTTTGCGATCGTAAGCGGATACAGTGAATTTCAATATGCACAAAAAGCGCTCCGCTTTGGTGTCACCCGGTATTTGCTGAAGCCGATTGACGAGGAGATCGCCGCCGAAGAGCTCGGGGCGATCTATCAGGAGCTGGCGGAGGAGCAGGAGCGTCAACGCATCAGCCGGATCGCTTCCTATGAGGAGACAGTGGGTCTGCTTAAGGGATGGCTCCATCCCTCGCCGGGGCTCCCTCGGGATGAGGGGCGGATCGCTGCGCTTTCGAGCCTGCGGAAGGCGTGGAATGTGTGTCTCATTCAGCCAAGAGACAGCTGCTTTGCCGAGACCCGGGAGCAAGTTGCCGCCTATGTCGGGGAGAGGGAAGCCATGTATCTCATCGATCTGGACTATAGCGGCTTGGATGAGGGCCTTCTGGCCCTGGTGTACGGATTTCATCCCGGCGAGGATGGGCCGGACGGCGCTAAATGGATCAACGAACTGGAGAGATTATGCCGCAGTCTTGGAGTCGTCGCATCGGCGGGGCAGGGCGTGACAAGCCTGCAAGAGATTCCAGCTGCGTTCAGACAGGCTCAGACAGCGATGCAGCATCAGTTTTATGCGGAAGGCCCTGCCGGGATTATGGAGTATCGTAACGTGGCTGCGCTGAAGTTCCACCGCAGGTACGATCAAACCGAGCTGGTGGATCGCATTATAGGGGCGATTCAACTGCTGGACAAAGCGGGCTTGGAGGAAGGGCTGTCCGAGGCGGAGCGTAGGTTCCGGGAACTTTACCTAACGCCGGACATCGTGCGTAAATTTGGGATTCATTTGTTTTATCTCATGATGGAACACCTGGAGGAACTCCCGGACAAGGCGGCGGAACTGCAAAGCAAATACGACATTCCCGGCACAGTTTCGGCGGTGCCAACCCTGCGGGAATTAATGGACCGGATCCAAGCGTTAGGGACAGAGTGCATCGATGGGCTTCTGATGGACAAAGCCCAACGGTCCCAGGGAGTCATTCAAGACATCAACGCCTATATCCGGGAGCATTACCGTGAGCCTTTGACGATTAAAAAGTTAGCGGAGGTGTTTTACCTTCATCCGGTTTATTTGGGCCAATTACTCCAGAAGAAGAACGGCGTTTCTTTTAACGAAATGATCCATAACTTTCGCATTGAAGAAGCCGTTGGGCTGCTCCGGGACGGAAGCTTAAATAACGGGGAGATTGCCGAGCGAGTGGGGTACGCGAACTATGGCCAATTCCTGAAGCAATTTGAAAAAAGATTACAAATGTCGCCTAATGAGTACAGAAACAGGAACTGAAATTTTGAATATGGAACCTTTAATTGTGAACTAGTTGTGGCTGGGTAGCGCTCTTAGAATTAAAGATAAGTTGATGAAAGGGCTTACAAAATAGCTTAAACATCAACAAATCATTACGGAGGTGCTTTACATGGGGGGCAAGACCAAATCAATGCTCCGGCTCAGCGTTATCCTGCTGTTATCGCTCAGCGTCATCCTAGCGGGATGTGGCGGCGGTAACAAAACTACCACAGCCGAAACCAACACCGGCAATACGGGGACTACAGGGAACAATGCCGGAGATAAAGTCGAACCGCTTGAAATCACCGCGTTTATCGGGGAAGCCGGCCAACAGCCGACGCCGGACAACAAGATTTACAAGAAGATTAAAGATGAGCTGGGCGTCACATTCAAATTTGAATTTCTTGCCGGGGACATTGACCAGAAGCTTGGCGTTATGATCGCAGGCTCCGATTATCCCGATATTATGACCGGCAATACGAAGTTGACGGCAGCAGGGGCTTATATCCCTTTGGAAGATCTGATTGAAGAACATGCACCGAATTTGAAGAAGCACTATGAGAAATATTGGAACATGATGAAGGACCCGAATGACGGTCATATTTACATCCTGCCAAACTACGGGGCCTATAACGGGGAAGTCAGCACAACTTGGTATTCGGGTCCGGCTTTCTGGATCCAAAAGGCTGTGCTGGAGGAGGCAGGATATCCTCAAGTCAAAACGCTTGATGAATATTTTGATCTGCTCATCAAGTACAAGGAGAAACACCCAACGATCGATGGCAGCCCAACGATTGGTTTCGAAATTCTGAACTATGACTGGAGAAACTGGGGACTGTTTAATGCGCCGCAGCATCTGATCGGACACCCGAATGACGGCGGCGTTGTCGTGAAGGACGGCAAAGCGGAGATTTTCGCCGACAAGGATTATGCTAAACGGTACTACAAGAAGCTGAATGAAATGAATGCCTTAGGTCTGATCGATAAAGAGACATTTACACAAAACTATGACCAGTATCAAGCGAAAATTTCCAGCGGTACGGTGCTCGGATTTTTTGACCAGCACTGGAACTTCCAAGATGCCGAGAATGTGTTAATTACGGCGAAGAAGCATGAAAGAACCTATGTCGGCTTGCCGCTGGTTTACGATACAAGCATTACAGACCATTATCTGGATCGCCCGGCACTGAACCTGAACAATGGCTTTGGGATCAGCGTAAATGCTGGGGAAGATAAGGCGATCAAAATTCTTAAATTCTGGGATCGCCTGATCCAGGAAGATTGGCAAAAAATCATGTCTTGGGGGATTGAAGGCGAAGACTACATTGTTACCGAAGAAGGCCGCTTCATGAAAACCCAAGAGCAACGCGACAAGTTTACGGATGCGACTTGGAAACTGGCGAACAAAGCGGATACGTTGCACAAATTCAGTCCGAAAATGGAAGGGTATTTCAGCGATGGGAATGCTACCGATGCGGCAGCCCAACCTGAAGAATACCAAGCAGGGCTGGAAGAGTACGATAAAAAATTCTTGGCCGCTTATGGATATAACAGCTATGTTGACTTCTTTACACCAGCACCGGAAAACGAAGTTTCTTATCCGGCATGGTCGGTTGACTTAGTGGAAGGTTCGGAAGCCAAGGTAGTGAACACCAAGCAGAATGATTTGTCTACGAAGTATCTGCCTAGAGCGATTTTGGCCGACCCGGCTGATTTCGATAAGGTATGGGATGAATACGTGGGAGAAATCCGCAAGCTCAACATTAAAGCTTACGAAGACCGCATTAACGAAGTGTTGCAATGGAGAATTGACAACTGGTCCGTGAAATAATCCAGGGATTCAATCGAAGAATGGAAGGCATCTAAGCCTTCCATTCTTCGAAATCTTAGGCTTTGTGGGGAGAACAAAATATGGATGAGACCTTAATGGACAAACACGCCGTCCCGAAAGCGAAAAGACGAAAACAACAGCAAATAACCTGGTCCCTGATCAAGAGTCAACGGCAGTTGATCTTCATGTCGGTTCCGTTATTGGCTTATATTATATTGTTTGCTTATGTCCCGGTGTGGGGCTGGACGATGGCGTTTCAAAATTACAAGCCGGCAAGAAGCTTTGGTCAGCAGGAATGGGTCGGGTTCAAGCAGTTCAAGTTCCTGTTTACGGACGACAGCTTCCTTCGGGTGCTGCGCAATACGTTGGGGATGAGTATCATCAACCTGGTGCTGGGCTTTGTCACCGCAATCGCTCTGGCCTTGCTGCTGAATGAAATCAAGAACATTTTCTGGAAAAGAACGGTTCAAACGATCTCGTATCTTCCGCACTTTCTATCCTGGATCATCGTCACAGGGATTGTTGCGACTTCCCTTGCTTCCGATGGCATTATCAACGATGTTCTGATGCGGCTGCATCTGATCAAGGAGCCGATTCTATGGCTTAGTGAAGGCAAGTATTTCTGGGGCGTCGTTGGTGCCTCTCATGTCTGGAAAGAGGTTGGCTGGAACACGATCATTTATTTGGCGGCGATGGCGGCGATTGACCCGTCATTATACGAAGCTGCGGATATCGACGGAGCCAGCCGATACCGGAAGATGTTGCATGTCACGCTTCCCGGCATTAAGCCAACGATTGTCATTCTGCTGATTATGTCCATCGGACATATCCTGGAAGCCGGCTTCGAGGTGCAATACCTGCTCGGGAACGGTCTGGTGGTGGACTGGGCAGAGACGATTGATATCTTCGTGCTGAAATACGGGATTGCCCAAGGCAACTACTCCCTGGCAACCGCCGGCGGGATCTTCAAAACGGTCGTTAGCGTAACCATGCTGCTCCTTGCAAACTGGACCGCCAAACGACTAGGGGAAGAGAGGCTGTTATAGAGATGGCAAACCAATCCATTACCCCAGAGCGAGTATCTGCAGCTGCTTTGCCACGTCGGGTCGGACGCGGCAAGGTGGAGCCGGTGATTTTCCATACGCTGAATACGATCTTCATGATCTTTCTCGTCGTCGTGACGCTGTATCCGTTTCTGAACACGATTGTGGTATCGCTTAACGCGGGGAATGATACGATTCGCGGAGGACTCTACCTATGGCCGAGACAATTTACGCTGCAGAACTATAAGGCGATTTTTGTTTCCGGCACGATTTACGATGCTTTCCTGATCTCGGTGGCGAGAACGGTGTTATCTACGATTCTGAACATCTTCCTGACAACGATGCTCGCCTATACATTGAGCCGAAGGGAATACGTGTTCCGCAAGCCAATTACGTTGATTTTCGTGCTTACGATGTATTTTAATGCGGGGTTGATTCCCGGGTACTTCCTGATGAAGGATTTACATCTGATCAACACGTTTTGGGTTTATGTCGTTCCTACGATGATCAGCGCATTTAACCTGATTGTCATCCGGACGTATATCGGCACCATTCCCGAAAGCTTGGTGGAGTCGGCGAGAATTGACGGGGCAGGAGACTTCAAAATCTTCTGGACCATCATCTTCCCGCTGTGCAAACCGGTATTAGCGACGATTGCGTTGTTTGTGGCTGTCGGCGCGTGGAACTCCTGGTTTGATGCGTTCCTGTACACGTCTTCGAGACAAGAGCTCAGCACAATGCAATATGAGTTGATGAAATTGCTCTCTTCCAGCATGAATGCCAACAGCAATCCGGCGGTGGCTAACGGGGCGGGCATGACCCAGGATACGGCGGCTTCCATGGTTACACCGTTATCGATTCGGGCTGCGGTTACCGTGGTGGCATCCGTTCCAATTCTGCTCGTATATCCTTTCATGCAGAAATATTTCGTGGTTGGCCTGAATGTTGGGAGCGTTAAAGAATAGTTGTTTTATTTCGTGAACCGTTCGTACGAGTATTTTCCCAAGCGTGGCAGAGGAGGAATCTTCATGAATCCAACGTTCCATTCCGTACCGGCATTAAAGGAACTGTTTGCGGCGGACTTCAAAATTGGAGCGGCGGTCAATCCGACGACGATCCGGACGCAGAAGGCATTGCTGGCGTATCACTTCAACAGCCTGACTGCGGAGAACGAGATGAAGTTCGTCAGCGTGCATCCTAAGGAACAGACCTATACCTTCGAGGACGCGGATCGGCTGGTTAATTTCGCCCGAGAGCACGGCATGGCCATGCGGGGGCATACACTGGTGTGGCATAATCAGACGTCTGACTGGTTGTTCCAGGATCGCCAAGGCGCGGCGGTTAGCAAGGAAGTGCTGCTCGGCAGGCTTCGGGAGCATATTCATACCATAGTAGGCCGGTACAAGAACGAGATCTACGCCTGGGACGTCGTCAACGAGGTCATCGCGGACGAAGGGGAGGCGCTGCTGCGCACTTCCAAATGGACGGAAATCGCGGGACCTGAATTTATCGCTAAAGCGTTCGAGTATGCACATGAGGCGGATCCACAGGCGCTGTTGTTTTATAACGACTACAACGAATCGAATCCTCTGAAACGCGATAAAATTTACACACTCGTTCATTCGCTGCTGGAGCAAGGGGTGCCGATCCATGGCATCGGATTACAAGCGCACTGGAACCTGTACGATCCATCGTTGGATGAGATTAAGGCAGCGATTGAGAAGTATGCTTCGCTGGGTTTGCAGCTGCAGCTGACGGAGCTGGATATCTCGATGTTCCGCTTCGATGACCGGCGAACCGATTTGACCGCGCCAGAGCCGGGGATGCTGGAGCAACAGGCCGAGCGTTATGAAGCCGTGTTCCGGCTGTTGCTGGAGTATCGTGACGTCATTAGCGGCGTTACCTTCTGGGGAGCAGCGGATGATTATACCTGGCTGGACAATTTTCCGGTGCGCGGCCGGAAGAACTGGCCGTTTCTGTTCGACGCCCAGCACCAGCCGAAGGCAGCTTATCACCGTGTGGCGGCATTGGCTGCGGAGCAACGAGCATAACGGTACGCATACAGGGAAAGCAACGATATAAGGAAAACGCTTTATTCTGCTAGCGTTTTCGGTGTAAAATGAGAGAGGCCCTTCTGGTTGGAAGGGCCTCTTTTGAAGTATACAGAACCTGTTCAGAATCTGGACCTATCGAACCTTAGGAGGGAAATTCGATGAAATATCGGGAGCTTGGAAACACGGGTCTTCAAGTCAGCGAAGTGAGCTTCGGCACTTGGGCCATCGGCGGAAGCTGGGGCAACACGAATGATGATGAAGCCCTAAAGGGATTGGATAAAGCGATTGGAGAAGGCGTTAACTTCTTTGATACGGCGGATGTCTATGGTGACGGACATGCGGAACAATTGCTCGCCAAAGCGACCAAGGGGAAGGAAGACGAAATCTATATCGCGACCAAATTTTGCCGGGCCGGCGATATTCATGACCTGGAGACGTATTCCGAAGCGCGGGTACGGGCTTATTGCGAAGCCAGCCTCAAACGGTTAGAGCGCGAGCGTATCGACCTGTATCAGATCCACTGCCCGCCGTTGGCTGTGTTGAAGGACGGCCGGGTCTTTGAGGTGTTGGACAAGCTGCAACAAGAGGGGAAAATCCGCCACTACGGCGTAAGCGTAGAGACGGTGGAGGAAGGGCTGTTCTGCCTAGGAGTGCCGGGAGTTAAGGCGCTGCAGGTCATCCTGAACCTGTTCCGTCAGAAGCCGCTCGCAGAGCTGCTGCCGAAGGCACACGAAGCCGGTGTAGGCATCCTTGTGCGGCTTCCGTTGGCCAGCGGCCTGTTGACCGGTAAATTCACGCCGGACACGACATTTGCGGCCGACGATCACCGCAACTTTAACGCGAACGGCGAGCAGTTCAACGTCGGTGAGACGTTTGCTGGCTTGCCGTTCGTTAAAGGTGTTGAGCTGGCGGCCCAGCTCCGCTGGATCGCCGAAGGACGCGGGGACATGGCCCGCGCGGCGATGCGCTGGATTCTAGACCAGCCGGAAGTTTCCTGCGTGATCCCGGGCTTCCGCAACGTGCGTCAGGTCGAGGACAACCTCGGCGCGATCGACGTGCCTTCCTTCAGCAAGGAAGAGTTAGAGCGGCTGGCCAACTTCTACCAAAACGAAGTTGCGCAGCATATCCGCGGGGCGTATTAAAGCGAAATCCCCTTATTCACCGAGCGTGGCCATCAAATTGGCGTGATTCCCGGGAATAAGGTGAATGATTCGAGAAAGCCTCCCATCATTCGCCTTGAAATCAGGCTTGATGGGGGGCTTTTGCGCGTTCTGCGGCGGCCGATTGCTCCAAGCGCAGCGTGTCGCGCCAACTGCAGTAAGTCGCCCATGGACTGCCGTCGTCCAGAAGGGCCTTGCAGGTGTAAATGCCCTCTTCGATCGAATCGACGCGCCCGGCGAGCTCCAGGCGAACCGCTCCGTTCAGCAGCACCTGGTTTACGTAAGCCGGGTGCGCTTGCCCTTGCAGCACCTGTTCGGTAACGTGCAGCTGTTTGGCTGCGTTCCAGGCGGTATCGTCTTCTTCGGGCAGCGGGGTGTCCAGCCCGTACGTTTCCGGATCGATAATGTTCAGCTTCGCTTCACCGTTGCCCACCACATAGGTGCGGGTCGGCCGATCGATAAACAGGTCCTCTGAGCCTTGTGCCCCTTGGACGATCAACGCTTTCCGGTAATCCAGCTGCTCGATGAGCTGGGCCATCCGGTCGAACACAGTATTATGGTATACACCATACACCAAATAAGGCGAATCGCTGAAGTCCAGCAGCTTCTCGATCGTATTCAAGATCGTCCGCAGACCCAGCTCTTCGCGGATCGGACGAAGCTTCTCCAGCGGCGGGCACCAGACCTCAGACGGCACGAACCGGACGCCGGAGAAGTCTGCCGGGCGGGCTGCCGGCGCCCACTCCATCAAGCGGCTGTCCACGCCCAACTCGTCAAGCAGATCGGTCAGGGTCACGCCCCACTTGGGCGGGAGCGACGGGGTGCCGTGCAGCGTGACGGGTAAACCTCCTGAAGCCAGCAGAAAGGAGGTGGCAAACGTCGCCATAAAGGAGGTGGTGCGGCCGTCATAAGGTCCGGCACAGTCGAGTCCCTGAGGAATCGGCGAGCGACGGGCATGTTTGCGAAAGACGGTCACAAATGCTTTCAGTTCCGCCACGCTCTCCAGCTTGATCCGCTGTGCCATAAAGAAGGCGCCAATCTGCGCCGGAGTCGCTTGGCCGCTGATCATCAATTCGGCGGCTTCGGTTGCTTCCTCATAGGTCAAGTCACGGGCGCCTCTTTTGCCTCGTCCTACTTCCTTCAGGATTTCTGTCATCGTCATCGGGAGCCCCCCTTTGTTTGTAAGATCGGTTCAAAATTTTAATTGCTGATGGGCTTTGACGACCGAAGTCGCCACATCCACCATCCGTTTCCGTTCATTCATCGCCCGCTTGCGCAGCATGTCGTAAGCCTCGGCTTCGGACACTTTGTTCACGTCGCACAAGATACTCTTGGCCATGTCGATCCACTTCCGTTCCTCCAGCCGGGAGACCAATTGCGCCCGTTCATTCTGCCAGGTTTGCCTCTCAAAAAAATGCCTAGCGCTGAAATGCAGCGCCCAATGCAGCTCCGATGCCGTCATGGACGGGGAGAGCAGGCCGTCAACGGGGACCTCTGTCTCACATGCCTCCAATGAGGAGCTTGCCGTCTCGGGGCTACACCACCAGAGGAGCGGGAGTGGCTTCCACTTGAGCAGCGTGTTGCCCCAGCGCTGCATCCCCTCAAGCGGCATATCCAGCACCGCAGCGTCAACCTCCTTGATCCGCTTGCGAATTTGCGGCTCCTGACAGGAGGCGAAGACTTGATACCCGCTCGTTTTGAGGAAGGTTTCGGGATCAGCCAAGGGCAAAGACTTCAGGGGATCTGTCGAGGCAGTCCCGGGTAAACCGGCTTCGCGAATGACCAATAAGAAGCGCATCGAGAGGGATCCCTCCTATCCATAACGATCTGTTTCATAATCCAAGCGGTGTTTAGCTTTAAAGTCATAAAGGATCGAGATACACGAATAACTTCAACAACTGCAACTGCGAAATTGCAGCGAGGAAAGAAAACCTTACATCACATTTCAAATTTTAAAGGATAAATGTATTTTCTCGCCTTTTTTCTGAAAAATCAATACAAATGTAATGAAAACTAACATAAAAATTTTAATCACACAATTTTATGTAATGTATATTGACATAACCTCCAACCTCCTTTATAGTTAATGTCAACTCAACACTTGATTCAAATTTGTTTATTCAAAAATTCGATCGTAATCATGCCGGGTACAATGGGGTGCCCGCTAGAAGCGGCAATGGAGCCTGTCTTCGCAATCCGTAGAAATCACGTGGTGTAGCTGCGTGTCTCTAGGGGCGAAGCAGGCTTTTTGTGTTTTCGTGGTAATTTGGGAAAAGGGGAGATGGAGATGAACCAAAAGAAAAAGATGGTGCTGGTCGGTAACGGGATGGCGGGAATCCGCACGGTGGAGCATGTGCTGAAGCTGGCTCCGGAGGCGTACGAGATTACGGTCTTCGGTGCAGAGCCGTATCCGAACTACAATCGGATTATGCTGTCTTCGGTGTTGGCTGGCGGGGCAGACATGAAGGAGATTGTAATTAACGATTTGGCCTGGTACGAGGAAAATCACATCAACCTCCATCTGGGCGATGAGGTTGTTCGGCTCGATACCGATAAGCGCAAGGTCGTATCGGCCTCCGGGGTAGAAGCAGAATACGACGCATTGATTTTGGCCACGGGCTCCAATCCATTTATCTTACCGATTCCCGGGGCACGCAAGGATGGCGTCATCGGGTTCCGCAATATCAAGGACTGCGAGCTGATGATGGAGGCCTCCCGCAAACATAAAAAAGCTGCGGTGATCGGCGGCGGTCTCTTAGGCCTGGAAGCGGCCCGCGGGTTGCTTAATCTCGGCATGGACGTCACCGTCGTGCATATCCATCCTTACTTGATGGAGCGTCAGCTCGACGAGCCGGCATCGCGGATGCTGCAACATGAGCTGGAAGCGCAAGGCATGAAGTTCCTCATGCAAAAGCAAACAGCCAGCATTTACGGCGGACGGCGGGCCGAGGGGCTGGAATTTGCAGACGGAAGCCGATTGGAAGCGGACCTCGTTGTGATGGCCGTCGGCATCAAACCAAACATTGAATTGGCAAAAGAGGCAGGCCTTAATGTGGCGCGAGGCATTATCGTCAACGATTATCTTGAAACCAGCGCACCGGGGGTTTATGCCGTTGGGGAATGCGCTGAGCATCGCGGCATCGCCTACGGGCTGGTGGCCCCGCTCTATGAGCAAGGCAGTGTATTGGCCAAGCGGCTGGCTGGTGTCGAAACCGCCGCGTACGAAGGATCCGTCACTTCGACGAAGCTGAAGGTGTCGGGAGTAGATGTTTTTTCTGCGGGATATTTCAATGATGCGCCAGGCACGCGCTCGCTGCGCATTCAAGACGAACTGGAGGGCACGTACCGTAAAATCGTCCTGCAAGACGATCGGCTCATCGGCGCGGTACTGTTCGGCGACACAACGGACGGCCCATCGTTATTTGCCAAGATCAAAAGCGGAGAATCCGTAGCCGGGAAAGAGAAGGAGCTGCTGCTTGGGTTTACTCCGGGTCAAGCCGGGGCAGGGGCCTCGTCCCCGAATGCCCGGTTGGCCGCAATGGCGGACGACGAAATCATCTGCGGCTGTAACGGCGTCACCAAAGGCACCATCGTCGAAGCGGTGAAGGGCGGCTGCTCCAGCGTCGGCGAGATCAAAGCGTGCACGAAGGCGTCCGGCTCCTGCGGCGGCTGCAAACCGCTGGTCGAGGGACTGCTGCATCTATATGCAGAAGGCGATGTCAAAGCGGTGAAGGAAGGCATCTGCGGCTGTACCCCTCTGGGCCGCGACGAGATCGTCGCCAGCATCAAGGAGATGGGGCTCAAGAGTGTGCGCGAGGTGATGAACGTGCTGGAATGGCGCGAGCCGGAGGGCTGCTCGAAGTGCCGCCCGGCGTTGAACTACTACCTGGGGATGCTGTGGCCGGCTGAGTATGTGGATGAGAAAGAATCCCGCTTCGCCAACGAACGTTACCATGCCAACATTCAAAAGGACGGAACGTTCTCTGTGGTGCCTCGGATTTACGGCGGTGTAACCTCACCGGCTGAACTCAAGCGAATTGCGGCGGTTGCCGAGAAATACCAAGTGCCGATGGTGAAGTTCACCGGCGGACAGCGGCTTGACCTGCTGGGCGTAAAGAAGGAAGATTTGCCGAAAATGTGGGAGGAGCTCGATATGCCGTCCGGTCATGCGTACGGCAAGGCGCTGCGGACGGTGAAGACCTGCGTCGGCTCCACGTTCTGCCGGTTCGGGACCCAAGATTCCATTAGCATGGGCATTCAGCTGGAAAAAACGTTTGAACGCCTGAACACCCCCGGCAAGGTTAAACTGGCGGTATCGGGTTGCCCGCGGAACTGCGCCGAAGCCACGATTAAGGACCTTGGCGTTGTGGCTATCGACGGCGGTTGGGAGATCTATGTGGGCGGTAACGGCGGTGTGAAGGTTCGGGCGGCAGATTTGCTCTGCGTAGTGAAGACCGAAGATGAAGTGGTCGAATGGACCGCAGCGTTCTTGCAGCATTACCGTGAGCAAGCCAGCTGGAACGAACGGACAGCGCAGTGGGTTGAGCGGGTAGGATTGGACGCCATCAAGGCAGTGTTGGAGCAAGCCGATGAACGGAAAGCACTGGCTGAGCGGATTCAGGACACCTTAAGCCGGACGACAGACCCGTGGAAAGAAATTATTGAAAACCAGGAGCTGCGTAAAAACTTCGAACCGCTGCGAGACGTACAACTGCAAAATTCTTGATCTTTTTTGGGGGGCAGATACCATGATAACTAAAATTCAAGTGGCACGGTTGGACGACATTGATCGGCTTGGTTCACGTACGGTGTTTGTTGAGGGGAAGGAGGTTGCGATTTTCCGCCTCAGCGACGGCAGTGTTCACGCCATTGAAAACCGCTGTCCGCACAAAGGCGGCAAGTTGTCAGAAGGGATGGTGTGCGGTGCAGCCGTGCACTGTCCCCTGCACGATTGGAAGATCAATCTGCGGAGCGGACGTGTCCAAGAGCCCGACCATGGGGAGGTCACGGTCTATGAGATCGAAGTGGATGAAGCGACCGGAGCTATATATATTTCACTGTAGCGTATAGGGCGTATAGAGCGTATAGAGAATCGCAGTGCGAATAAAGGAGTGGACGAACCATGGATTACGTCAAACCAGGAGAAGTACTAGGGAGCATGATTGAGACCGGGAAAAATAAAGCCAACCTCAGCATTCTGCAGCTGCTGGTCAAAGGATTTTTGGGCGGAGCGATCCTGGCGTTCGCCACCACCTTGGCGTTTACCGCGACGCAACAGACCTCGCTGGGGATCGTGGGGGCGGTGATTTTCCCGGTTGGCTTTGTGATGATTGTCCTGTTGGGCCTGGAGCTTGTCACTGGCAGCTTCGCCTTGATCCCGCTGGCTGTGATGGAACGGCAGGCTTCGCCGGGGCGGATGTTGTCCAGCTTTGGATGGGTGATCCTCGGGCATCTCATCGGCTGTGCTGTGTATGCTGTTCTCTATGGGCTGACGATTACGAAAATGGGCACGGACCTGTCCCACCCGCTTGTGCAGATGTTGATCCAGACGAGCGAAGCGAAGACGCTGGCTTACAAGCAGATGGGCGGCAGCGGTCTCGCGCTGGTCACCATCAAGGCTGTTCTGTGTAACTGGATGGTTACGCTGGGCGTGGTGATGGCGATGACCTCGAAGTCGACGGCAGGCAAAATCGCAGCGATGTGGTTGCCGATCCTGATCTTTTTTGCACAAGGGTTCGAGCATGCGGTCGTGAATATGTTCGTCATCCCGGCTGGCATGATGCTGGGAGCGGACGTCAGTATGGCCGACTGGTGGCTATGGAACCAAATTCCTGTCTTGATCGGCAACTTCCTGGGCGGCGTCGTGTTCACCGGTTTGATGCTGTATGTGGCGCAAAAAGGCAGCTTGCGGCGCGGAGTAGCCGCGCAGGTTGCAGGAACGGAAATGGCTGAGCCGGATGGCCGCGCGTTGTCCGTGGCAGGGGAACGCCTATGAAGCACCCCGGGATGGTAAGTATTATCGGAGCGGGACCCGGCGACCCCGAGTTGATCACGGTCAAGGCGATGAACCGGCTGCGGGAAGCCGAGGTCGTGTTGTACGACCGCCTCGTCAGTGAAGAGCTGCTGGCATACGCCGGGCCGTTCGCGGAGCTGGTGTACGTCGGCAAGGCGCCGGGACGCCATGCGATGCCGCAGGAGGAAATCGAGCGCTGGCTGATCCGCTACGCCATGGACGGGAAGCGGGTCGTGCGCCTGAAGGGCGGCGACCCGTTCGTCTTCGGGCGCGGCGGGGAGGAGGCGCTGGCGCTGGCCGCTGCGGGAATCCCCTATGAGGTGATTCCCGGCATCACATCAGCGCTGGGCGCGGCGGCTTCCGCCGGCGTGCCGCTGACGCATCGCGGGGCGGCCGCCTCGTTCGCCTGTGTGACCGGCAGCCGCTGCCACGGCGATCAGACGCCGATCCGCTGGGACCTGCTGGCGCATAGCGTCGACACGCTGGCGATCTACATGGGCGTCAGCCAAATCGGCGCCATCCGCGAGGAGTTGCTCCGCCATGGCAAGTCGGCTTCAACGCCGGTGGCGTTGATCGAACGCGGTACGACCTGCCGGCAGCGCACGTTCACTTGTACCTTGGACGACATGCACAAGCTGGCCGCCGCCGTGAAGCTAAGCAATCCGGCGCTGATCGTCGTCGGCGAGGTGGTGCGCGTCCGCGAGCAGCTGCAGTTGTTTGAGCATCAGGCGGAGGTGTACTACGGGTCGTGAAGCGAGGGAGGTCATGGGTGGTTGCTAACTTACTACCGCCCCACTGTCCCTTGCTTATAGACTAACTGCAAAAGTGCAGTTCATTTTGAGGAAAATCGGCTTTTCTGCGAGATTAAGTGTAAAAATGCAGTTGAGTAAGCGGGTTTTGAAGAAAAATGGGCCCTAGGCGGTTAAATGAACTGTACTTTTGCATTTCATCCACCGATACAAGGTACATTCGACAAGATTCGCCTGCACTTTTACATTTCGTTATACATCCGAACAGAAAAAAGGCCAAAAAGACCGCCTCATTCGTGAGGTTCCTTTTGGCCTTTTGCCTTATTCCAACGCAGCTCTGCTTAACGTCAGCAGCTCGCTGACCGTCACCAGCCGGTATCCGGCGGCCGTTAGTTCGGCGGCCAGGATGCGCACGGCTTCCACGGTTTGGGAACGGTCGTCGAAGCCGTCGTGGAACAGCAGGATGCTGCCCGGGCGGACCTGCTCCCGCGTCTTCTCCACAATGTGCGCCACGCCGGGCATCTCCCAGTCCATCGCCGCGCCATTCACCGCCCCAATCGCGGGATAGCCGAATTCACCGGCGGTGATGGCGGCCACTTCCTCGGAGGTCGCGAGGTAAGGCGGGCGGAAGACCTTCGGTTTCGCGCCGGTGACCTGCTCGATCAAATCCTCCGTCAGCTGTAGTTCCCGGCGGCATTCCTCCGGGGGAAGATCCGGCAAGTGCGGGTGCGTGTACGTATGGTTACCGATCTCATGGCCTTGCTCGTGCACAGCCTTGGCGGTTTCCGGGCTTTTCTCCATCTGTGTGCCGATCATAAAGAACGTTGCTTTGCCCTGTACCTCCCTTAGAATCTCCAAAACCTGCGGGGTGTACAGCGGATTGGGGCCGTCGTCGAACGTGAAGGCAACCGCTTTATCCTGGATAGGCAGCTCGTTAATCACTTGAAAATCAGCCATTTTCTAACGCATCTCCTTCTTTATCGAAGTCCCGCGTACGACTACCGCGACCTTTTAAACCCCCGAGTAAGCCATAAAACCGCCATCGACGGGAATCACCGTACCGGTCACAAAGCCAGACGTCTCCGCATCAGCCAGCCACAATAGCGTACCCAGCAAATCCTCCGGCACGCCAAAGCGGCGCATCGGGGTATGGGTGATAATTTTGTTCGAGCGCTCCGTTAACGATCCGTCCGGGTTCGTCAGTAAGCTGCGATTCTGCTCAGTCAGGAAAAATCCCGGGGCAATCGAGTTCACGCGAATCCCGGACTCCGCCAGATGCACGGCCAGCCACTGCGTCAGGTTGTTGATCGCCGCTTTGGCCGCACTGTAGGCAGGAACCTTCGTCATCGGGCTGTACGAGCTCATGGAGGAGATGTTGATAATCGTCGCGCCGGGACGCCCAATCATTTCTTTAGCGAAAATTTGCGTCGGGATCAACGTCCCCATGAAGTTTAAATCCAGGACGCCGCGTACGCCGGAAATGCTGAGGTCAAAAAAGCTGGTGACCTCCGGATTCGCGACATCTTCCGGCCGAAAAATCTCGTTGGTTGTATTGGCGCTGGCATTGTTGCCGCCGGCTCCGTTGACGAGGATGTCGCACGGGCCAAACTGCTCTCGTACTGCGGCCTCCGCTGCCTTGACGCTCTCGGCATCCGTCACGTCGTAGGCAAATGCCGCAGCCACACCGCCATCGGTGCGAATCTGATCCACTACGGCTTCGGCCTTGGCGAGCGTGCGGTTCAAGATCGCCACTTTCGCCCCCTGACGCCCTAGTTCACGGGCCATTGCCCGGCACAGCACCCCGGCGCCGCCGGTAATGACGGCTGTTTTGCCGACCAATGCAGGATGTACTGGCAAGTTGCTCATCGGTTGCTTCACTCCTTTTGGGTTAGTTTAGCTGACCGGCCTGCTTGGCATAGGCGTCCCATAAGCCCCACAGATACATGATGCCAAGCGCTCGGTCGTACAGGCCGTATCCCGGACGGCATTCTTCGCCCCAGATGTGGCGGCCATGGTCGGGACGGGCATACCCCGTGAAACCGGTGTCATAATACGCTTTCACAATACCGGCGATATCGACGGTGCCGTCTTGAGTCCGGTGTGACGTTTCCATGAAATCACCGTTATCAAACACGCGCACATTGCGGATATGGACAAACGGAATCCGGTCATGGAATTCATGGATCATCGCGATGATATCGTTCTCCGGATTCGCCCCAAGCGAGCCGCTGCACAACGTAATGCCATTGGATGGACTGTCGACGAGCTTCAGGAAGCGGCGCAGATTGTCCTGATTCGTGATAATGCGCGGAAGCCCAAAGATCGACCACGGCGGATCGTCCGGATGAATGGCCATTTTGATTCCGTGCTGCTCGGCCACCGGAACGATTTCCTTCAGGAAATACTCCAGGTTGCGCCACAAGTCCTCCTCCGTGACGCCTCGATACGCCTCAAACAGGGAGGTCAAGTGCTCCAGCCGCTCCGGTTCCCAACCGGGCATCGTCAGCGCGCTGTTCTGGTTGATCACCTTCACCAGCTCAAACGGATCGATATTGTGGATGCGGGCTTTCTCATAAAATAACGCTGTCGAACCGTCCACCCCCGCCTTATGTAAATCCGTCCGCAGCCAGTCAAAGATCGGCATGAAATTGTAGCAGATCACCTTAACGCCGACTTTGGCGACTTTCTCAATCGTCCGCTTGTAGTTTTCGATATACTGGTCACGCGATGGCAGACCCAGCTTGATGTCCTCATGCACGTTGACGCTTTCCACCACATCGAGGTGAAACCCATAGCGGTCAGCTTGCCGCTTCACCTCTTCGATTTTGTCCATCGGCCATTCTTCTCCGGCAGGCACGTCATGCAGCGACCATACGAGACCCTCGACTCCGGGGATTTGCTTGATCTGATCCAGCGTGACCGTGTCATTGCCTTCGCCGAACCAACGAAATGTCATACGCATACTTTACCTTCACCGCCTATCTGGTTATTTGGGGGAGAGCTGGATGTTAGCTTTGCTTAAAATAGTCCGGATACCGCTCCTGCAACACCGGTAAATTGGAGATGCTGAGCTGCAAATGCTCCATCATCAGCAGGTCGGCCCGATGGGCGTCGCGGGCAACAATCGCCTCATACATGTCTTGGTGCTGCTCGTAGAGATTCTCCCAATGCGGATCGGTTGTCAGCCAAAGCACTCGCGTCCGATTGAGGTGGGCGTTCATCTGCTGGATGACGTCCCAGGTACCCAGCTTGCGGCAGCCCGCAAATAGAATGCGGTGGAACTCCTCGTCCAGCGCAAACATCGCGTGGTTGTCGTGCCGGCGGATGCTGTCCTGCTGACGGGCCAAGTTGTCGGCCAGCTCGGTCAGCAACGCTTCCGGGAACTGTTCGCAGGCGAGCCGGATCACGGCGCGTTCCAACTGCTCCCGCATAAACCGCGCTTCCTCCACGAGCTCGGGGTCGATCAGCGATACCCGCGTACCGCGCTGCGGCAGGACCACTACCAGTCCTTCCTGCGCCAGCCGTACGAAGCTCTCCCGAACCGGGGTGCGGCTCACCTGAAAGGCTAACGACATCTCTTTTTCAGATAGTGTAGTCCCCGGAGGCAGCTCCAGCGTGACGATCTGTTCCTTCAGCTTGGCATATACGACGTTACCCGCCGAACCCGTCTGTGTCAGCCATTTGTCGCTCATCCATTCACCTCCTTTGGGCCGGGGCCCAGCTCTAGCATTTGTTCTCGTTCCATCTTGCCTAATGTCCATCCTCTGTCTTGGTGCTCTTCCCAGATCCATTTAACTGCCATACTTGTATGGTAGTATGGAACCTGCTGGTTAGCAAGAGGCAAAATCGATTTACCCGCATATTTTCTACCGTATAAATTTGCAAACTTCAAAAATACAACAATTGCGCGGTTGAGGTAGGAATACCCCTGGATTCCAATTTAATAGGATAGAAGTACCTATCGATGAAAGTGGGTGGTGGAACATCCTTGACGAGCGAAGTTCTTCGATCCTTGCCCTGGTTCAACAGACCCCAGGCTACCTCTCAGTGCAAGAATTGATGGATGTCTTCCATGTCTCCAAGCGGACGATTTACTACGACATGGACAAAATCAATCACTGGCTTCGCCAAGGCGGGCTGGCTCCCGTGCAATATGTACGCGGCCGGGGCTTCTTGCTCCCCGAAGCATCGAGATCCCAGCTTCCGAGCATGGCCCAATCCGTACAGCCGCAGCAATACTATCTATCCAGCGGTGAGCGAAAAGCCTTGCTTTGCCTGAGACTCGTCAACCGGAGTACCCCCCTGTTCTTGCATGATATGGAGGCTTTGCTTCAGGTAAGCCGGGGAACCGCCCATGCGGAGCTCAAGCGTCTGAAGAAAGAACTGGAGGATTATGCACTAAGCATCCAGTTCGACCGAAAACAAGGCTATTTTATTCAAGGGAATGAGAAAGACATTCGGGCGGTCTTGTCTCGCTTCTTGTTCGAGCAGCTATCGTATGCTGACTGGAATCCTTCGTCTCCTGCCTTTGACGGCCTCATTCACACGGATTTATTCCGGCGCCACTTCCCAGCGTTCCGGGAGGAGGAGCTGGCCTCCGTATACCGGATCATCGTCTCCACCGAGCAGCGGATTGGCATGGAATGGACAGATGAGACGATTCTGCATTTGACCCTGCGCATTTGGTTGTCCGCCAACCGTATGAAGCAAGGGCGAACGGTACAGCTGGAGGAAGAAGAGAAGGCGGCCTTACGCGAAACGCTCCAGTTCAAGGCGGCGACGCAAATCGCCGATGAGCTTGGGGAACGGTTTGACCTTCGCGTACCGGAAGACGAGATCGGGTACTTGGCGATTTATTTGCTGGCGGCCAAAGTGAATCGGGTCGAGGTGGAATCCGATACTTGGGAGACGAAGCGACTGCGTGCAGCGACAGAGGAGGTTATCGACCAGTTCGCTAAGAACGGCTGCGTCTATTTTCAGAACCGGGAGGCTTTGGTTAAGCAGCTGTTCCTTCACGTCAAATCGATGTTTTATCGCATCAAATATGGACTCACCATCGATAACCCGCTGACGGACAAAATCCTGGAAGAGTACCGGGAAGTGTACGAGCTGACTCGAAAATCCGCTTCCCCGCTGGAGAGGTTATTCGAGAAGCCGCTAGGCCGTCATGAGATCGCCTATCTGACGATGCATTTTGGGGGCTGGCTCAAAAGGGAGCAAGCGAAAACGGAGCATCGGAAACGGGCTGCTGTCGTTTGTGTAAACGGAGTTTCGGCTTCAAGGCTGCTTAAAAATCAGCTGGAGCAGCTCTTCCCCTCCCTGGATTTAGTGGCAGTGCTGTCCCTGCGAGAATTTGAGAAATTCACGGATCCCGTCGACCTGATCTTCTCAACGGTTCCCTTGTCGGGCTGTCAGGTTCCGGTGTTTATCTTGAACGCGGTAATGAGCGACGCCGAGAAGACGCATCTGCTAAGTCGGGTGAACCCTTATCTGGGGGTGGCTGAGGGCAGCTCTGCCTTTCCTGCGGCGCAGGAAATTGTGGATTTGGTGAGCCAACACGTCGCCATTCCCGATCGAGAGGCGCTGCTAAGGGATATCCAGCGGTATCTGTCATCAACTAAAGTCCAGCCGACTAAATCGAAGGAGAATAAGCCAACACTTGCTGATCTGTTAAATCCTTCACGCATTACGATTCGGGAACAGGCCTTGGGATGGCGTGAAGCAATCCGGCTTGCAGCCCAGCCGTTGCTGCAGGAAGGAACTATAACTGACGGTTACGTACAAGCGATGATCGCTTACATCGATCGATACGGGCCCTACATAATTGCCACGCCGGGGGTTGCGATCGCGCATGCCAGGCCCGAGGACGGGGCGGTTCGGGCCTCCATATCCTTGCTAGTTATTCGAGATGGAGTTCCCTTCAGTGATCAGCCGAATCACCTCGTCAATCTGCTATTCGTCGTGGTTGGCATCGATGGACAGTTCCACTTAAGGGCGCTCACCGAGTTGGCGAATCTCTTGATGGAAGAGAGGAACCGTTACGTTCTGGGGAGCACGGACGACAAAGCCGAAATGATGCATTTATTCCAACATTATTCTGATGCTTGACGGATATTTAAGGAGGATTATCGATGCGTTTTCTGGATACAAGTCTGATCTCGCTGGATGTTGAAGCGAAGGACGCGCAGGAGGCGATTCGCGCTGCCGGGCAGTTATTAGTTGAGATCGGGGCGGCTGAGGACAGCTACGTGGAAGCGATGCTGACGGCTTTTCAAGAACAGGGGCCCTATATCGTGGTCGCTCCGCACATTGCAATCCCTCATGCCAAAGCGGAATCCGGTGTTCATGAAGCCTCGGTTTCCTTCATCCGGCTGAAGCAGCCCGTGGCCTTTGGACATCCCGAGAATGATCCCGTCGAGCTCGTGTTCGCCCTAGGCTCCTCGTCAAGCTCGGAGCATATCGATCTGTTACGCAGATTAACCACTTTACTCAATGAACCCACGAATATTGAGGCGTTGAAAGCAGCGAGAACCCCTGAGGATATCGAGGGATTGATCCAATCCTCAAATATCGAGCAGGGAGAATAACCAACACAGGAGGAATCTCCATGAAGATCATCTGCGTTTGCGGTTTAGGACAAGGAACCAGCTTGATTTTACGCATGAATGTGGAAACGGTGCTAAGGGAGATGGGGATCCAGGCTGAGGTGGATCATATGGATGTCTCTTCGGCCTCAAGTATGCCGGCAGATTATATTATTACGAACAATGAGCTGGCTCGAAGCCTGCCTGACCATTCGGCACAAATCATCATTGTCAACAATTACTTTGACTTAGAGGAGATTCGGCAAAACCTGAAAGAAGCTATGTAAAAAGAAGGAGGAAGGGACAATGGATGTTTTATTCTGGATATCCAACAACATCTTTGGGACACCGGCAATTCTTCTTGGCTTCATCGTTTTATTGGGTTTACTGCTGCAAAAGAAATCGACCAGTCAAGTGATCAGCGGCACATTTAAGGCGGTGATTGGGTTCCTCATCATCTCCGCCGGTTCCGGCGTCATCGTTGGGGCATTGAACGTATTCGAGCCCATGTGGAAAGAAGTGTTCGGGCTGGAGTCGGAAAGCCTGTCGAACTTCCTTGGTCAGGAGACCTTTAATGCGCAGTTTGGCGGCTCCGTGACGATGGCGATGCTGCTTGGTTTTCTGATTAACGTGCTGTTGGCTCGGTTCACGAAGTTCAAGTACATTTACTTGACCGGACACATGATGTTCTGGACGTCCACCATTTTTACCGGAATCGTGATTCATACGGCCGGAGATTCGGTTCCACGGTGGGGGCTGATTCTGTTCATCGCGATCATCCTGGGGGTTTACTGGACCTTCCAGCCCGCACTGACTCAGCCATTCATGCGCAAAATTACGGGGAATGACAATATCGCACTGGGGCATACGTCGGCAGCAGCCGGTCTGCTCGGGGCGCTCTTAGGGAAATGGTTAGGGAACAAAGAGAATGATACTGAAAAAATCAAGGTGCCGAAGGGGCTGGAGTTTCTTCGCGATTCTAACGTCATTACGGCGTTGTGCATGGGCTTGTTGTTCTTTGTAGGCGCGGTTGTGCTCATGCTCAAAGGAACGCCGGAAGCGCAGAACTTGGTGGCTCAGTCCGGAGATCAAAACTTCATTATTTATTCGATCGTTCAATCGCTGACCTTTGCAGGCGGGATTGCCATCGTCCTGCTTGGGGTCCGGATGTTTATCGGGGAGCTCGTTCCGGCATTTAACGGGATTGCGACCAAGCTCGTCCCGGGTGCAAAACCGGCGCTCGATTGCCCGGTGGTTTATCCATATGCACCCAATGCGGTGATTCTCGGTTTCCTTGGCGCCTTCGTCGGGGCGTTAATCTGGCTGGTTGTGCTGGGGAACACGGTGGCGTACATTTTCGTCCCAACGATGATCGTGTTGTTCTTCCACGGGGCGACGGCCGGGGTATTCGGGAACTCCACCGGCGGGGTCAGAGGGGCATTGTTGGGTGGTTTCATCACCGCAACGATCGTGGCTTGGGGCCAATTCATCATGGTTCGTTATCTGATTTCCACGACGGTGCCGGACACAGCCATGTGGGCAGCCGATACGGATATGTTCATCCTCGGACCGATCATTCGCTTGCTGTCGCAGCTCCTGTTCTAAGGATGTGATCCATCGGAAGGTTACAAATCAGCTTGGGGGGACGCCGAGATGAGCTTCATACGTACGCTGGACGGGGATATCCCCAAAGATCAGCTAGGGTTTACTTATTCGCATGAACATCTCGTCTGTCGGCCTGCCTACTGGTCGGAGCGCGGGGAAGACGATTTGCTGCTGGATGATCCGGAGAAATCCAAACGTGACGTGTTTGATTTTAAGCGGCATGGCGGGGAGGCGATCGTCGACGCAACGGCGATTGATTACGGTCGAGATGTGCAGGCGGTAGTTGACATCATGAAGGAAACTGGGGTGCGCGTTATTGGGACCGCCGGGTTTAACAAGAGCTTCCTTTGGGATGCCCAGATCAAGGATGAACTGAAGCCGATCATCGGCAATTACGACACGTATTACGAATGGATTGAAGCGAAGAGCATCAACGAATTAGCCGAATTCGTGATTCGCGAGGTTGAGGAAGGCTTAGAAGGTACACCCTTCAAAGCAGGCCAGGTGAAATTCGGGACGGGGTATAACCGGATTACGCCGCTGGAGGAGAAAACGCTGCGGGCGGTTGCCAGGGCCCATCACGAAACCAAGGCCCCGATCCACTCCCATACCGAGGTTGGGACGATGGGCTTGGAACAACTTGAGCTGCTTCGCAGCGAGCGGGTTGATCTTCACTTTGTCAGCCTGGGTCACATGGATCGCAATCCAGATCCTTATTATCATGAGCAAATTGCCAAGACCGGGGCTTATCTCTCCTTCGACGGCATCGGCAAGATCAAGTACGGCCCGGAGAGCACCCGAATCGGGCTGATCCTCGAGCTCGTCCGCAAAGGCTACGCCAATCAGATCCTCATCAGCGGAGATACCGCCCGGAAATCGTATTACAAGCATTACGATTATGGGCTGGGACTGGAGTACATTATTGCTAAATGGGTTCCACGGTTTGTGGCCGAAGCGGAACAGGCGGGATTTGACGGGCAGCAGCTGGTGCATCAATTTTTTGTGGAAAATCCGGCGAACTGCTTTAGCTTCAAGCGATGAGGGGGCGTGGTGATTGATCTTTCAATACGAAAATGCCTATGACATTGCGGAAAAAATCAAGCGCATGCCCTGCGCAATCCTGCCGATCGGTGCGGTGGAGGCCCATGGCCCCCACCTGCCGCTTGGCACGGATAACCTGCTGGCCGAGCGGCTGGCGCTCCGGTTGGCTGAACGGACGGAAAGCTTGGTGCTCCCCACGTTACCGTACGGCCAAGTGTGGAGCCTGCAGAACTTCCCTGGCAGCATTAACGTCTCCAATGAGGCGCTGATCCGGATGCTGTACGACATCGGGGAGAGTTTATACCGACAAGGCCTGCGAATCTATGTCATGCTGAACGGACATCTCGGTAACGCCGTAGCGCTGAAGGAGGCTGCGCGCCTGCTTTATAAGGACATTCCCGAATTGAAGGTCTACTATTTCTTCTATCCGGGAACGAAACAGGTGATTGAGCAGGTGAGGGAAACGCCGGCGTCCCACGCATACTACTTCCATGCCTGTGAGCTGGAGACCTCCTACATGCTCTATTTGGCGGGAGAGTATGTCGATATGGATAAAGCCGTAACGGATATTCCTCACATTGGGCTGGAAGCGGATTGCACGCCAACGCCCTGGGAGGAATTTACGTCCACCGCGGTTCTCGGCGATGCGAAGCTCGCGACCAAAGAAAAGGGCGAACAGATCATCGAAGCCGCCTTGAATGCGATGGCCGCTATGATTGAAGGGGCTAAGCAACGTTTGCCAAACGGGAAGGAGACGTGATCTATGATGCTGCATGAGTATGTGGAGCAGATCCGTCGCAGCCTCGACCAGATCGAGGAACGGGAAGCAGAGCGCATTAGACAGGCGGCTCGGAAGACGGCGGAAACGATCATGCAGGGAGGCGTGATCCACTTGTTTGGATGCGGACACTCCCACATTCTCACCGAGGAAGTGTTCTATCGCGCGGGAGGACTGGCACCGATTCATCCCATTTTGGTCGAACCGTTGATGCTGCATGAAGGTGCCGTTCGCTCCTCAGAGCTGGAACGGCAGAACGGGCTGGCTGCGTCGTTTATGCACAATCAGGACATTCGTCCGGGAGAGGTGATGATCGTGTTATCGACCTCCGGCAGGAACCCGGTGCCGGTGGATGTCGTCCAAATCGCGAAGGCGAAGGGGGCTTACACGATTGGCATCACCTCGCTCCAGTATTCGCAGAGCCAGCCGTCTCGGCATGTGAGCGGGAAACATTTATATGATGCCGTCGACTTGGTGATTGATAATCATGCGGTGAAGGGAGATGCGGTGCTGACCTATCCGGGAGTGCCGGTACCGTTCGCACCGACGTCAACGGTGATCGGAGCTGTTATTCTGAACGGTATCTTTGCCGAGGCGATCGTGATGATGACCGATCAGGGTTATGAGCCTCCTGTATTCTTAAGTGGAAATATCGACGGGGCGGATGAGCGAAACAGGCAATTGATCGCTCGATACCGCGATCGGATCTCTTTATTGTCCTAATTGAACCGCACAGTGAAGGTTGGCGTGGATCCGGCCTTGGCTGTGCGGATTTTTGTCGTGATGGATTGATTTGGATAAATAGAAGCGCGAAATGCACATGGAAATGTACTGGGGACCGTGTTACCTTAACGTTGAAATCACGATAAGACCAGCTGTACTCGAGAAGGAGGCGAAGGAATGAAGGAGCATCAAGGGGCTTACTACACAGGAACGTACCGGAACCTGCTGGCTGAATACGGTTACGGGGAAGAGGCGATTCAGCGCCGATTGGATGAGACATGGAAGCAGTTATTTGAAGGAGACGAAGAGGCGCGTATTTATTACCCTTCCGGCGAAGATATGGGCTATATGCTGGATACCGGCAACCTGGACGTACGAACGGAGGGGATGTCCTACGGGATGATGATGGCTGTTCAATACGACCGCCAGGATGTGTTCGATCGGATCTGGAAATGGACAGTAACCTATATGTATATGACCGAAGGGGATAACGCCGGGTACTTCGCCTGGTCCTGTGCACCGGACGGCAAGCGTCTATCCAATGGGCCGGCGCCGGATGGCGAGGAGTATTTTGCGCTGGCGCTGCTGTTTGCATCCCACCGCTGGGGCGATCGGGAAGCACCGTTCAATTACAGCACCCAGGCTCGGGATTTACTGCGCACTTGCCTCCACAAGGGGGAGGACGGAACAGGTTATCCGATGTGGAATCCGGACAACAAGCTGATCAAGTTTATACCAAACTGTGAGTTTTCCGATCCCTCCTATCATCTTCCTCATTTCTATGAGTTGTTTGCACTGTGGGCCTATCCGGAGGATCGTGCGTTCTGGAAGGAAGCGGCTGAGGCGAGTCGGCAATATCTGCACCTGGCTTGCCACCCGGTTACCGGCCTTGCTCCGGAGTATGCATATTATGATGGAACGCCAAATAACGAACGGGGGTACGGCCACTTCTTCAGCGATGCGTATCGAGTCGCGGCGAATCTTGGCCTCGATTGGGAATGGTTTGCCGCCGATCCTTGGCAACGGGAGGCGGTGGGCAAGATTCAGGCGTTTTTCGCTGATAAAGAGCCGGAGGACTACCGCCGCTACACGATCTCGGGCGAGCCATTTGAGGAACCGGCTTTGCATCCGGTTGGGTTGCTGGCAACCAACGCGATGGCCTCACTGGCGGCCGACGGCCCCCAAGCTAAGGCCTGCGTTGATTTGTTCTGGAACACTCCCGTCCGCACCGGAAAGCGCCGCTACTACGACAACTGCCTCTATTTGTTTGCGCTGTTGGCGTTGAGCGGGAACTACCGGATATGGATGCCGAGGGGTGAGGCGTAAGGCTGAATCGGGAGCGGCGGCTGGAAGGGTTGAGGGCCGTTGATCTAACGGACTCCAGTGCTCTTAGTTCCGTTGATTCGTGGGGAATCGAGTTCTAACGGACTGAGAAGACGTTATTTGGGCTAATCGTTGCCTAGTACCATAGCGAAATGGCAAATAAGGGCTGGAGTGTCCGTTAAACCGGGAAATCGTCGGGAAATCGTGGATTAACGTCATTACGGTCCGTTACAGCAGGGAGCCACCAAGTTGCCAAGTCGCCGGCTCGTTTAACTCAGACGCGGCCTTTGCCCCAAAAAAGCGAGCCCGGAATTCCTCCCAGGCTCACTTCATTAAATGCGTATCCGCTGCAATCAGCCCTTCACCGCGCCGGCGGTGAGGCCACTGACGATGTATTTTTGGCCGAACAGATAGAGAATAAATACCGGCAACGATGTCAGCACGAGGTTGGCAAAAATAAGATTCCATTCCCGGCTGTATTTGCCGTAGAAATTATAAATGGACAGCGGCATTGTCCAGGTCGAACTGTCGGTCAGGAAGTAGAGCGGAATCGTGATGTCATTCCACACCGACATGAACACCATAATCGCAACGGTAGCATTCACTGGCAGGATCAGCGGCGTCACGATCCGGAAGAATACGCCGAGCACGCTGGCCCCTTCCAGGAACGCCACCTCGTCGAGCGCTTTCGGGATCGTCTTGATGAACCCGCTGTAGAGGAACACGCTAAAGGCGGTGTTCAGCGAGGCGTAAATCAGAATGACGCTGGTGATGCTGCCGTAGAAGCCCAGCGCTTGCACGATCCGGATGGTCGTAATTGTCGACATCGGGGCGATCAGGCCCATAAAGAAAAACATGTACAGCGTATTGGCGAGTTTCGTCTCGCGACGCGCCAGAATAAAGGAGGCCGCCGAAGAAGCCACGATGTTGATGATCGAAGATACACCGGTAATCAACACGCTGTTCCAGAACGACCGGGCGAGCCCGCCTTCTTCAAAGACGCGCACGTAGTTGGAGAACATCCACTTTTCGGGCAGTTTGATCGAGAAATCCAGTACTTCGGCGCTCGTCTTAAAAGAACCGAAGATCATGATTAACACCGGCAAAAGAATCAGCAATGAAGCCAGCAGCAGAAGGCCTTCGACAATATAGTTACGAATGGCGAGTTTGCGTGTAAATCCCATTATTCGGTGACCTCCTTACGCCGCATGAAGATGAGCAGCGGGATGGCAATGATCGTAACTGCCACGAACAACAGTGTATTGATGGCTGTCCCCAGCCCCCAGCTTCCTTCGCCGAAGGACCGTAAGATGATCGTGCCGACGACCTGTGAAGCATTGCCCGGGCCCCCGCCGGTCAGGACGAAGACCTCCGAGAAGACCTTCAGCCCGCCGATGAGGGTGAGCATCAGGTTGATATTAATCGCTGGCAGCAGGAGCGGCAGCGTGATATTCGTGAACTTTTTCCAGGATCCGGCCCCGTCGATGGTTGCCGCTTCGTAGTACTCCTGGGAAATGGATTGCAATCCGGCCAAATAAATCGCCATTTGAAAACCGGCATGCTGCCAGATCGAGATCACGGCGATGGTCCAGATGACGATATGCGGATTGGTGAGCCAAGCCTGGCTTAATGCGTGCAACCCCACCGCATCGAACATCCGGTTGATCGCGCCTTCCGTGCGCAAGATTGGAGTAAACACGATCCCGATAACCAGGATGCTCAGAATGGACGGGGAATAAAAAATCGCCCGCAGCAAGTTCCGCGTCTTGAGCCGCATATTTAGAGCCACCGCAAGGACGATCCCGATCAGGTTCTTCCCAACCACGGTGACGACGGCGAAGATTAGGGTGTTTTTGAGCGCGAGGAGCAGTGTTTTATCGGAGAAGATCTTATGGAAGTTCTCCCATCCGATGAATTTGATCGTCAGGCGATCCAGCCGCCAATCGGTAAAGGAATAATAAAAGCCCGTAAACGCCGGGATGACAAAAAAGATCGTGTAAATGAGTAACGCCGGTAATACGAGATAATAGGAATATAGATTTTTGACCGATGCTTTTGATTTCATGTTTTCCACCCCACTATAGACTGGGGCAGCATAACCCCCGGACGGGACTTATGCTGCCTGCCATTCTTCCGATTTAGAAACCGGGGATTTCTTTATCTGCCATCAGTTGGCTGAACTTCTCGTCCCAAGCCTTCAGAACCTCTTCCGGGGTTAGGCCGCCGGCGAATTGGTCTTGGAGCAGCCGGTACAGCTCGCTGCGGTCAACCAGCATGTAGGCGTCGGTAGTCAAGACGGTTTTCTTCGGCGTGATGTAGTTATCGACGATTTCTTGCTTGTAGTCCGGCAATTCCGGCGTCGTAACGTCATTCAGGTTGGATACGTACCCTTTGGAGTCAACGATTTTCTGGGCGATTTCTTTCGAGCCTAAGAAGTTCAGGAACTCTTTGGCTTCCGCCAAGTGCTTCGCTTTCTTCGGAATGAACAGCTGGCCGCCCAGCGGGCTGGCACCCAGGCTGGCATCTTCCTCGGAAGGGATCGGGAAGACGCCGAGGCGCATGTTCGGATCCTGCTTCAGCACGCCTTCGATCAGCCAGTCTCCCATGAACATCATGGCGACTTCCTTGTTCAGGAATTTCCCCACCGCCATATCGTAGCTGTCACTCAGGACGTCGGCGTTGGTGTAGCCTTGCTTATACACGTCATACTGCTGCTGCAGGAACGTTTGGAATTCCGGGATGTCGGACCATTTTTTCTTATTGCTGTTCAGATCGTCGAAGAAGGTCGGATCGCTCTTGGCTACGAAGTTGGCAAACGCAGCGGCCGGCCAAATGTTCGCGGCCCAGTTGTCCTTGTACGGCATAAATACTGGAGTGACACCGCTGGCTTTGATCTTCTCGCAGACAGCCAGGAATTCTTCAAAGTTCTTAGGAATGGACAGACCCAGTTCGTCAAAGATGTCTTTGTTATAGACCACGCCTTGCATCCCGGTGTCTTGGCTGACATGGAAGCTGTAGATGTGCCCGTATGCGGACAGGACGTCTTTGTTCAAAATCCGGCTGGCCCAAGGCTCGTCATCCAGAATTTCAAAGTTGCGTTCCAGATTCAGGTCCGTGGTTGCGCTGGCCAGATTGTATTGAATGATGTCCGGCGTTTCTTCAACGGCCAACTTCGTCTGTAAGACGGTTGTCGTTTGCTCGGCTGGAATCAGCTGCAAATTGACTTTGATGTTCGTCTGCTTCTCAAATTCGTCGAGGATATCTTGTTGGATGAAGGCGGAGTCCTGCGAGCTTTTGGAGATCGCTAACTCAATGGTGACTTTGTCGCCCTTGGCGCCGCCGCTGTTGTTGCCGTCTTGGGCGGTGTTGTTGGACTTGGCGCCTCCGGATCCGCAGGCTGCGAGCGATAAGGCTAGCAAACCGGCGATGACTGCGGTAGTCGTTCTTTTAAGTGCGTGATTCAAGGCGAATCCCCCTTTGTTTGATATGTCTTTGAATGCGCTTGCAACTTGATTATAGATTTCCAGGCGTGTCAGGTACATGTCTGAGGGTGACAGATGAGGTGTAAAATTGTGAACTTGTAACCGTTGTCATGACGTGAGGCGAAGTGGTACAGTTAAACCATCCTAATGCAACATGGCGATAGCCAAAGGGGGCCCAAGCCAACGTCATGAAACCTTTCTTCCTCCGCAGAAGCCAGCTGAGCTTGCAGAATAAAGTCTTTCTAACCTTTGTAGCTCTGCTTCTGTTTATATTGGGTTGCTTTATCGTCTACGTCAATCTGGTCGTCATCAAACCGTTGAAAGAGAAAACGGTGGAGGCCAAGCTGGCCGCAGTGACCAAGGTGAGCCAGCAGCTCGACGATTATGTGGACAGTCAAAACCAAATGTCGCAGCGGATTTTGTCCAGCAAGGATGTCTTTACGATTCTGGAGCGGGGTTATCAAACCGACGCTAACCTCGAACGGCTGAATCAAAGCCGCAGGCTGAAGGATCTGATGTTCCAGGCGATCGGCCCCAGAATGAATATTAAGGACATGGTGATTTACGATAAGGCCGGACGCAAAATCGTGTCCTATATTGGTTTACAAGGGGATGCGGCTTCGATCGAAGGTTATCTGAAAAAGAGTCTCATCGACGGAAGCTGGAGCGGCAGCGGTTATGTTCTGGAACGTCAGGGAGGGGCCGTTTCGTTTATTCGATCGATCAATAATCAGAACGGGACGGTATTCGGATACCTGAGCATCTTGTTGGATAATGCATACTTGCAAAGGATCACGCAAGGCGTGGGCAGCGGTCAGGTGTACATCCTGGACCAGAGTGGCCAGCCGGTGGTTGGAGATATCCCGAAGGAGCATGCCGAGTTAACAACGCCACATTCAGTTGACGGTGTGCATGTAGACGATCACGGGAACTATGTGGCTTACGCCAGGTCGGAAAGCACCGGGTGGACAACCTATCTAGTGACGCCGAAGCAAGACGTACTGGGACCCGTCAACTCGGTCAAGTATTTGTCCATTTTGCTGATTACGGCGTTGATGCTGTTATCTTTTGTGTATATTTATTTTTCTTCGCGTAGTCTGCTGTTGCCGATCCGGAAGCTGCGCAGCCAGATTTGGCGGATCAGCTATAGCAATATGAATCTCAAATGGGACAACCCTACGCAAAATAACGATTTAATTCTATTAAACGAGGCTTTTCAGGATCTGATGGAACGGCTGCAAGCATCGATTGAACGGGAGAAGATCGCCCTGCATGAGGAGGTCAAGGCGCGCAACTCTGCGCTCCAGGCCCAAATTGCACCGCATTTCATTCATAACGTACTGTATTTGATCAGCATCGCGGCCCAGGAGGGGAAGACCGACGTCGTCACCGATATGTGCAAGCATTTGTCGGACAGCTTACGCTACATCGTATCCTCTCCTTACGTGCACGTCACCTTAGCCGACGAACTCGAGCATACCCGGCACTACTTGTCGCTTGTTCAACAAAAATACGAAGACGATCTCGAATGGGAGATCCATGCGGACGAATCGGCGCGGAACGTGCAGTTGCCGCGGTTGGTGCTTCAGCCTTTCGTGGAGAACTGTATCGAGCATGCGTTCATTCACTGTGACCCTCCCTGGCGGATCGAGATTACGGTGAAGCAGTTCAACGGGCTGTGGGCCGTGGAGATTAAGGATAACGGAGACGGGTTCCCGCCCGGGAAGATCGATGAAATCATGGATAACCTGCGGAAGAGCGAAGCTGTTGCCGGAGAGGGGAACGAACGACCCGCCTCGATCGGCAACATGGGCATTGTGAACAGCGTCGGCCGACTGAAGTTAATGTACCAGAACCGGCTGTTCTTCAATCTGTTTAACCATGCAGATGGGGAAAAGGGCGCCACGGTCCAGATCATCGGATCGCTCACCAAGGACTTCTACTGAACGAGGAGGGCACAGCATGTACAACGTCATGATTGTGGAAGACAGCAAGCCGATCTTGCGCAATATACGAACGCTGCTAGGTTCACTGGAGCTCCCGTTTCAGGTGACGGCTACAGCCGCCAACGGGGAGGAAGCGTTGGAGCTCATCCGGCAGCAGCCGGTAGACCTGGTGTTGACCGATATTCGCATGCCTAAGCTGGACGGCCTCGCGTTTATCGAAGAGGCGAAGCAGATCCGCCCGCAGTTGTTATTTATTTTGATCAGCGGATACAACGATTTCGAATACACGCGCAAGGCGATTAATTTGCAGGTATTTGACTATTTGCTTAAGCCCGTCGAACGCAAGCAGTTGTTGGAAGTGATGGAAAGGGCGCTGGAGCGTCTCCACAGCCGGGTCCCCAGTGAAGCGGAGCTGTTTCAGGAGATTGTAGCTCCGGAGGTTTATGCGGATTTGCAGCTCGGGGATCAATTCCGCTATTACGGCAAGCTCTTGATCCTCATCCGGAGGCAGCCGTTTGCCGGCGGGCGGGAGCTCTGGAATGCGGAGGAGCTTCAGCGCAGACTGGATGCTATGTTTGCTCCGCAGCTCTGCTGGGTGTTTCCGACGCAGGTGCCTGGTCAATTTCTTGCTATGGTGCAAAAAACGGCGGCGGACGCCTATTCCTCGGTGTATCAATGCCTGGAGTCTGTCCGCAAAACGCTGGAGGCGGCGGGGCTCGCGGCAACGATTGGCGGACAGCTGCAGTCCGGCGACCCGGATCGCCTGCCTGAACTGTATCACCGCATGTCGGGCATTTTGGACGAACGGCAGCCGGTTCATCAAGGCATCGTGGTAGACACAGAGATTCCCCATGCGTTGGGTCATCTGGAGGGTTCTGAGCTGGATCGGGCAACTGCCGCAGCCTTTACTGAGCTTATCGTGGGGCGGAGGAAGGAGCAGTTCTTGTTAAAGCTGAACGAGCAGCTGGTCAAATGGTCGAGCGACAACATTCGGTTTGCGGAGCTGGAACGATTTGTTGCACTCTTGACCGATGCTTTCTCACAAGCGGGAGGCGATCAGGAGACCGGACATCGGCTGGAGCTCGAGACTTCTTCACGTCGTTTGCTTGATGCAGATTGTTTTGAGAGGTTTGGCGAGAACTTGTTGGAATGGACGAAGCAATCCTTCGAATGGCTGCAGGCGCAGAACCGAAAAAGCGGTGAGGAGCTGTTTCGGCAGATTGAGGAATACGTCAGGCTCAATCTGTACTCGTATCTTTCGCTCGCCGATGTGGCGCAGAAATTTCACGTCAGCCCCTCGTATGTCAGCCGAGTCATGAAGAGGTATGCCCAAAGCACCTTCGTGCAATATTATACTGGCCTCAAAATCAAAGAGGCCTGCAGGCTGATTGCCTGCAAGCCGGAAATGCGAATTAAAGAGGTGTCTGATGCTTTGTCATTCAGCGATCAGCACTATTTCTCCAAAGTGTTTAAGGAGTACACGGGCTGCAGCCCTTCGGATTACAAGGAGCGTTGTCCTCCGAACAACCCGGACAACAGCTCGTAAGAGCGCAAGCGGGCCTTGTGGTCGTAGATCTGGGCAGCGACGATGATTTCGTCGGCTTCGGTCTCGGCCAGCAGGTGCTCCAGCCGGTTTCGCACTGTCTCGGGTGAGCCGATCGCCGAATAGCTGAGCTGGCGTTCAACCACGGCTTGCTCCTGCGGCGTCCAATCGAGATGATCCACCGGCGGGCTAAGCTGTGAGGTTCGCCGGCGGATCAGGTTCAAGAACTGCTGGTGCTGGGAGGTCGCCAAGCGGCGGGCCTCCGCATCGGTATCGGCGACGATCACGTTCACGCCGATCATCGCATAAGGCTTCGCCAGCTCCGCTGACGGATGGAAGTGCGTGCGGTATAAATTGAGCGCCGGGAGCAAGTAATCCGGCGCGAAATGGCTGGCGAAGGCGAACGGCAGACCGAGCTGGGCGGACAGCTGCGCGCTGAAGCCGCTGGAGCCGAGCAGCCAGATCGGGATGTGTAAGCCTTCGCCGGGAATGGCGCGCACGCGCATCGAGGAACCGGAGACGGGCTGGAAATAATTCCGCAGCTCTGCGAGCCGCTCTGGAAAATCCTGCCCGTCACTGCCCGGCCCGCGGCGCAGCGCGTGCGAAGTCAGCGGGTCGGAGCCGGGCGCCCGACCCAGGCCGAGATCGATCCGCCCCGGGTACAGCGACTCGAGCGTGCCAAACTGCTCCGCGATAACAAGCGGCGCATGGTTTGGCAGCATGATACCGCCGGATCCAACGCGGATCTTCTTCGTACCGCCGGCGATGTGTCCGATCACGACGGAGGTCGCCGAGCTGGCAATGCCGGGCATGCCGTGATGCTCTGCGAGCCAATAGCGGTGATAGCCCCAGTTCTCGGCATGCTGGGCCAGGTCCAGCGAATTGCGCAGCGATTCGGCCGCCGTGCTGCCGGCGGTAATCGGCGCAAGGTCGAGAATCGAGACCGGAATATGGGATAAACGATGGGATGAATCGTTAGTCTTACTTGAATCAGGCATAAAATCTAGCCTCCTTAGGCAGGAATTGAGATACAAAAGCCTAATTTCTATTATAATCGAAATTTGAAGTGTTGAGCGAAAAAACAATAACCAATTCGATAACAGTTTTTATAGGAGGAACTTATGAGCGAACGTCCAATGATCACGAATCCGATTTTACGCGGCTTTAACCCTGATCCTTCAATCTTGCGAGTTGGGGATGACTACTACATCGCGACCTCTACCTTCGAATGGTTCCCGGGCGTGCAAATTCATCATTCCCGAGATCTCGTGCACTGGCAGCTGATCGGCCACCCGCTGACGAGGGTGTCGCAGCTAGATATGCTGGGCAACCCCGGCTCTTGCGGGATATGGGCCCCTTGCCTCAGCTATGATAACGGGCTGTTCTACCTGATTTACACTGATGTCAAAAGCCGCCACGGCGCGTTCAAGGATACGCCCAACTATCTCGTTACTGCTCCGGATATCCGCGGCCCTTGGTCGGATCCGATCTATCTGAACAGCAGCGGCTTCGACCCTTCGTTATTCCATGATGATGACGGGCGCAAGTGGCTGGTAAACATGCTGTGGGATCACCGGAAAGGGAAGAATCACTTTGCTGGCATCGTGCTTCAAGAATACGATCCGAAGCAACAGAAGCTGGTGGGACCGGTGAAAAATATTTTCCTAGGCACTGACCTTAGAGTAACCGAAGGCCCGCATTTGTATAAAAGAAATGGCTACTACTACCTGCTGACCGCGGAAGGCGGCACGCATTACGAACATGCGGTCACGATGGCCCGATCTCGAACGATTGACGGACCGTATGAAGTGGACCCCACCAATCCGATTCTCACCTCGGCGGGTAAACCGCATTTGGAGCTGCAAAAGGCGGGACATGCCTCGCTGGTCGAGACCCAGACAGGGGAATGGTACATGGTGCATCTGACCGGGCGGCCGACGAAGGACATCTATTGCACGCTTGGCCGAGAAACGGCGATCCAGCGCGGGGTCTGGACCGAAGATGGTTGGTTCCGGTTGGAAACCGGTGGGAATGAGCCGCAAGTGAAGGTGCCTGCTCCCGCCTTGCCGCCGCACCCGTTTGAACCGGAGGCGGAACGGGACGATTTCGAGGCGGAGACGCTGGGGGTACATTGGAGCACGCTGCGTGTTCCAGCGACGGAGGATTGGCTGACATTGCGGGAACGTCCTGGCTTCCTGCGCTTGTATGGTCGTGAATCGATGAACTCGCTGTTCCGGCAGAGCCTGGTGGCGCGGCGGCAGCAATCGTTCCATTGCCTGGCGGAGACGGTGGTGGAGTTCGAGCCGGAGACGTTCCAGCAGATGGCCGGTCTGACCGTGTTCTACGACACGAACGATCATGTGTATTTGCGGATCTCCCGAGATGAGACGAAGGGCAAGAGTCTGAATTTGATCCAGACCAAATACGGCGTCTACGACGAACTGCTTGCGGAAGATATCTCGATTGAAGGGGCTTCGCGCTGCTGGCTGCGGGTCGTTATCGAACGCGAGCTGGCAAGCTTCTACTACAGCCTGGACGGGGAGACCTGGCATGCAGTCGGCGAAGCCGTTGACGTAAGCCACATGTCCGACGATCCGGCGGAGAGATTGCGCTTCACCGGCACCTTTATTGGCGTCTGCGCCCAGGATCTAAGCGGGATGCGCAAGCCTGCCGATTTCGACTATTTTATTTATAAGGAGCTTGATTCATTCTCAAAATGAGAGGGGGTGTAAGAGGGTGTATTTACGAGAGATCACGCTGCTTAAAGAGAAGATGCCCTCCTTCCACGCATACCCTTTCTCGCTCCCGTTAGTTCGAAAGATGAACAAGCTGTATCTCCGCCGTCCAGTTACCTTTTTTGTTGGGGAGAACGGTTCGGGAAAATCCACGTTGCTGGAGGGGATCGCCTACCAATGCGGGTTTAATCCGGCTGGCGGTGGGAGAAACAACGTCTACGAGGTAGATCGATCGGAATCTGCGCTTGGAGACTACCTTCGTCTCTCCTGGAACCCGAAGGTCACGAATGGCTTCTTTTTGCGGGCGGAGTCGTTTTATTCGTTTGCCTCGCATATCGATGATGTTGCAGCAACCCGGGCTTACGGCGGGGTGTCCTTGCACAGCCAATCGCATGGCGAGTCGTTCCTCAGCTTGTTCAAGCATCGATTTGGCAGCCGGGGCATTTATCTGCTGGACGAACCGGAGGCGGCCCTGTCTCCAGCCCGGCAGTTGTCCTTGATGCGGATTATCCATGACTTATCGGATCGCGCCCAGTTCATTATCGCCACGCATTCACCGATTCTGATGGGGTATCCGGACGCGGACATCTTAAGTTTTGATGGCGATCAGCTGGAGCAGATACGTTACGAGGATACGGATCACTACCAAATTACGCGCCGTTTCCTCGAAAACCGGAACAGTGTCCTTCGTACGTTGTTTGAGGATGAAGACGAAGGCGAAGACATCTCCTAGCGCAGCTAGGGCGCAATGGCGAATCAGCGGTCTAACGCTTGCCAGCAACGCTATTGGGCCAAAAACGGGGGCGATGAAAATCTAACGCTTATGAGAGAGCTTATTTGCTCGTTTCCCCTTCGAAACAAGGCCTTTTGGCGCAAATAAGCTCACTGGCAAGCGTTAGAAATAAAATCCCCCGTTTTTGGCCCCAATAAGCGCTGTGGCAAGCGTTAGCCGAAACTGTGCGCGTTGCTCGGTGGGATTTGAAGCAGTTAGGAGTAACTATAAACATTAAAAGTAACTTGCGCGACGGCAACGTCAATCGTTGAGAATAGGGAACTCGCGGAGTAACTAAATTAGCGGCATTAGAGTCACAGGCGGAACAACAACTTAAGAACTGCAGGAATAGTAACCGGAATGACTGTGGCAGTGATAGTGACAGTGGCAACAACAGCAACAAACAGTAACGACAGCCGAGACAGCTAAAGCAACAGCGAATCAGCGGTCTAACGCTTACCAGAAACGCTATTGGGCCAAAAACGGGGGTGATGAGAATCTAACGCTTATGAGAGAGCTTATTTGCTCGTTTCCCCCTCGAAACAGGGCCTTTTGGCGCAAATAAGCTCGCTGGCAAGCGTTAGAAATAAAATCCCCCGTTTTTGGCCCAAATAAGCGCTGTGGCAAGCGTTAGCCGGAGCTACGCACGTTACCTGGAAATGTCATGACACTTTTTCAGTTATGGTCTAAACATGCAAACAGCCCCCGATCCATAGGATCAGGGGCTGTTTTATAATTACCCTTTCACCGCGCCGGCGACAACGCCTTTGACGATGTATTTTTGCAAGAAGATAAAGACGATGATCGAAGGCAGCACCGCCATGACCATAGCGGTCATTGCATATTGCCAGTCGGAGGTGTATTGCCCAACGAAGGTGTATGCGGCCAGCGTCAGCGTTTTGGTTGCCGGCGAGCCGTTGACCATCAGCAATGGGAGCAGGAAGTCGTTCCAAATCCACATCACGTCGATGATGATGATCGTGGTCGTGACCGATTTCAGCAGCGGGAAGATCACGCTGAAGAACAATCGGAAGCCGGAGGCACCGTCGATCGTGGCGCTTTCATCGATTTCCTTCGGAATCCCCTTCACGAAGCCGTGGTAGATGAACAGGGCGAGCGGAGCGCCGAAGCCCCAGTACAGAATGCCAAGTCCCCACGTGCTGTCCGAGAGATGGAGGTTCTTCGCCATTTGCAGCACCGTCAACATGATCGATTGGAACGGAATCAGCATCGGCATGATACAGATAAAGTAAATGATCGAGCTGGCTTTGGATTTCGTACGGGCCAGCTTGTACGCAGCGATGGACGAGATTAATATGATCCCGGCCAAGCCGAGGATGGTGACGACCGCATTATTCAGGAACAGCCGCGGGTAGTTGATGAACTCCCATACATAGCTGTAGTTTTCGAAGGCGAGTTTCTTCGGCAAGGCGATGACATCGGTCATGACCTCGGAGAAGCTCTTCAGCGAGTTGATGATCGTCAGGAACAACGGATACAGGAACAGGATCGAGAGTAGCACCATCACGATTTCCAGGACGATGCGGCCTGCCGTATTCTTTTTCATTACGCCTCAACCTCCCTGCGTTTGAAGATCGTTAGCTGAATCGCTGTAATAATCAGCACGGCGACGAACAGAATTAGCGCTTTCGCGGTACCATAGCCGTACAGGTTGTTCTGGAATGTGTCACGGTAAATGTCGTACGCCACACTGTACGTCGTGCCGCCAGGGCCGCCGCCGGTCAAGGACAGGATGACGTCAAATACTTTAATCGAGTTGGTCAACGCCATAAAGACGGAGATCGTAATCGATGGAGCAAGCAACGGCAGCGTTACGTTAAAGAATCTGCGGACTGGGCCTGCGCCGTCCACCGTGGCTGCTTCCTTCAGGTCATCTGGAACCGATTGCAAACCTGCAATGTAAATCACCATGTAAAAACCAATCGATTGCCAAATGGAGACAAACAGGATCGAAACAAAGGCAAGTCCAGGTTCACCCAGCCAGCTTAGATCAAATATGCCCCATCCGGTGCTGTCGCCAAGGGACTCAAAGCCTTGCATAAAGATGAACTTCCAGATAAAGCCGACAATGACCAAGCTGAGAATGTACGGAATAAAGAAAGCGGCTCTCAGCCAGTTCGTCGTCTTCAGCTTCATATCCAGCACCAACGCCAGCAAAATCGCCAGCACGTTGATGATTACGATATAAAGAATCGCGTATTTAATCGTAAACCAGGCGGCCTGCGAGAAGTTCGCGTCACCCATGAAAATTTGTTTGAAATTGTCCAGTCCGATAAATTTCGGATGCTTGGATATCCCGTTCCACTTGGTCAGGGAATAACGGATTGTCATGACAAACGGATAATAGAAGACCGCGATGATAGCTATCAGAATCGGCAATGTAAATACGCCAAACTCTAATTTCTCGCCCCGTTTTCTCCCTAGTTTGAACATAATGGCACCTCTTTTTCGTGACGTATTGGTATAAACAGCGGTGTGACCGTCTCCCCTATACACTTGGGCTTTTTCGACTATAATGATTATAAAACAGCGGTTATGCCGTCAAAATGGATTTAAGAAAACAGTTAAGGGTAAAAAGGTGAACTCGCTTTTTCGCCCGAGGTACTAGAAATGAGGAGCTATGTTCAACCGCATCCGAAGCATCATGACAACGCTTACTGACCGGATCTCGCGTAGGCTGGTCAATAAGCTTATTTTGTTGTTTACGACGATCATTATTCTAGTAGTTGGCCTACTAACCGTTATCTCTTATGAGATGCTTGAACAAGAATCCGTAGAGCATAGTATGGCCAGCACCACCAACAACCTGAAGCTGATTAATCAGAAGCTGGAAGATTACCTCGCCGGTGTGGAACAAATGTCGCTGCCGCAGATTCACTATGAGGACATTCTGCAGGCGATTATGAACGAAGAATCGGATTACGCGTCAAAAATGTACTTGGAGGACTATCTGCGAGAGCTGTTTTACTCGCGGAATGACTTGGAGAGCATTTATCTCTATTTGATCGATCAACGCAAATACTACTCTATTACGCGCGAAGCTTATAACGTCTCGGTTCGGGTGAGCTATCAGGAGGATATCCCCAATCAGGCGTGGTATAAGCGGGCGATGGAGAGCCGTTTTAACGAAGCCTATCAATCGTTTATCGTGCCAGGGGCGAAGTCGGGCTACGACATGGATGTAGAACCGGACTTTATGGGGTATCACCGCGTGCTGCGGTCCTTAGTCACCCGAGAGCCGAAGGCGATTGTCTCTTTTTATATGAAGCCCACGGTGAAAGATCAAATTTTGAAGGATGTCCCGTTCGAAAACGGAGAGCACCTGCTGTATCTAGATCCGAATAATGTTCCGTTTCATGTGGATGATCCTGCTTTTTTGGAGAAGGTTGAGGATGCACCCTGGCTTGCCCGGCTTGAAGAGGGAGATTCCATGAAGCCGATCACCTGGACCAGTGAGTCTGGCCACAAATATTTGATTATTTACAACATTGAAGCGAACGGGGGCTGGAAGCTGGTCAAACCGATTCCGTACAGCAACCTGTATGCGGCTGCCCGAGCCACGCGGAATATTGGATATCTCATCGGCACAATATTCTTGTTGATTTCGCTCATTCTGGTGACTCTGTTTTCCAACAAAATTACGAGTCCGCTGAAGGATTTGTCTCTCCAGATGCGCCGCTTCAGCGAAGGGACCTTTGATGCGGAAATCCCTGTGAAGGGTCAGGATGAGATCGCTTATTTATCCCGGCATTTCAACCGGATGGTGCGGCGGACGAACGATTTGATTAACGAGCGCTACAAGATGAAGCTGGTGGAGAAGAATGCGATCCTCAAAGCGCTGGAGGCGGAGATTAACCCGCATTTCCTGTATAATGCGCTGCAGGCGATTTCGACCAAAGCGCTCAAGAGCGGGGACGACGAAGTAGCCGATATGGTGGATGCCTTGGCGTTGACGCTAAGATATTGTATTAGTGGAAAAGACATCGTGTACGCTAGGGAGGAGCTGAAGCATATTGAACGTTATCTCGCGTTGCAGAAGGCTCGGTTTGGCAGCCGGCTGCAGGTAACGGTCGAGTGGGAGGAAGCCCTCAAGGAGCTGCAAATTCCCAAGCTGTCTATTCAATCTTTGGTTGAAAACTCCATTAAGCACGGGCTTGAGAAAATGTCGAGCGGCATCTCGATTCGGATTCGGGCCGAGCTGAGGGATAAGCATGCGGTGATCTCTGTCAGCGACAACGGTCCGGGCATTTCTCCGGAACGAATGGAGCAAATCCAGACGTCCTTCCGCCAAGAGTGGGAGGAGCAGGAAGGCGAGAACATCGGACTCAAAAATCTGTATACCCGCTTGAAGCTTCTCTATGGGGAAGAAGCAGAGCTCAAGATCCAGAGCGATGAGCACGGGACGGATATGTGTATGATCATACCGCGAGGGGGCAGCAGTTATGTATAATGTATTGATTATCGACGATGAGGAGCCGCTTCGCGAGGCGATTCGGATTCTAGGAAATTGGCAAGAGCTTGAGGTGGATGAAATCCGGGAAGCGACGGACGGCAAAATGGGGCTTGCCATGCTCGAGCAGTACAAGCCGGACATCGTTATGGTAGATATGAAAATGCCGGAGTTAAACGGGGTCGAATTCCTGCGGATTGTCGAGGAGAAGTATCCCGAGCTGCTGACCATTGTGATCAGCGGATATGACGACTTTGAATATACGCGTCAGGCGATTCATGCGAAAGTGGTCGATTATTTGCTGAAGCCGGTCAATCGTCAGGATTTGAACCAGGCGCTGCGCAAGGCGGTAGATGTGTTAAATGCCAAACGCGAGCGTCAGAAGGAATCGATCACACGAAACATTGCATTTAATATGTCGCTCCCGAAATTAAAGGAGAAGATCTATTTTTCCATTATTGAACGGAGCTTTAAGAAGCAGAGCAGCCAGGCATTCCTCTCGTTAATTGGGGCGGATGAACCGGATCATCGATATGGCGCGCTCGTCCTGCGGATCTTGAACATGGAAGCTGTCCAGGAGAGCCGGTTTCATCGCGACCGGGAGCTGCTCCATTTCGCTGTGGCGAATGTGATTAATGAGGTTGTGGTGAACAATCTGCAGTGCTTCAGCTTTGCCAATCCGAAGCAAGAGCGGGAAGTGATCGCCATCTATACGGTGAAGGGGGGCTACCCGCAAGAGATCGCGTTTCGTGCAGGGGAATTGATGCGAAAAATTGTATCGACGATAGGTGATCTGTTTGGAATGCTGACTGTCGGAGGAATCGGACGATATTGCGAGGATGTGTTACACTTAGCTGAATCGTATGATGAGGCGGTTGCAGGCATTCAGAGCATCGACCTGCTGAAGCTTAAAGGGAACGCGGTCATTGGAGAGGTGGATAAGGCAGCGAGCAAGGAGACGTTCTCCTTCTCCAGTCGAATGCCGATCTTGCGGGGGGCGTTAGAGGCAGGCAATCTTAACCATGCCAAATCGGTGGTGGTCGAGTTTACCAAGAGCATCAAAGCCGCTGGATCCTTCAGCATCGGCGCGGCTGATCGGTTGATGCGGGAAATCGTCGTGCTCATGAATGATACGGTTTCCGAGCTGGGCGTTCCGGCGGACAAGCTTCCTTCCTCCGGCGGAGATCGGTCACTGCATAAGATTGGAATCAGCACGGATATCACTTCGTTTGATCAGTTCGAGGCCATCCTGCTTCATTTAACAGAATATTATCACGAGCAAGTCTGCCGCTCGATGGCCGCAGGCCGCCCGTTCAGCGTTGAGGTCATCAAGGAATATATCGACCATCACTATTTTGAGGACATCAAAATTTCCATGTTCACGGAGAGATATTTTTTGAGCCGCGAGTATTTAATGAAGCTGTTTAAGCAACAATATGGCTGCGGCATCCATGAATATGTGCAGAAGATCCGTATGGATAAGGCCAGAGAGCTGCTGGATGATTCGTCGCTCAAAATCCAGGAGATCTCGGAAATGTTGGGGTATAAGGACAAAAACTATTTCAGCAAGGCGTTCCGGAATTACTATTCGCTGTCACCATCCGAATACCGCCAGCAACAGGAGGAAAGGGGCAAAAAGTGAACTGACGGCAAGGCTTCACTTTTTTACCCTTAATTCACCACATATCTACATTTCATCACTTGACTTCCTTCTTTAAAATAGGGAGCATAGTAAATATTCACCAAAATGAAAGTGGGGGGCAAAGCTAATGAAGAAAAAGATTCTGGCCTTATCATTCAGCCTGGTGTTGATTATGGGCCTGTTATCCGCTTGCGGCGGCAACAATAACGCGGCGAATAACGGGGCAAGCAACGCAGGCAGTGGTAACGGCGCAGCGACGGATGATTCCAAACCCGTAACCATCAACATGTTCACGGCTTCTCCGGAATACACCGACGCATTTAACGCCTACATTGAGGAATATAAGAAAGTGAAGCCAAACGTGACGATTAACCTGGAAATCATGCAGGCGGACTACAACACGGTATTGAAATCCAGAATTGCAGCAGGAAGCACGCCGGATGTATTCCAAACGACCGCGGGCGGAGATATCGACACTTTTGCTGAATACAGTGCGGATTTGACGGATCAACCGCTGGCTGCGGCCATGACGGATGCAGTTCGTGCGAATATGACTTCCTCTGACGGTAAAGTGCTGGGCTTGCCGGTGAAAGGGAACCTGTTCTCCTTAATCTACAACAAGGAACTGTTCGACGAAGCAGGAATCGAGAACTTCCCGAAAACGACGGCGGAGCTGGAGGATGCCATCGCTAAACTGGAAGCGAAAGGCATTACGCCATTTGCGAATGCGTACAAAGAATGGTGGGTATGGAAACACATCTTCCAACATTTCGTGAACGCTGCAGCTCAAGATGCCGGTGTAACATCGCAGGATCTGGTGAAGAGCTTTATTGCCGGGGATGCGAAAATCAAGGATTATCCGGCGCTGTACGACAACTTCTTTAACTTCATCGATACCACGGTAAAACATGGCACCGACAAACCGCTGGAACGCGACAGCAACGCACAAGTCAGCGACTTCGCATCCGGCAAAGCGGCAATCTTGTCAGGTAAGGGTGCCTGGGACGAAGAGGCGATCAAGAAGATTAACCCAGACATTCAAATCGGTATCGCCGGCTATCCGGTCAGCGACAAAGCCGAACAATCGACGATCATCACGGGTGCGGACCAAGCTCTGCGTATCAACAAAGACTCTGCGGTCGTTGACGAAACGATCGAATTCTTTAACTGGTTGTATACTTCCGACTACGGCAAGAACTGGTTCTCCACGATCGCGAAGGTCATTCCTCCAATCAAGGATGCTCCGCTCCCAGAACTGGATATGCCGAAACAAATGAACGAAATCCTGAAATCCGAACCATCGGGTGACCTGGCGGTCAACTACTCCCTGGATACGTTCCATCAAAAATTCGGCGAAATCATGCAAGCTTACATCGGCGGCAGCAAAACCAAAGATCAAGCTGTGACCGAAATCGAACAAGCATGGGTACAACTGGGTTCGGCTGAATAATCAACGGGAATCTCGGTTGTTCGTGAAACCACGAAATGAACCCGGCACCAACTATCGGTGCTGGGTTTTGCTTTTACTTAGGACAGGTAAAGGAGTGTACGAGGGCGATGAATCAAATCGAGCTAAGGGAGAACGGCTTACATCTCATTTTGGAAGTCACCGACGAGCAGGATGTGCGGCTGCTGCATTTTGGAGCAAGTGCATTGAGTGAAGCGGTGATCCGGGAGGAGCAGAAGCCGGGATTCCGGCTGATGGAGCTGCAACTCACTGGAGAGGACCGGGCCGAATATCACGGACGGACCCACCGGGCATCGTACCCGGGATTGAGGATGGTGTACGCCGGTCATACCAAAGGACGGAACGAGTTCGGGAGGAAGCTGGAAATCGCGCTGCGCGACCCGAAGACCGGGCTGCAGGCGGTGCAACACCTCCAATTTTACGACGGGGTGCAATTGGTCCGAGCTTGGGCAGAACTGTACAATGCCGGGCCGGAAGCGGTGGGGATTGAGTATGTTTCCTCTTTTGCATTGACCGGGTTGGATAAGGAGGGCCGCCAGGATCGGGACGAGAAAATGCGGCTGTCCATCCCCCATACCGGATGGCAAAGCGAGCTGCAGTGGCGCACATACCGATTACCTGAGCTCGGCTTATCTCATTTGACGGATCGCAGCTCCAAGCGGATCTCCTGCAGCAATACCGGCTCCTGGTCGGCGGCCGAGCATATCCCGATGGCGGTTCTGGAGAACCGCGAGGCGGAGAGCGTCTTGTTCTGGCAAATCGAACATAACGGCTCTTGGCATTGGGAGATCTTCGATCAGGTGGACCAACTGACCTTGCTCCTCAGCGGACCAACTGAACACGATAACCATTGGTGGAAATCGCTTCAACCGGGTGAGCGGTTTATCAGCGTCCCGGTGGCTGTTGGCGCGGCGAAGGGAGGCTTCGAGGAAGCGATCGGCCAGCTGACCGCTTACCGTCGCCGGATTCGCCGACCGAATGCGGATAACCGGGAATTGCGGATTATTTTTAACGATTATATGAATTGTCTTTGGGGTTCACCTACGACAACCAAGCTGCTGCCGTTGATTGATGCCGCGGCTGAAGCGGGCTGCGAATACTTCTGCATCGATGCCGGCTGGTACGCTTCGGGTGAGTGGTGGGACGGCGTGGGGGAATGGCTGCCGTCTTCGGAACGGTTCCCGGAAGGGATCAAGTACGTATTGGATTATATCCGCACCAAAGGGATGGTGCCGGGACTATGGCTGGAGCTGGAGGTCATGGGCATCAACAGTCCGAAGCTGGCAGACACGGACGACAGCTGGTTCTTCATGCGGCACGGCAAACGGGTGATGGACCGCAGTCGCTACCAGCTCGACTATCGCAACCCGAAGGTGGTGGCCCACGCCGATGAGGTCATTCGCCGATTGGTGGAGGACTATGGTGTCGGCTATATCAAGATGGACTATAACATCAACGCCGGGATCGGGACGGAAACGGCGGCGGACAGCTTCGGCGATGGATTGCTGCAGCATAACCGAGCATACTTGGCTTGGCTCGATCGGATTTTTGAACGCTATCCGGAGCTCGTTATCGAGAACTGTTCCAGCGGCGGGATGCGGATGGATTATGCGATGTTAAGCCGCCACAGCATCCAGTCGACCAGTGATCAGGAAAATTACGTGAACTATGCGGCGATTGCCGCTTCATCCCCGTCCGCGCTGACGCCGGAGCAATCCGCTATCTGGTCGTATCCGCTGCGGGAAGGCGATGATGAAGAGGTCGTCTTCAATATGGTGAATGCGCTGCTGCTGCGTGTGCATCAGAGCGGTCATTTGGCGGAGCTAAGCCCGCGACGCCGGGAGCTGGTGAAGCAGGCGCTGGACTATTACAAGACGATTCGCGCAGACATTCCGGAGGCATTGCCGTTCTGGCCGCTGGGGCTGCCCAAGCAGCAGGACGACTGGATCAGCCTTGGCTTGCGCCGGCCGGGCAGCGATATGGTATATCTGGCTGTATGGCGTACGCGCGGGGAAACCTCCTCACAATCCTTGCCGCTTCCGTCGCTGCAAGGGGAGGGGCTGGACATCCGCTGTGCCTATCCGCAGGACTTGGATTGCGCATGGAACTGGGATGCCGCCGCAGGTCAGCTGACAGTGACTCTGCCTTCCGCGCCGTCTGCCCGATTGTTTGAGATCCGCCGTAAACTATAGGGGGAGCTTAGATCCGAAGAAGATCCGCATCGCTGCTTTTGGCAGGGGATGCGGATCTTTTTTGTGCAAGGATAGCGGGTCATGGGAATGAAATGCGAAGTTCAATTGATCTTCTCGCCCGCCAGTTTGAAGCGAAGCTCAAACAAAAGGGGATCGGGAAGATTCGTTTTGTCGACGTTACCGTAGTAGTCCAATTCATGTCTATCATCGGAATAATAAAATTTGTTCATGAGTTCTCGCTAAATTGATCCTCGCTAGCATTCGTGGATTGGGGTGGATCTCTTTTGATTGACATGAAACCAAATGGTGTCATATAATCGATTTTATTAGGAAACCATTTGGTTTCATGTTAGCTAATCAATCAAGATTATAAAGGAGAATAGATGATGGAACAGAACAATACGGGTAAGCTGCCGGATATTCGGCATACGATGCTGCTCAATGCACCGATCTCGCGGGTATGGGAGGCTGTAGCTACGTCGGAGGGGATTGCCGCTTGGTTTATGCCGAATAGTTTTCAGCCGGTATTAGGCTATGAGTTTGTCCTGCATGCCGGCCCGTTTGGAGATTCCCCGTGCAAGGTGATGGAATTGGAGCCGCCGCACCGGCTGTCGTTCACTTGGGGCAAGGATTGGACGGTGACCTTTGAGTTGGAGGAAAAAGGGGAGCAAACGGAATTTACGTTGATTCACGGCGGTTGGACTGCCTACCAAGTGACTGAGTTCGGCGAGGCGCACGAGCTGGTTCGCGGCCGTATGGATCAGGGCTGGACGGGTATCGTCGCTGCGTTGGCTAAATATGTACAGGAGTAAGTCATGGCAGAGGCCGCTTCTGTAAAACATGATGTGTTCCAGGCGATTTCCGACCCGACGCGCCGAGAACTGCTGCAGTTGCTGAGCGGGCAAGAGCTGGCGCTAAAGGATATCAGCAGCCAGTTCCCTATCAGCCGAACTGCGGTATCCAAGCACTTGCGTATCTTGGCAGAGGCTGGCCTTGTGCGCGAGCGCAAGGTCGGCCGGGAGACGCGCTACCGCCTGGAGGCCGACCCGCTGTTGGAGCTGAAGCGCTGGCTGGCGTTTTTCGAGCGGTTCTGGGAGAACAAGTTGGCGTTGCTCAAGCACTATGTTGAATCTGAACCGGGCGCAGAACCGGAGGGGCTCCTTCCCGTCCCGGCGCCGCCATCCGGCAGTACAAGTGAGAATTCGGGCCAATAAAATAAAGCCCTCGGCTGCACCTCAATAGGGGAGACGGGGGCTATTCCCATGTACGCGGCAGATGACGGGTTTGAAGGATTCAAAGGGGGAGCCGACCATCCCCTTTAGCTGGGATCGGCTTGCCTTCCCCGGGTCTCCCATCTGGTATATAATGGGTTTGGACTATTTCATCATGGCAAATTACTTCCAAAAAAACGCTCAAGGAGGTTGTTGACATGAAGTACGTCAGTTTGGGAAGAACCGGATTGAAGGTCAGCCGTTTGTGCCTGGGAACGATGAATTTTGGGCCAACGACGGACGAGAAGGAAGCGTTTAAAATCATGGACGCTGCCATTGATGCCGGCGTTAATTTCTTCGATACGGCGAATGTCTACGGTGGAACGTCGCATCGCGGCTGGACCGAGGAGATCATCGGCCGTTGGTTCGCGCAGGGCGGCGGCCGCAGAGAGAAGGTTGTGCTGGCGACGAAGGTGTACGGAGCGATGAGCGATCCTGCGTCGGATCCCAATGAAGGCCAATCCGGCTTATCGGCCTACAAAATCCGCCGCCATCTGGACGATTCGTTGCGTCGGCTCGGCACGGACCATATCGAACTGTACCAGATGCATCATGTCGACCGGAACGTTTCTTGGGATGAGTTATGGAATGCTTTTGATATCGCACAAAAACAAGGCAAAATCGGTTACGTTGGTGCCAGTAACTTCGCTGGGCGGGATCTTGTGAAGGCGCAATATGAGGCGAAAGCTCACGGGGCGCTGGGCCTTGTCTCCGAGCAGCATAAGTACAGCCTGCTGTGCCGACTGCCCGAGCTGGAGGTTCTGCCTGCAGCCGAGGAGCTGGGGATCGGCGTGATCCCGTGGAGTCCGTTGGACGGCGGGATTCTCGGCGGGAATCTGAATCCGCAGCCGGGCTCGCGTACGGCGAAGCAGACCGAACGGCTCGAGAAGCTGCGCCCGCAGCTGGAGCGGTTTAGCAACCTGTGCAAAGAGCTGGGCGAATCCGAAGCCACGGTGGCCCTCGCCTGGACGCTGGCGCATCCGGCGGTGACGGCGCCGATTATCGGGCCGCGGACGCTGGAGCAATTTGAGGAAACGCTGCGGGTTGTCGAAGTCGAGCTGAGTGAGGATACGCTCAAAGCTATTGACGAAATTTTCCCGGGTCCGGGTGGTGAAGCGCCAAAAGCGTACGCCTGGTAAAAAGCCATACGAGGGAGGAGAACGAGACGATGATTCGATATGAGCGAGGCACGGACCTGGACATGAGCACGATATATCAGGCGTTTCAACGCGGTTTTGCCGATTATATCATCCAATTTAATTTGACCGAAGCGGAATTTGCGGATCGATTCTTTGGTCCGGAAGGCAATGCGCGTGAGCACTCCTTCGTAGCTCTCGACGGCGATGAACCCGTGGGGGTTGTCTTAGGCGGCAGCAAGGTCTATGAGTCCGTCCGGACAATGCGCTGCGGCGCACTGGCCGTCAGCCCGGAATATCGCGGCAAAGGCGTAAGTGCCGGCCTGATGGATCTGCACCGGGAGGAGGCGCTGCATGCCGGTTGCAAGCAGTTGTTCCTGGAGGTCATTGCCGGGAACGACCGGGCGATCGCTTTCTATTTAAAAAGAGGATACCGCCGTGTATACGACGTCTCGTACTTCACCCTTCCCGATGCATCCCGACTGGAGGCCCCGCAGGGGGCTTCCGCGGGAGCGCCGGTGGAGCGAATCGAGTTCGAGACCTTTGCCAATCTGGTGGGGCCTTGGAGATATTTTCATATCAACTGGCAAAACGACTTGGAGTATCAGCAACGAACTCCGTCTAACGTCTATTACGGCGTCCGGGTGGACGGTGAATGGGCCGGAGGGCTCTCGATCAGTCCGACCGGTAAGATCAATATGCTGATTGTCAGCCATCAGCACCGGGGTCAAGGCTTGGCCACCCGGATGTTGGTCGCTGCCCGCGAGGAGTTAGGCTTCGTGAAGTTCACCGCTTCCTTGCCGGATAATGCACTGCTGGAAGGATTTTTGGATCGGCATGGCTTTGTTCGCGATAAAATCAGCCTTCATGAGATGTACCTTCGCCTATAAAATGGGGGCATACCGGGCCTAAAAAGTGTTGACATAGTCCTTGGACATCGTTTATCATCATGTAGACCAATCGGTCTAATCTTACGCGGAAAGGTACCGGTATGCATGCCCAATCAGAATCCGACCCGTCAGTTGCTGATCGAAACAACGGCCAAGCTGCTGCAGTGTCAAGGCTATAACGCGACGGGGCTGAACCAGATCACTCAAATGAGCGGTGCGCCCAAGGGATCGTTGTATTACCATTTCCCCGAAGGGAAAGAGCAACTCGCGTGTGAAGCTGTTGTGTATACCAAGAACGTCACTTTGGAGAGCTTGCGCGCTGTACTGGACTCTACCGAAGATGCAGTTGGGGCTGTGCAAGCGTTGCTGCTTCTGATTGCCGACAACTATGATCGCGAGGATGCAACGCTGGGGGTGCCGATTGGCATCGTTGCCCATGAGACCGCCCGCAGCAACGAGAATATTCGTCAGGCTTGCTGTGACGTGTATAACGCTTGGATCGCTGAACTGGAGAAGAAATTTATCGCTTCCGGCTACAGTGCGGAAGAATCGGCGGATTTAGCCGTGCTGATCAATGGGATCGTCGAAGGTTCGATCATCATGTGCTTAACGCAGAAGAGCAGCCAGCCGCTGCACACAGCAGCTCGTCTGGTTCCGCGGCTTTTTCCTTCCTGAGCCCCGTTGCTCAGGAGCCCTTGCGGCAGAAGGAAGTGAGATCAGCGCCTCTTTCCTTAAATTTTAATATATAGAATGGTCTACACAACTTCCCCGTCGTGAACCCCAAGGCACGCTTTGCCTTGTTTATATAGATTAACCTAGAGAGAGGCGTAAAGTCCCAAAATAGGAGAAGATGGAGGTAACCCTACAAATGAATACATCATCGATGTCATCGGCTCATGGCGCCGGTGTGGAAGGGATCAGGCGTCTGCCGATTACGATCGCCCTGGTCATCGGGGCCTTTGTGTCCATATTAAATGAAACGTTGCTGAATGTGGCCTACACGGATTTGATGCAAGAACTGCGCGTGGGGCCTTCGACGATACAATGGCTTTCTACTTCTTATATGTTAGTGATTGGGATTCTGGTGCCGATTACGGCGCTGTTGATTCAATGGTTTACGACGCGGCAGATGTTCCTGTCGGCGATGATTCTGTTTCTGGTCGGAACGGTTGTCTGCGGGATTGCTCCTTCGTTTGGCGTGCTGCTGCTGGGTCGGATTATTCAGGCGATCGGAACAGGGCTGCTGCTTCCGGTCATGATGAACACCATTCTAACGATCTATCCTTCGGAAAAAAGAGGGGCGGCCATGGGCACGATCGGTCTGGTCATTATGTTTGGTCCGGCTATTGGTCCTACGCTGTCCGGCTTAATCCTGGATGTGCTGGATTGGCGCTGGCTGTTCTATCTGGTGATTCCGCTCGCGGTATTGTCCATTGTCTACGGAGCGCTGTATTTGCGGAACGTGTCGGTATTAACGAGACCGCGGGTGGATCTGCTGTCCATTCTGCTGTCAACGATTGGTTTTGGCGGTATCGTATACGGGTTTAGCCACGCGGGCGAAGGTGAAGGGTGGTCAAGTCCTGTTGTCTATACCTGCCTGGTTGCCGGATTTATCGCTTTAGTCTTGTTCGTTTGGCGGCAGCTGCGAGTCGCTGAGCCAACTCTGGACGTCCGCGTCTTCAAGTACCCGATGTTCGCCTTGTCGGCCGCGTTGCTCATGGTCATGATGATGACCTTGTTCTCGACGCTGATTATCTTGCCGATGTATCTGCAAGGCGCGCTGCTGCTGGCACCGTTCGCCGCTGGTCTCGTCTTGCTTCCCGGCGGGGTAATCAACGGTCTGATGTCACCGGTGGCGGGACGGTTGTTCGATAAATTTGGTCCGCGCGCGTTGATCGCGCCGGGGCTTATCATCGTGATCGCCACCTTGTGGTTCATGCGCGGCTTGTCGACGGACAGCTCGACCGGAGAGGTCATCGCGTTGCATATTACGCTGCTGATCGGAATTTCCTTGGTGATGATGCCAGGGCAAACGACGGGGCTGAACCAGCTGCCTCGTAACTTGTATCCGCATGGCACCGCGATCATGAACACACTGCAGCAGGTGTCGGGCGCGATCGGCACCGCGCTGTTCATCAGCATCTTCTCGCATGGCCAAGAACGTTACTTGAAAGCTTCGGCCAATCCGCAGGATCCAGCCGAGCTGGGGAACGCACTGGTGTCCGGTATGCACCAAGCGTTTACCATTTCGATGTACGTTGGCGTGGTGGCGTTGGTGATCGGCTTGTTCCTGCGCCGCACTTATGCGCCGGAGGAAACGCAGGTTGCTGCAGGCAGCCATCCGGAGTTTAAGCCGGAGGTTAACCCGGAATCGCGTTAATTGTAAAGGAAATCAAAGGCCGTCTATGCTTGAGACGGACACAGACCGGTTCGGTGGGAAGTTTCCATCGGACCGGTTTTTTTCACGTTGACTAGATGTGAACATTCTGGAAAACTTGAAGATTTCGATTGAACATCCGGCAAGGAACAGGGATGATGGCATAGGGAATGATTGGCTATACTGACAACATGAATATTCAGAAGGAAGGGGCATCCATTGATTATGGACCGGTTTTTTAAATTAAAAGAACATGGAACGACCATTCGCACCGAGCTGTTCGCCGGGCTAACTACCTTTCTGGCGATGGCCTACATCCTGGTCGTCAACCCCGCTGTGCTAAGCGCGGCTGGAGTTCCGTTTGATCAGGTGTTTATGGCTACCGTGATTGCGGCGGTTGTCGGCACGCTGTTTATGGCGCTGTTCGCCGGGCATCCGATCGCCATCGCTCCCGGCATGGGGTTGAACGCCTACTTCACGAGCGTGGTTGCCAGCACCGGATTGTCTTATCAGACCGTGCTGGGCACGGTGTTTTTTGCCGGGGTGCTGTTTCTGCTGCTAAGCTTAACCCGGCTGCGGGAAGCGCTGATCCGCGCGATTCCTGATTCGCTGAAGTTCGGCATTACTGCGGGGATCGGGTTATTCATCGCCTTCTTAGGGCTCAAAATGTCTGGCATCGTCGTGGCGAATCCCGACAACCTCGTGACATTTGGCGATTTGCACCGCTCGGTGACGTTGCTGACCTTGTTTGGCGTCTTTGTCACACTGGTGCTGATGGCCCGCCGCGTTCCCGGCGCGCTGTTTATCGGCATGGCACTGACCGCGGTGGTGGGCTATTTTACCGGTCAACTGAAATTGGACGGCTTCGTGTCTGTGCCGCCTGCGCCGGTCTTCTTCGACCTGGATTTGTCCGGCGTCTTTAGCCAAGGGCTGTACACGACCGTATTCGCATTTCTGCTCGTTACGCTGTTCGATACGACCGGCACGCTGATTGGCGTTACGGAACAAACCGGCGCTATGAAGAACGGCGAGCTTCCTCGGGCCAAGGCCGCATTGCTCGCAGATGCGACGGCGACCACCATCGGTTCGATGTTCGGTACGAGCCCCACCACCACCTACATCGAATCGACGACCGGCGTGGCGGCGGGCGGTCGCACCGGCCTGACATCACTCGTCGTCGCTGTACTGTTCCTGCTGTCGATGTTCATCTCGCCGCTGGTGGGGGCGATCTCCGGTCTTCCGGCCATCACCGCACCTGCCTTGATTATTGTGGGCTGCTTTATGATGGAAGGATTGGCCCGGATTCAGTGGAAATCGTTCGATGAGGCGTTTCCGGCCTTCGCGATCCTGTTGATGATGCCGCTCACCGCCAGCATCGCCACCGGGATCGCTGTTGGGTTCATCACGTATCCGGTGATGAAGCTGGTCAGCGGCAAAGGGCGGGACGTTCACCCGTTGCTTTATGTGTTTGGCGTGATCTTCGTGATTCAACTGGCTTTTTTTCCGGCGCACTAGGAAATTGAAGAAGATTTTGTTACTTGTTTTAACCGGGGTGAGACCCTTTTTTCGGCAGGCCGTCATATAATGAACCTGTAAGCCATACAATGGAAATCCTGAGGCGGTAAATCGCTGGATGTGCAGACATGAGAAAGGCGGACCTGACATGAAAAATTGGTTTACAGCGCTGCTTCCCCTGGCGCTCATTGTGATGTTACCCGGGCTGGATGCCCATGCGCCGTCGTCCTTCGGGTTTCTTGCCGGAGCGGGAACGGGAACAGGAGCCAAGTCGTCGACTGTTGGGATGGCGGAGCTGCAGTTACCCGAGACGGTTACGGTATACTTGAACGCCGTGAGCCTTGATTCTGACGGAGGAGTTCTCACGGTGGACCCGATCTTGTGGTATCAGGGGGATGAGGCGGCGGCGATCTTCGCAGAACGCGAACCGGAGGCTGGCATTGACGGACCACCGGACGGCTATTATATCGTCAATGACGCAGAGGAATCGGTGAGTTATCCGGTTTCCCCGGAAGCTGAAGTTATACTGCAGATTTATGACCGTACCGGTAAGCCGGAGGATATCGAAATCAAGGCAGATGAAACCGTAACCTTAAAGAAATTTAGGGAGTTGTTCCAACAGACGGATCTGCTGGATCTCAGCCTATTCCCATATCACCTCACGCTGAAAGAAGGCAAGGTCGTCCGGATCGTACAGCAATATGTGCCGTGACATCTGCATGAAGGTATGAGATTCAAGCCGGAGGATATCGCTCCGGTTTTTTTTTATTTGGGTGTTGCTGATAAAATCGTGTAGCACAATTTTGCAGTTGTAGTATAATATTTCCTTAGACGTAGTTCTTTGTACCCAATACATTCATTTTATCATGAGCCTCACTTTAAGGGGGGAGAACGGATGAACGCCCACCAAATTCATATCAAAAACATCTGGATGCTGAAATTGCTTGTCGGCTTGTTTATTGTTGCCAGTGTGCTGCAAATGCTGGTTCATCGGCATTTCGAAGTGGCACAACCGATCTTGGGCGCTTCTCTGCTCTTGGTGCTGGCCGGATTTGTGGTAAGACGCCGCTGGCCGCGGCTTACGATGATCTTAACGCTAGTGATGCTATTCATTTACCTCAATGTAATGGTATTCACGGATTTGTCCGTGACGAATTATATATTCCTGGGGCTGCTGCCGCTCCTCAGCTTGATGTATCATCATTATCTTGCGGTCGCGGTGGCAGGCGCACTTCATCTTCTGTCGATGCTGTATTTAGCGCTGGCATACCGGGGGGCGCTGTTGAGCGGGAAGCTGGAACGCGGCGATGCTGTATTTTTTGTGGTATACGGTCTGTTTATCTTATCGTTTTGCTTGATCTATGTACTGACGACGAAGATGCTGTCACCTCGAACTGAAAGCGACAAGTTGCCTTTGAATGATATCCTTGAAAACGCATCCGTTGGGGTCTGGGCTTATGACCTCAGTAAAATGGAATTGGAGGTTTCCTCCGGGTTCGAGCAAATTACGGGATATTCGAAAGAGAGCCTGAAGGGGAGGCAAGTGCAGGAGATCATCTACCCTGCGGACTTGAAGCTATTCCTCGAGATCCAGCATGAACTCATCCTTCGAAAAACGAACTCCACGAAGGAATGCCGCATCGTTCGGCCCGACGGTGAAATCAGATGGTTCCAGAACCGGGCACGGCCGTATTTCAACAACCATGGGCATCTCGTAAGGCTGGAAGGGGTCGTTATTGATATCACGGAACGGAAGCAGCTAGAGGAAAAAATTCAATTCCTGGCCTATCATGACGAGCTGACGGGACTAGCCAATCGGGCAAAATTTTATGCCAAGTACGCAGAAACGCAAGGGCAAGGAGAGCCCGTCGCCCTGATGTTCCTGGATCTGGACAATTTCAAGGAAGTGAACGACACCTACGGCCATGAAGCCGGGGATGAACTGTTGAAGCATATCGCAGGCCGGCTGGTCACCCTAGTCCGGGCGGAGGATACGGTTTGCCGTTTGGGCGGGGATGAATTCGTGATTTTGCTGGTAGGCCTGCAGGAGGACGGGGTATTAAAAGTGCTGGACCGCATTCGATCCAGCCTGGCTGAAGGTTATGTGTATCGGGGAAGACGGATCAGTATCTCGGCCAGCATTGGCATCAGTCTGTCACCGGATGGGAACGCAAGCTTGGAGGATATGCTTCGGCTCGCCGATGCAACGATGTATGATGTCAAGCGGGGCGGCGACACGATCCGGATGACCGCTGATTCCGGTTTGCCGCTGCCCAGCTGATTTATTTCTTCTCCCCTCGGTTTTCTTTCCGTTCCAAATAGATCGCTCCGAGCCATTGACTGGCAGCAAACAACACCACCATGCCAAGGACCACTAGAAAGCGGTTGTCTCCCTTACGCAGCAAGAGCTGCAGCAGAAACAAGGCGACCGCCACTTCCGTCCACACCAGACCGCGTTTGCGCAGCGCCTTGAGATCGTAAGCCCCGGAACTCATTTTACGCAAATTCAATACGGCGATCACAGCGAGGATAAGTAGAAAAATCAAAGATCCAATCAGGTCTTCTGTGGAGAACATGGACAATACGCGAACCCCTCTTCTACAGTAATGGTACAACTTACTTGCATTTTAGCTTAAGCCGTCAGGTCATGGCAAACGAATCGAATACATCGGCTTGCGAATTCTAGCCTAATGCCCTTTGTCAAGGACATATCCAACAGCCATTATTTCAAAAGTAAGATATCTTCTTTTTAACTAGATAAAAAGAGGATGATGGAGAATGGCGATCACCAAATTTCTCAAGCTGGTGGAAATCCAGACGAAGGCCGCAAGTATGATTCCGCTTCTGTTCGGCACGGTCTATGCTGTCTATCGGTTCCATGTGTTTGAGCCTTGGCATTTTGTGCTCATGCTGATTTCCTTGCTCAGCTTCGACATGACCACGACGGCGATCAACAACTATGTGGATTACAAAAAAGCGAACCGCAAGCACGGCTATGGCTATGAAAAACATAATGCCATCGTCAAGTACGGCATGAATCCAACCGCGGTGCTGGCACTGATTATTTTGCTGTTCACGATCGCGGTGACCGCGGGAGTGCTGCTCTTCCTTCAGACCGGGTGGCTGCTGCTGTTGCTTGGCGCGTTGTCGTTTGCGGTCGGCATCTTGTATTCTTTTGGGCCGATACCGATCTCCCGGATGCCGCTGGGCGAAATTTTTTCCGGACTGTTCATGGGGTTTGTTATTATATTTGTGTCGGCTTACATCCATGCGGGCGACCAATTGGCTTCACTTTCGCTGCAGGGCGGCACGGTGATTCTCCAAGTTCATTTGCTGGAGACGCTGCTGGTCTTCCTCATCTCCATACCGGCGATTCTTGGCATTGCCAACATCATGCTGGCCAACAATATTTGCGATATGGAAGAGGATATCGACAACAAACGCTACACCTTACCGATTTACATTGGAAAAGGTCCGGCGCTGCTGTTGTTTAAACTGCTCTATTATGCGGCCTACGTGGATGTGATTGTACTGGCGATCCTGGGGGTTCATCCATTGATACTGCTGCTGGTTCTCCTCACCGTGGTGCCAGTGTCCAAAAATATCCGAACGTTTACCGCGCAGCCAACCAAGCAATTTACGTTTGGCTTGTCGGTGCAAAACTTCCTGCTGACCAATATGGCACGTATTCTCGCATTGGTTGTCGCTGCGGTTCTCCCTTTCTGGTGATAGGCCCCCGCGGCCAAGCATCTACATCCAGGTGAGGATTCGAGGCTGACGCATGGGTTGGCAGACTTGAGGAGGAAGCAAAGAGACGATGGACAATCGAGGCAAGCTGCGGATCGGAATGGTTGGCGGCGGTTGGCGGGCTGAATTTTATTTGCGGATTGCCCGCGCGCTGCCGGAGCGTTTTGAAGTGAGCAACATCTATATGCGGGACGAGGCAAAAGGTCGGGAAGTGAACTGGGTATGGGGCGTTCCGGTGACAACAAATTGGGAGGCCTTCCTGAAGCAGCGGGATTTCGACTTTGTGGTGTTGTCTTTGCCTCGGACGGTTACGCCGGAGTACCTGGTTCGGCTCGCTGCAGCGGGCATACCCGTGCTGACGGAGACGCCGCCGGCGGTCGATCTGTCCGGGCTGTACCAACTCTATGAAACCGTTGGATCTACGGCGAAAATTCAAGTGGCCGAGCAGTTCCTGTTCCAGCCGATGCATGCGGCCCGCCTTGCCGTCGCGCGGTCGGGTCTCTTGGGCGAGGTGTCGCACGTGCAGGTATCGGCGGGACACGGCTATCACGGCATCAGCCTGATTCGGCAACTGCTCGGAGTGGGATTCGAGGAGGCGGAAATCCGCGGGGAGCAGATTTCCTCCCCGCTCGTTCAAGGCCCCGGCCGCGGAGGCTGGCCGGAGGTGGAGCAGATCGTCACTTCGTCTCAGACGATTGCGCTGCTTAGGTTCGGTGAGCGGACGGCATTGTTCGATTTCACCTACGATCAATATTTCTCACCGATCCGGCGTCATCGCGTGCTGGTGCGCGGCGTCCGGGGGGAAATCGACGGGACGGAGCTTCGCTACCTTCGCGATTTCCGCACCCCGGTGGAGCTGCAGCTGCGGCGGGTGGATGCCGGCCAGAACGGCAGCCTCTTGGGGTATTACCACGAAGGTGTGCTGGCCGGCTCCGAATGGGTGTACGTGAACCCGTTCCGGCCGGGACGGCTGACGGACGAAGAGATCGCCATCGCCACCAGCTTGGAGAAGATGGGGCAATACGTACATGGAGGCCCTTCGTTCTACAGCTTGGCGGAGGCGGCCCAGGACCAATACCTGTCCTTGATGATGGAGCAGGCGGTCCAATCTGGGCAGACGGTGCGGACCGAGCGCCAGCCCTGGGCCATCGAATCGCAAAAAGCAGAGTGAATCCATTGAC